>CAJOGQ010000067.1 GCA_905234125.1 uncultured Bacteroidaceae bacterium | reverse complement strand
CGACACGATGACCAACCACATGGAAAAGGTGAAGTTGCAGTCGGACGCCATCAACGACCTGCTGGAGGGCAACTACATGACCGCCAAGGATGCCGACAATTTCGTCATTCCGATGGATGAGGCACGGGCAGACGTGAACGGAGGTCTGTTTGTCAGCGACAAACTGCGCCATGCTGTGGAACATTGCCGGCTTGTCGATACAGACAACCCCATCGACGTCATGGAACTGGAATTGCGCATCAAGTCCGAAGGCTACAACTCCTTCAACGACCTGGCCACCGATCTCGGAGAGACCTTCCGACGTGTCAGCAGTCCCAAATTGGGTGTCCCTTCCACGCTCAACCTCATTTCTTGATAAACTCTGCCGGTCCCGTGTGGTAGAGATTGCCGAAGTGGTCGGCATTGACGATACGGGCATGGGAGCCGAGCGTGTGCTGGGCACAGTAGAGGTAGAGGTCGCGATAGGTGATGGCAGGATTCTCGGCGATGGCCGTCACGAAGTTCTGCGTGAAGCGGTCGCTCATCCAGAATGAGCCGGCGGAGTTCCAGTTGTCAGCCCACGACTGCTCCTGCTCGTTGGCACCCGTCATGGCGAGGACACCCGGAATGCCGTTGAGGTCGGTGACCACACACTCGGCATATCAGGGCTCGGCGAGGATGAAGAGCTTGCGGAAGCTCTTGTCGCGCTGCATGGTGGTGACAGCCTCGTACAACAGCTGGGCGGTGACTCCCTGATGGTGATCCGTCTCACGCCACTGGAACTCCCTGGCGCCGCCGTGGTTCTGGCTGCGGCCATGACCGCTCCAATAGACGAACACGTTGTTGCCGGCATCGGGCGGGATGACCACAGGCAGCTTGTCGTTGCGCTGTCCCATGAGGATGCGCAGGATGTCGACAGCGTTGAGCGTCGAGGCATCGTAGTCAATCTGGGCGCCTGACATCAGGTCGGGACTGCCGATAGAAGCACGGATGGTGCCGGGCTCGGGGTTCTTCGGATTGTCGGCCACAGAGCGGTCGGCGACGAGGATGATATGGTCGTCGTCGAAGCCGTTGCGCTTCAGCTGCTGATAAACGCTGAGCACGTCGGAGAGATGACGGTAGTTGCTGAATCCTGTGCTGGCATGCACGAGCAAGGCGTACTGATCCTTCAGCGGCGCGTAGTCGATGCCGGCATCCTGATCCTGTGCCTGCTCGGCGAAACGTTACTGGGCGACGTTCTCGTCGTAGAGGTATTTCCACGCCACGGTGGCCTCGCCAGCACGGTGGTTACCCTTGGAACTGAAGTAACGGACAATGTTGAGTTTGCCGAAGCGGCTTGCAGTAGATGCAGGTCTCATCCGTCCGAATCATCGCCCTACGAACATCGGTTCACTTGATGACCGTGATGCGCCCCTGTGGCTTAGCATACTCCTGACCGATGTGTCCGCCAAGGCGGTCGGTGACGTACTCTACAAAGACATCGAAGTAGGTCTTCTTGGTTTCGAGCACGATGGGGCAACCTTGCAGGGTGTTGTACAGACCACCATCGGTCACACAGTATTTGGTGGTGGCAACGGTGTAGGTGCGGTCGGGATTGATGGGTTCGTAGTGCTGGGTGGCACCATTGAGCACCTGCACGCCGCTCACGCTGTGGTCGGATACCTTGGCGGTGAACTTCATGCCTGACACCTGTGGGAATTGTCCGTCGGGCGTGGGCAGGAAGCTGACGAGTTTCTCGAGCATTTTGATGAGGGTGCTGCCCTTCACCTCAGCAACCACGATGTAGTTGTCGTAGGGCAGGAGCGAAAGGAGGTCGCCGTAGGTCAGGTCGCCCGTCTTCTTCACTTCGTTGCGGATGCTACCGCTGTTGAGCACAGCAATGTCGGCACCTGTTATATGGCGGTAGGCATCTGTGACCAGATCGCCGGCGTTGGCTTCGCCCATACGGGCAATCTCGCGGCCTTCATCGTCGAGAATGCGCAGGGGCACCTCGCTCTGGCAGATGACACGGCTGGTCTGTGCGTCGAGGATGGCATGGATGCTGTCGGTGAGCTGTGCCACGTAGGCATCCTTCTCAGTCACCTGATCCAGGGGAATCAACTCGGTGGTCATCTTGCCATCGGGCGAAATGACGAGCTTGCCGATGTTGGCAAACTTTGTGCCGGTCTGCGAGACCACAATAGGCTTACCCACCTTGTTGAGCACCGTATCAGCCACAATCACAGCGTGGCTATGACCATCGAGCACGATGTCGATGCCCGTCGTGTTGGCCACCACAAAGTGGGAGTCGGAGTTGCGGTCGGTCGGTTCCTCACCCAGATGGGAATCGAGAATCACATAGTCAGCTCCGGCACGGCGAGCCTCATCCACAGCCTTCTGCACCAACGCAGGGATGTCGTCAATCTGAAGGTCGTAGATGATGTTGCCCTCATCGTCGCGGAAGGCGTAGGCTTCTGTCTCCATCGACGTGGGTGTGGATGCTCCCACGAAGGCGATGCGCTTGTCGCCAAACCGCCTCATCACATAGGGAGCAAAGACGGTGCGTTCCAACTTCACATCGTAGAGATTGGCACACACAATCGGTGCCGGCACCTGACGGAGCAATTGGAACATGCGCTCCATGCCGTAGTCGTACTCATGGTTGCCCAAGGTGATGGCATCGTAGGGCAAAGCCCGCATCAAATCCACCACATACTGACCCTTGGAGATGGCGCCCACGGTCATGCCCTGCACGTAGTCGCCATTCGACACGAGCGCCACGTAGGCCGTGTCGGCAATGGCATCGCGCAGACCTGCCAACTTGGCATAGCCATCGACAGCGCAATGCACGTCGTTCTCATAAAGAATCACGATGCTCTTCTGCGCAAAACTCTTTTGTACGGCACACACCATCAGGATGCATGCCAACATTGAAATCGATAGAATTCTTTTCATATTCTTAAAGTATTAACATGGTCTTTCTTTGGGCAGCTTGAACACGTCCTGCACTTCCTTGACGGCTTCTGCGGTCATGCCATCAGGTTCACTACCCATGTTACGGGCACACATATAGATGTTGGCGGCCTTGCAGAGCACGTCGGTCTGGTCGAAGGCATCCATGATGTCGGTGCCGACGGCCACGGTGCCATGCTTCTCCCACAGCACCACGTCATGCTTCTTGATCTGCTCCAACGTGGCTTCGGCCAGTTCGACGGACGAAGGAAGGGCATAAGGCACAATGCCGATGCCGAGGGGTGCAAAGGCCAAGGTCTCCGGAATCATGCTCCAAAGCACACGGGTCATCTCATCATCGCGCAGGAACCGCTGGATGTGACTCATGGCTACCAACTCGATGGGATGGGTGTGGAGCGTGGCCTTGTAGCAGGAACCCGTCTCGAGCAGGTAGTTCTGCAAGGCGAGGTGGGTTGGCAACTCCGAAGTCGGCACAACGGGTTCGTCGGCGATGATCTCGTAACTGGCACAATCGTCGCAGATGCGCACGATGGAACCATTCTGCATCGGCCAGCGAGCCAGGTCACGCATGCGCTTGCCCGTACCCTTGCAATAGAAGTACTTGCCCTTCAACTGAGGCAGCACCATCCCAATTTGTTTCACAGGGGCGATGGCAGGCATGGCCTTGCAGGCATCGTCCATAAACTCTGTCACATTCACGGTGATATTGCCACCGTTTCTTTCTGCCCAACCCTTCTGCCACAAATAGCCAGTCACTTCCGCAATCTGGTCAATCACAGCCTTCAGGCCAGGACGATTGTCTAATATTGATTTCATTGATGTCGTTATTTTTCGTTATGACGTTATATCGTTGTTACGTTATTACGACTTACATTTCCTCTCCATATCTTTCTTTCGTAATCTGTTCCAAAGACTTGCCTCTGGTGTTGGGTGCCCCCACTACTCCCACGATGAGAGAGATGAGCAACAAGGCAATCATGCAGTAGGCAGCGATGGTGAAGCCCTCGCCGTTCTCTCCATAGATGTAGGTGAAGACTAATCCCCATACAGCAGAGAGTCCACGAACGATGAAGAACATCAGTCCTTGGGCACCTGCACGAAACTTGGCAGGGAAGAGTTCTGAGCCCCACAAGGCATAGAATATCTGCACAGAAAGGCCGCCGTTGATGCCCCAAAGGATGGAGAATGCCCAAAGACCTCCCATCCCTTGTACCCCACCAATAATCACAAACCATGTAGCCAACGCAGCCACCAAACCGAGCACGTAGAACAACTTATGTGGCAGTTTGTCGATGAGGAAGGAAAGTCCGAAAGTAATGACCACAACGAAAGCCCATCCCACGCAGCTGAGCATATTGGCCTGTTCGTTGCTCACGCCGCCAGCCGTCTCGTAGATGTGGGGCTGGAAAAATCCCATGACAGATGCCACGAGGTTCCAGGTGAGGTAGATGGTGGCAAGGAAACAGACGGTCTTGACAGCGATCTTGTTGGAGAAGAGAAGCTTGATGTTGTCCACAATGCCACTGTTGTCTTTCGACTTGTTGGACGTGAACTCAGCGCTCTCCTGCAATTGCCGCTGCAAGTTCCATGCCACGAGTGCCACAATAAAGAGGGTGAAGAAAACCACTCGTGAACTGAACACTTCCACCGCAGCCTGTGCAGCGTCG
The DNA here is from genome assembly GCA_905234125.1 of uncultured Bacteroidaceae bacterium. Classification (GTDB taxonomy): domain Bacteria; phylum Bacteroidota; class Bacteroidia; order Bacteroidales; family Bacteroidaceae; genus Minthosoma. Next base: position 8,461 of record CAJOGQ010000067.1, on the reverse strand, counting down.
GCACCAATGATGCTGTGAGCCAACGACTCCACAGGGGAATAAAAGTAACCGCCAGGAGCAAAGAGCATTCCAAAAAGCAGGATAATCATAGGACCAAAACCCCATGACATCTGGGAGATGCAGATATTGCGACCTCGTTTGTTATTTTCCGAACTCTCAGAGATATATGTCCACGAAGCAGGCACACCGATGCCCACTGAGATGCCTGTCACCAAGAATCCTGTCAGCAGCATTGGGTAATTGACCGTACACATGATGATGAGCACGCCCAGCATATAGACCAACAGGTTGTAGGTGAAGATGAACTTACGTCCGAACTTATCGGCCAAGAAACCACCGATGATGGCACCGATGGCGGCGCCCAACGCATTTGCACTCAGGGCATTGAGCCAACCGAGGTGCATCTCCGTCAGCCCCAGATAATTCTGCCACAGGGTCACACCGCTGGCACCAGCCACGATGGCACCCGCATCGAGATAATTGTTAAGAGACACAGCAAGCGTGCTCTTCAAACTTCCACTTTTTGCCATGACCCTATCTTTTGCTTGTTACATCTGCCACATACTGGTCAATGTCCTTGATGAAGTCCTGACCCACAGGCACGTTGTTGCGAACGCAGAACTCGTCATACACAGCTTGCCAAGGCATGGCCTTTTGCTCCTCAATGAGGGCAAGCACCTTGTAGCCTTCGCCTGCCAATTCCAATTTCGAGATGGTCTCACGAGGTTCGAGCAGGGCACGAAGCATGCACTTCTGAGCAGAACGCGAACCAATGACGTATGCACCTATGCGGTTGATGCTTCCATCGAAGAAGTCGAGGCCATAGTGTACGCGGTCGAGGGCATCGGCACGGACAATCTCGAAGAAGAGGTCTTGGGTGGGGTCGTCCATGATGGTCACATGGTCTGAGTCCCAACGCACAGGACGGCTCACATGGAGCATCAGTTCCTTCACGAATGGAAGCACAGCACTCACCTTGTCGCCTGGCATCTCTGTGGGATGGTAGTGACCTGTGTCGATGGTCAGAATCTTATCATACTTGGATGCGTAGGCCGTATAGAAATCGTGGCTACCGACCGTGAAACTCTCCAGTCCGATGCCAAACACCTTACCCTCGATGCAGTCCTTCATCATGGGCTGTTCTTTCTCGAAGATTTCGTCCAACGACTGCTTCAGCAGGTTGCGATACAAGGCATGATTCACGCTCACGTCCTTGCAACCATCGTGTACCCACAGGTTCATGATGCAGGGGTCGCCCTGTGCCTCACCCATCGCATTGGCGATGTCACGACAACGCTTCGTATGTTCAATCCAGAAGTTGCGGATGCCATCGTCAGGATTGGCCAATGAAAGGCTGCCACTCTTCGGATGGGAGAAGGAGGATGAGTTGAAATCGAGGAACGTATCGTTCTCCTTTGCCCAGTCTATCCACGATTGGAAATATTCAACGGTCACCTCATCGCGGTCAACGACCTTGCCCTTGAAGTCGCCATAAATCTCATGCAGGTTCAGACGGTGATTGCCAGGAATCAGCGACTTCGCCTTGAGGATGTCCTGACGGAGTTCGTCGATGTTGCGGGCTGCACCAGGGAAGTCGCCCGTGCTCTGGATGCCACCACTCATGGCACCTGCCTGCACTTCAAATCCATGTACATCGTCTGCCTGCCAGCAGTGGAGCGACAAATGAAAATTCTGCAACTGCTTGAGCACAGCCTCTGTGTCCACTCCGATTTCAGCGTAGCGGGCCTGAGCCACTTCATACGCTTTCTTTACCAATTCTTCTTTCATTGTTAGTTTGTTTAATATTAGTTGTTAGTTATCTCCAAATACTTCTTGTATGCCTCATCCCAAGCCTCTCTGTCCTGTGGCAGATAGGTCTTGGTTTCGATGCTGTCAGCAATCAGCCGACGCATCTCAAACATGTCCTTCACCACCCCTGCCGACTTGGCCTGCATCATGATGTTGCCGATGGCTGTTCCCTCCACTGGTCCCGTCACCACAGGCATGCCAATGCTGTTGGCCGCCATCTGCATCAGGTAGCCATTCAGCGAACCGCCTCCAATCACGTGCAGCTTCTCGATGGGGAACGGCGCCATGTCCTTCAGCGCTTCGAGCACCTGACGGTAACGCATGGCCAGACTCTCGAAAATGCATCTCGCCATCGCCTTGTAGTCCTGAGGCACAGGCTGACCCGTCCGCTGACAATAATTCTGGATGGCCTCCACCATGCTCGATGGATTGGCAAAGTCGGGGGCATCAGGGAAGATGAAACTTCTGAACGCCTCAGCCTCCATGCTGTCCGTGTTGATTTGGTTCACATTGGCTGGCGCATCCGTCCACTCCTTCCGGCAACGCTCCAGGAGCCACATTCCACAGATGTTCTTCAGGAAACGCGTCGTGCCCTCTATACCTCCCTCGTTGGTGAAGTTATAGGCATAACTCTGCTCTGAGATGATGGCATCCTTCGTCTCGATGCCCAAGAGCGACCACGTGCCACAACTCAGATAGGCGAACCGCTCATTTTCAGCAGGCACCGCAGCCACAGCCGAACCCGTGTCGTGTCCTGCCACAGCCACCACCGGCACTGCACCCACACCCGTCATCTTCTGCACATCAGCCGACAACCGACCCACCTGCTCACCAGGATTCACATAACGGCCAAACTGGCGCTCTTCCAATCCTATCGCCCCAATCAGTTCAGGGTCAATCTTCTTTGTGCGAGGATTGAGGAACTGGCTCGTGGAGAGGATGGTGTATTCACACACGGCCTCACCCGTCAGCATATACATCAGCGCATCGGGCATGAACAGAATCTTGTCTGCCACCTCCAAGGCCGAATCGTGGTTCTTCCGCAAGGTGGCGAGTTGGAAGAGGGAGTTGAACTGCATGAACTGGATGCCCGTCTTCTCATACACCTTCTCCTTCGGCACCAGCTTGAAGTACTCCTCCATCGCCCCATTCGTGTGAGGGTCGCGATAGCAATACGGATTGCGCAACACACCTCCATCCTTGCCGATCATCACAAAATCCACCCCCCAAGTGTCGATGCCGATGGAAGCAATATCCACCCCCTCATCGCCCACAACCTTCAGACCGCGGATGATTTCGTTATACAACGCATAGATGTCCCAAAAGAAATGGCCTCCCGTCTCGATGATGGGATTGGGGAATCGTGTCAATTCCCGTTGTTGCAGTTTGCCACCAACCATCGAACCAAGAATGGTTCGTCCACTCGTGGCACCCAAGTCAACAGCAAAGAAATTCATCTCTGTCATATTATCATTCATTCTTAGAGGTTAGACGTAAGCGAGTTGCAAAGTTACCACTTTATTTTTGTTGGGCAAAGAAATCGAGCCAAAAAGTGAAAAACCCTCATCGCGAAACTCCAAACTCCAAACTTTTTTCGTAACTTTGCACCCAAATTCAAATTTCATTCATTATTCCCTATGAAACTGACAAACCAGATTGAAGGCTACGAAGGCTACATGTGGAAGCGCGAAATCAACGTGCGCGACTTTATCCAACACAATTACACCCCCTACACAGGCGACGAATCTTTCCTCGTTGGCCCCACGGCACGAACCAAGGCCATATGGGACAAGCTCACTGAGATGTTCAAGGTGGAGCGCGAACGTGGTGTGTACGACGCTGAGCAGAAACTGCCCCAGTCGCTCGACACTTACGGAGCAGGCTACATCGACAAGGACAATGAGGTCATCGTTGGCTTGCAGACAGATGCTCCACTGAAGCGCGGCATCTTCCCCAAGGGTGGCATCCGCATGGTGGAGAACGCCCTCAACGCCTACGGCTACCAGCTCGACCCCGAAACAAAGACCATCTACACGAAATTCCGCAAGACCCACAACGAAGGGGTCTTCTCAGCCTACAACAAGGACATCCGCAATGCCCGTCATGCCCACATCATCACAGGTCTTCCTGATGCTTACGGACGTGGACGCATCATTGGCGACTATCGACGCATCGCCCTCTATGGCGTGGACAACCTCATCGAGGAGCGCAAACGTTTTCTCGACCGTCTCGACATTCAAGAGATGACTGAGGAGTGCATCCAACAGCGCGAAGAGACCTCAGAGCAGATTGCCGCCCTCAAGAGTTTCGTGAAGATGTGTGCCAACTACGGCTTCGACGTCACTCGTCCTGCACAGAATGCTCGCGAGGCCGTCCAGTTCGTCTATTTCGGTTATCTGGGAGCCGTGAAGGATCAGGATGGCGCCGCCATGTCCATCGGACGTGTGAGCACCTTCCTCGACATCTTCATCGAGCGCGACATCAAGGAGGGGCGTCTCACAGAGGAGGAAGCGCAGGAACTCATCGACCAGATGATCATCAAGCTCCGCATTGTCCGTTTCCTCCGCACTCCTGAGTACAACGACCTCTTCTCTGGCGACCCTGTATGGGTGACGGAATCCATTGGAGGCATGGGTGTGGATGGTCGCACGATGGTGACCAAGACTTCCTACCGATTCCTCCACACGCTGGAGAACCTTGGCCCTGCTCCAGAGCCTAACCTGACCGTGCTTTGGGCACAAAACCTGCCTGAGAACTGGAAACGCTACTGCGCCAAGATGTCCATCAAGACCTCAGCCATCCAGTATGAGAACGACGACCTGATGCGTCCTGACTATGGCGACGACTACGGCATTGCTTGCTGTGTCAGTCCCATGAAGATAGGCAAGCAGATGCAGTTCTTTGGTGCACGTGCCAACCTCGCCAAGTGTCTCCTCTATGCCATCAATGGTGGCCGCGACGAGATGACAGGCGAGCAGGTGGGACCCGACTTCGCACCCATCACCAGCGAATACCTCGACTACGACGAACTCATGTACAAGTTCGAGAACATGATGCGCTGGTTGGCCAAGACCTACGTGAATGCCCTCAAGATCATTCACTACATGCACGACAAGTACGACTACGAGGCCTATCAGATGGCACTCATCGATGGCGACGTCATCCGTACCCGTGCCACAGGTATTGCAGGTCTCTCCATTGTCACAGACTCCCTCGCTGCTGTCAAGTACGGCAAAGTGCGTGTCATCCGCGACGAACGTGGCATCGCTGTCGGCTTCGAGCAAGAAGGCACTCCTTCCCTGCCCTTCGGCAACAACGATGAGCGCACAGACAGGATTGCCCTCATGGTGACGGAGAAGTTTATGGAGTATCTCCGTCAGCACGAGACCTACCGTCACGCCATCCCCACCCAGTCGCTCCTCACCATCACCTCCAACGTGGTGTATGGCAAGAACACAGGTGCCACGCCTGATGGCCGTCCCAAGGGCGTTCCTTTCGCACCAGGTGCCAACCCCATGAACGGACGCGACGTGAAGGGTGCTGTGGCAGCCCTCTCTTCTGTGGCCAAGCTTCCTTTCCAGCACAGCCACGACGGCATCTCCTACACGTTCGCCATCTCTCCTGCCACCCTCGGCAAGGAGAACGCCATCCAGATTGACAACCTCGTCAGCCTGATGGATGGCTACTTCACGCCCGATGGCGGTCATCACCTCAACGTCAACGTCTTCGACCGCGAACTCCTCGTCGATGCGATGGAACATCCTGAGAAATACCCTCAGCTCACCATCCGCGTCAGTGGCTATGCCGTCAACTTCGTGAAACTCACTCGCGAACAACAACTCGACGTGCTCTCACGCACAATCAATCATAGTTTATAAGACGTGACTGCTCGCCTCCACAGCATTGAATCGTTTGGCACAGTCGATGGCCCTGGAATCAGGTTTGTAGCCTTTTTCCAGGGCTGTCCCATGCGATGTGCCTTCTGCCACAACCCCGACACATGGAATCCCAATGCCCCTGTGCCCTACGAGATGACGCCACAGGAATTGCTGGCCGAAGTGCTCCGCTACAAAAACTACATCAAGAAGGGGGGAGTGACCTGTTCAGGAGGCGAACCACTTCTGCAAGCCGACTTCCTCATCGAGTTTCTGCGACTCTGCCAGGAAGCCAACATCCATACGGCGCTCGACACCAGCGGAGTCCTCTTCAACGACAAAGTGTGCCAAGTGCTCGAACACACCGACCTTGTCCTGCTTGACATCAAGACCCTCGATGACTCCCTCCACAAGACCTACACGGGACACCCTCGCACCAACAACCAATCCTTCCTCGACTATCTCCACCAAATCCAGAAACCCACCTGGATTCGGCATGTGCTCGTGCCTAACTATACGGATGACGACACCCACCTCACAGCCCTCGCCCAGCATCTCTCTATATATAATAATGTAGAACGCGTAGAACTCCTCCCCTACCACACAATGGGCACCTACAAATACAAAGAGTTAGGTCTCCCCTACCCCCTCGAAGGCGTTCCTCCCCTATCCGACGAAAGCAAGCAACATGCCATCGACGTATTCCGTCACATCCTCTCCTGCCCTGTCATATAATTACCCAGACGGACAAAAAAAGGCGACGGAATTTTCATTCCATCGCCGTAAAGTTTCTGAAAGTTTTTGAAGGTTTTTCTGAAAGTTTTACTATTTTTGACCAATTTCTCCGTAAAGTTTCGCCCATTTTGACCAATCCGCTTACTCCTCCCTTTTTTTGGTTTTGGTGAATAAGCTGCAAAGGTACGGACTTATTACGTACTCTCCAAATATTTCGACCCATTTATCGTTTCAGTTATTCAACACATGGCCATTTCATGTTGAAACACCTGAACGATGGGAGCATCCAAAGCCTCTTCGATTGAAACCAGCGTGTCAATCGTGAAATTGTGAGTACCTCGCATCCATTTGCTGATTTCAGCTTCACTTTTCCCCAAGAGGGTGGCAAGGTCTTTCTGCTTCAATCCCTTGGACACCAAAATGTCATGAATCCTGTCCACTATTTGGAAGGATAAATCGACAGACTTGCGAATCTCAGGATCCACCTTTTTCCGTCTTTCTTCAAGAATATTACTCCTTTTCATCTCTCGAAAAATTTAAGTTACCTACTATTTCCTTATCGATCAACACAATAGTTCCATCCTTTATTCTTGATGAGATGAAACGGCTTGTGTCTATGAGCAGTTTCACGTATGGTACAAAGGTAAGTCTTTTTTCTAATGCGCCAAAGAAATTAACTTAAAAATTAAGTCGAGATCGATTTTTTTCTTCCATTTCCCTCATTATTGACTCTATCTTGGGAATGCAAAAACAAAAAATTAACCAATTAACTTTGGGCACCTTCTTCCGCAAACGCCCGTCTTCGTATAATACTCGACAGCAATGTCGCCATAACTACTTCGTCGAATCATTGTCAGCAGGTTGGGCACTTCCACCAGCCTGACCATTGTTCCCATAATTCCCATAATTCCCAGGATTCCCACTCTTCTCATTCCTCCCGTTTCTCCCATCTTTCCCATAATTCCCGTTCATATACCCCATTCCGTGCTCCTCTCTCCAGTTCCTCCTTGCCTGCGACATCTGCTCCTTGATGCCTCCATGCTCCAAGAAGTCGGTCTTGAACCTGTCCAGCAGGCGCTTCAGCAGAAAGTCCGTCTGATGAATCAACACCAGAGCCACATTCGCCAGCGTGATGCAAGCCTCCATCGAGGTGGTTCCCGTCTCGTTCCCCTCAGCAATATTCTGCTTGCCCGAACGGGCTGCCTGCTTCATCTGGTCAACCGTGCGGTCACCGATCTTGGGCAGGTAATGCTCCAAAAAAATAGTATGTGATGTCATAGATGCACTCTGATTTCTGGAAGGCGATGAGATTCTTGTAATCGCCCTTCGGAGTGAGGAATCCGTTGCTGTCAGTAGGCATAGTTGAGATTGTTTATTTGTGAGAAAATATGGGAATGATGAGAATTATGAGAATGGATGGCAAAGAGTCTCATACGACATTTCCCCATACACCTTCACACCATCAGCCTCGTCCACCTCCTCAGGGAACGCGGTCAACTTCAATTTTTCTATGTTTTGATTCTTTGCCATAGTTTTCAATTACTTTTGCAAAGGTACATTCTTTTTCCCACACCACAAAACAAATCCACTTTTATTTTATTATCCACAAAGAAAAGGCAAGATTTTCTCTACCTGCTTGGTAAAGTTTTACATCTTTGTTTCTCCAATGGGTTGTTGGAGAATTATATCTTTCGAATTTTGAGCCTCTTTTCCCAACTGTTACCATCTTATTGACGTCAATAAAATGATTGGTTATTGGCTGCCCCACGTTATCACACGCCTCTTAAATAATAACCAAAGCCTATGGTATGTCGATGATAGGATAATCCCAATTCTTTCAAAATCAAATACTTGTATCCCATACTTTTTCTCTTTTCATTAGGTATTGGTGTATTTTGGTGCAAAGGTAGTGAAAACCGAGCGAAGAATAAAATAAATTTGCATTTATTTTTTATTCCGAACCGATGGAACAGCGAGAGCAGAGTCAAACTTGCTTAAACTATGCCGAGTCGTGACAGAGGAAGGCGAAGCCAATTGCATCC
>CAJOGQ010000066.1 GCA_905234125.1 uncultured Bacteroidaceae bacterium | reverse complement strand
CGATGGCTTCCACGTCCCTGTGCTGTGAAGCCGGCATGTTACATCACACGTAGCCATTCTGCAAGGAACTTGTCGTAAACTTCATAGATGCTTTGCTGATGAGTCAGCAGCTGTTTTTCGACCAATACCTGTGCTGATTTCTGTACACTGCTGGCTGAGGAAAGATGATGGCGTTTGACAAAGGGCATGCCTGTGATTTGGCTGGCTTTCCCTTCGCTCCCTACGGCAATCAAAAGGTCACGCTGTCTGATTGTCAGTTGGAATAGCGTGTCCTTGTACGCTTCTTCATTCTGCATGATGATTTGAGTCACAGCCTTGTCAACGTCATCTATAACCACGTCATCTGAGGTGGCAAATAGCTGATTGAGAACTTTCTGAATGTACCAGGTTGTGCCGTCAAATCGGTCATAAATAGCCTTCACCACACCATCAGCTACCTTTTTGTGAGCCTTCTCAAAATGATATTGGGCGAAGGATTCGTATGCTGACAACGCCACAGGTTTGAGGAACATCATGGAAGTGCTTTGATAGAACGGACGGGCAGGGGAGGAAAACATTTCGCTCATCATCCGTTTCTGGGATCCCGAGAACACGAAGACGGCATTACGGCAGTCTTGCACGTATGTGCGTAGCAACGCTTCGACGTTTTGTTCTGGATAATCTGTAATGGCTTGAAATTCATCGATGGCAACAATGCAATGCTTGTCTGCGGATTTTAGATAACTGAAGATTTCTTCAAGCGTGAACGAGGGCGATTGAATATCGCCAACCCCCAGATTCCAACTCGCATTGCCTTGTCCGTCAAACGATATGCCTGTACGGAGAGAAGTGACAAACATCAAGAACTTATCTATCGCCTCCTGTCCTCGGGATTTGAGACGAGTGACAATGCTTCGCCCCATCTGAAACACCAAGTCTTGAAGGTTTTTGGTGGCGTAGATGTCAATCAGAAAGGTATAATAATTCTCCTGCATCTTTGATTGCGCAAAACAATGGTGCAACAATCCCGTCTTTCCCATACGACGAGGTGAGATGAGGGCGACATGATTTCCATTGACCAACAAGGAAGTCAACGTGCTGGTTTCTTCTTGGCGGTCGCAGAAGTACTCTGCTGACTCATAGCCATAGGTTATGAAAGGATTATCTATCATCATACAATTATACTACTTTGGGGTGCAAAGATAATCACTTTTATCAAAATAAGCAAACAATTATCTAAAAAAGATTATCCTTTTTAGATAATTTGCTTAACTTGCTTGTAATCAGGCTTGTGTTGAGGACATCAGCGCATTACAGGCGTCCGTTTCAGACTGTATTTGAGGGACATTTTGAGGAAGGGCTTCACGTGGTCGCGGAGCAACATGTAGTCGTGGGCATAGCCACTCTCGCGGAGGCGACCATAGAAGGGAACGTTCACGCCAAGGCCGACGTTCATGGATATGTCCTTGGTGGCCTGCACGTCGGCAAAAACGCCCAAGCGCTCGTAGACGAGGTTCAGCTGAGCTTTCTTGGGAAGTCCCTCGACGTGAGGACGGAAATAGTATTTATCGGTTTCGAGTTCCATGCCGACGGAGCATTTCACTTTGGGTGAAACCTGGTAGTAGAGGTAGTTGTTCACTTCCATGCAACTGATGCTCCAGTGGTTATCGAACTTGTGGGTGTAGATGAAAAGGGGGAAGAGTGGCCAGTTGACGGATGTGCCCAAGAGACAGATGGCGCCAAGGCCTAAGAAGGTCTTCTGATTGCGAGTCACGGCCACCATCCCTCCCAAGATACCTGAGACATTCTCGTAGCCGTATTGGGAGAAGTTGGCCGTACCCATTCCCATGAACGTGAGGGGTTTGCCCCATGCCATCATGTTGTAGGTCGCCATCATCGAACTGCCATAGTGGTGGTGGGCAGAAGGGAGTTGGAAACCCAAGCGTTCTGCACCCCAATTAGTTTGGAACTCTCTGGTGCTGAAGTGGTAGAAGGGGGTGATGGACACGGAGAAAAGTTTGTTGGACACGACTGAAATGGAGGAGCGCAGTCGGACGTTCACCCCATTCTCCATGCGTCCACCAGCCAAGCGTTCGCCATCATGTTTTGCCTTCCATGTGTAGTCGGTATTCGTATTCCCGTCCACCGTTGCCGTCAGGCTGAACTTCTCTCTTGGGTCGCCCATAAACTGTGCATGGACTGGCACACTCAGCAGGCACATCCACAACCATAAAACAAATTTGAATCGCTTCATCTCGTGTTTGCGTTTCTTTGAATTGTTATTGTTTTTCTGATTCTCTTTCATACTTTCAATAACGATTTTCCGTTGCGTTTATTTCACATCAGGACGAAATATTGCATAAATAACCCCTCGTGCTATCATCGCTGACGGCGCGAGGGAGTGTACACTAAATCTTTTTAACTGATCTTTTAATTACTAACTTTAGAACACGTGTGTTGATTGACGTGTGTCATTGGAACATGTACTGTTTGATGTCCTGCTGGATGTCGGCGGGCATGTTCTTGCTCTTGCAGGCATCGACGATGTAGCGAATGGTTTTCTGAGGAAGGGCAACCTTCTTCCAGATGTCGTTGCGGTTCATCCAGCGACCCTTGAAGTGGGTGTTGTCTATCAACTGCATCTCTTCAGGCTTGACAGCAGGACGTCCCATCTCTGAATACACGCCGTTCTTAAATGTGTAGGTTCCATACTCATGTGGCATCAGTACCACCTTACCGTTCGACAGGGCAATCTCTGCACAGGCATATTCACCATCGGCTCCGTAGTACTTGAACTGGGAATAGCCAGACGCTTTGCCACAAATGGTTTTCTTCTCGCCGTCGAACTGCATGGACTCCATGATCCATGCGCCGATGAGTTCCTTGTCAGCCACTTTCGTGGTCTGAGCCATCACTTGGAGTGCGCTCATGAGCGTCACCGCCATCACAAACATTACTTTCTTCATACGTTTTGATTTTTGAGGGTTGATAATAGGGTTAATGAAATCGGTGCAAAGGTACGGGCTTTTTGTCTTGCCTCCAAGTTTTTGAGTTTGCATTCACTTTGCATTTTCGATGCAAACTTCGTGCAAACTTTGCATGCCCAATGCAAACTCCGTGCAAACTCGCTATGCACCGATGCTCAGCACGAACTCGTCCCACTCGTGGGTGCCTCCCTTTCGTCCGAAGACCTTCTGGTAGAGGCGACTGCGAACGGTGCTGATGGTGCTCATGTCTCGGCTGAGCACAGAGGCGATGTCTTTGGGGGCGATGCGGAGTTTGATGAGCAGGCAGGTCTGGTACTCCAGTTCTGACATGGGATAGAGGTTGCGCAGCTGACTGGTGAAGCCTGGATAGACGGTCTTCAACTGCGCTTCCACCCCTGTCCATTCTTCTTCCTTCAGTCGCTGGCCTGTGGCGATGCGCTTCTGCAATGCCTGATAGTCGGCAGAGTCGAAATAATCCGACTCCACTGACGCGATGGCCTGACGGACGGGTTGGGGACGCTCGTCGTGCTCTTCCAAAATCTGCTGTAACTGCAATTGCAATCGCCGTCTCGCCCTGCGGTTGGTGATGGCTATCTGCGCTATGACGATGACCAGCATGACAGTGGCGATGATAGCATAGACGAGCTTGTTGATGACGCCTGCCTGTTCGCGTTCCTTGGCTGAGAGCAGGTAGTTTTGCGTGTCACCGTTGTTCGTCTTGTTCACCAATTCGCGGTCGATGATGGTGCGTATCTCCTCACCCCATTCGTTTGCGATGTCATCAGCCCGTCGCCAAGTGTAAACTCGACCCATGCGCTGGATGGTGATGGTGGAGTCGTCGATGACGGTGAGGGGACGCGGGTCTTCCTCCTCTAAATAAAGGTGTTCGCCACCTCCCTTGTCGATGAGTTTCACCCCACACATGTCCGCAGGCGTCACCATCAATGCTTGTGGTGCGCATGTCAGCTGGCACTCGTACATCATGCTGTCGCCTTCGTAGAGTCTCAACCGCGTCTCTTTATCGGACGAATACTCATAGGTGTAGCCCTCTGGACTCACTGCTTGCGTCAGAACCCATGCCCCATGCAGGGAGAACGGCTCATGTTGGTCGCCTCTCATGCTGCAATCAGTCAGCAACAGGCCTGCCATGAACAGTCTTGTTGTCAATGCCCATAGAACTTTGAATTTGCTGAAATCAGTTTGTTTCATACTTTCTCTTTTTTCTTTGCAAAGTAGTTTGCCGGCAAAATTACTTCTTTTTGCCGAAAAACGCACGGGAAATGAGTTTGCATTTAGTTTGCATTCACTTTGCATGAGTTTGCACAGCGCTTCATACCTCATCGGAAGAGAAGGACTCGTGCTAAATCTTCTTCATGACTTGCTCCTTAGGCCAGTTGACGAAGAAGACGCGTTTGGTGGCACGGGTGATGGCGGTGTAGAGCCAACGGAAGTAGTCGGGCGTGAGGAGCTCATCGGTCATGTAGCCTTGGTCGATGAAGACGTTAGTCCATTGACCACCCTGAGCCTTGTGGCAGGTGACAGCGTATGCGTACTTGATCTGGAGGGCGTTGTAGTAGGGGTCTTTGCGCAGGGCTTTGAGTTTGTCTTGCTTGGAGCGTAGGGTAGGGTCACCTTCGTAGTCCTCCATAATATTATTATATAATGTGTTCTGCTGTTCCTTGGTCAGGGCTGGGGCTTCGGCCTGAAGGGTGTCGAGGAGGACGGTGACGTCCAACTCAAAATCTTCGTAGTCGGGAAACTCCAAGGTGGCGTCGACAAAGGTGAAGCCATAGAAGTTGCGCTCATTGCGCACTCGGCGGACGATGGCAGTGTCGCCGTTAGCGATGAAGTCGAGCCCCCCAGCCCCCGAAGGGGGAGGGCTGACGCTGTGTTCGGCATTGGTTCCCTCAGTTGACTGACGTTGCGTGAGTTCTCCCCTTTCGGGGGGTGGGGGGCACCAATAATAGTTGTTCTTCGCCACCATGAGCATGTCGCCTCCTTCGAGGGGTTCTTCGCGCCAAAGGATTTGGGCTCGGATGCCGTTGTTGTAGGCGTTGGCACGCTTGTTGCTGCGGGTCACGACGATGGTCTCGTCCTCTCCGTCACGGTTATAGCAGTCTTCGAGGGCTTCGATGAGTTCGTTGCCCGGTATGTTCCTGACGTCAGGAAAGCCCTTGAAGCGAATTTGGGGGAAGGAGAAGATTTCTTCGTTTTCGAGGAGGGTGCGCAGATGGGTGGCGTTCCAGAGGATGCCTGATGTGTCGGCTTGGCGCACCACCTCTGTGAGGGTGTGGCTGATGACGTTGAGTCCGTAGCCGTTCATGTATTCGTCGTTGAGGGCGGGACTCTCTTCGTCGCCCACGGGAGGAAGCTGGGCTGTGTCGCCCATCAGGATGAGCCGGCACCCTTTGCCCCCATAGACGAAGTGGACGAGGTCGTCGAGCAGTCGGCCTGTGCCATAGAGACTGCCTGATAGGTATTCGTCGTTGGCAATCATCGAGGCTTCGTCGCAGATGAAGAGCAGATTTGTGCGCATGTTGTAGTTGAGGGTAAAGATACTATCCTTGTCGATGGACTTCTGACGATAAATGCGCTTATGGATGGTGAAGGCGGGGTGGTCGGAGTAGAGGGAGAAGACTTTTGCGGCACGCCCTGTCGGAGCCATAAGGACACACTCGCGTTCGAGTTGCTCCATCGTCTTGACGAGGGCACTGACGAGGGACGTTTTTCCTGTTCCGGCAAACCCACGAAGCACGAACACCGAATCGGCATCTGGCATGAGGATGAACTCACAGAGCGAATCGATGACTTTTGCTTGATCTTGTGTCGGTTTTAGACCGAAATGATGCAAAATCAGGTCTTTTAGGTAGTCTTTTATCATCTTTTTTCAAAAAAATGTTGAAAGTTGTGGGTACAATTCAAAATTTATCCTTATTTTTGCAACGAATATAGTGATTATTCGCGACGCGGGACGAGAAAAAGGTCAAAAATCTGCTTCTCGGACAGCAAAAAAGTATGTAAACAACAAAAAATTAACAAAACATATCATGAAAAAAAGTGTAGTAAATGGACTTCTTGTCGTTTGTGCATTAGGTCTGGTTGTAGCATGCTTCATGAGCATCTACAGTGATATTGCCTTTGATGATGAAAAGGCAGCACGTGAGAAAGTTGTTATTGCTCGTCTGATGGAAATCCGTGACGCAGAAGAGCAGTACAAGATGACGTTTGGTGAGTACTGTGGTACGATAGACTCGCTGATCGACTTCGTGAAGAATGGTAAGACGGTTGACAAGATCATCAAGGAAGGTGAGTTGACCGACGACCAACTGGAGGCAGGCATGACTGAGCGCGAGGCTGTGGCCAAGGGCATCATCAAGCGTGACACCGTATGGGTTACCGCTGCTGCGAAGTTGGGCATTGCCAATCCTGACTCCATGAAGTATGTGCCAATCGGTCGCAAGGCTGACGGCTCGTTCGAAGTGAAGCTGTCTAAGTTTGACCCATCGGCTCGCGACACTGTCTATCAGGGTATCATCGAACTGCGTAAGAAGGCTCAGTTCAACATGAAGTCGAACGAGTTCGATATGCTTGTCGAGTTCCGTGCACGTCTGGAAGACTATATGGACGGAATGAGCGAGAAGAAGATCAAGAACATGAAGGCTGACTTGAAGAAGCGTCACAAGAACCGTGCCGAGTTGATGCTCGACAACGAGGACCAGACCGAAGGTGAATGGTATGGTCTCCGCATCGGCGACTTGGAGGACACGAACAACAAGATGGCTGGTAACTGGGAATAATCAAGATGGCAGAAATACAGATTAACAATAAGAGTTTGTCCATTCGGGTCTGCCCGAATGGACTTTCTTTTTGTACCTACGCTCCAGGACAGGAGGAACCGTTCGACTACAAGGTGTGGGATGTGAACCACACCATCTCGCTGACTGCGAACTTGAAGAGTGCCCTGATGAACGAGCCGATGCTCAAGCAGTCCTATCAGCGTGTGAACGTGCTGATCACCACACCTCATTTCACCACCGTTCCTGTGGTGGCATTTCAGAAGGAGGACATCCAGTCGGTATATAAGTTTGTGTTCCCCAAGGACACGCTCCAGCATGTGAGTTACAACGTGTTGCGCCGTTCTGGCATCGCCATCGTCTTTGGAATCGACCGCAACATCCATCAGTTGTTGCTCGATGATTATCCTCGTGCCCGATTCTATGCCTCAGCCAGTACGCTGATTGAGTTCTTTGGCGAGAAAAGTCTGATAGGCTCTGGCAAGAAAATGTTTGCCTATCTGCACGAGAAACAGCTGACACTCTATGCTTTCGACCAGGGAAGGATGCTCTTTGTCAATACGTTCGATGCCGTGAGTGTGGCCGATCTCCAGTTCTACACGCTCAATGTGTGGAAGCAGTTGGGCTTTGATCAGGTGGATGATGCCCTCTTCGTGGTGGGCGATATGGAACAGCGCACCACAGAATTGTCGGAGAAAATCAAGTATTTCCTCCAGAACGTCTCTGTCATCGATCGTGGCGAGGACTTCAAGGATCGGCTCACAATGGGCAACACCCACATTCCCTACGACCTCCAGACTCTCCTCATCTGCGGCTTTTAGTATGCGCGTTATTCGAGGCAAATACAAGGGGCGACACATTCCTACGCCCACGGGTTTCAAGGCACGTCCCACGACGGACTTTGCCAAGGAAGGACTGTTTAATATCTTGGAGAATGTGTATGTGGATTTCGACGCTTCTCCTTCAGCTCTCGATCTCTTCGCAGGCACAGGCTCCATCAGTTTGGAATTGGCATCGCGTGGATGTGGCAAAGTGGTGTCGGTGGAGAAGGATTTCAAGCATTGGCAGTTCTTGGCGCGTGTGCAGAAGGAGTTGCAGGCCAAGGAGTGGTTGCCTCTGAAGGGCGACGTATTTAAATATGTACGCACGTGTAAGGAGCGTTACGATCTGATCTTTGCTGACCCTCCTTACGCCTTAGAGAATCTCAGGGACATTCCTGATGTCGCGCTTCCCCTATTGGCAGAAGATGGTCTCTTGGTGCTCGAACACGGCAAAGACTATGATTTCTCTGCCCATCCCCGTTTCGTCGAGCATCGTAACTACGGAAGCGTGAACTTCTCCTTCTTCAAGTAGAAAGGAGAATGTGATAAATGAAACGTGAAAAATCCAAGTTACTTCCATTGGGACACTCAGTAACTTGGATTTTTCACTTTTTACTATATACTTTACACTTATATCGTCAGGTGCTTATCTTCTGCCTCCGCCGAAGCCACCGCCACCAGCTGGACGGCCACCACCGCCACCTGCTGGACGACCACCGCCCCAGTTGCCCCACATGCTGCGGGCATTCTCTGTGCCGTTGGAGTTCTTTCCTCCGAAGATGTTCAGCTTGTAGATGACGTGAACCATTCCGTAGGAGTAGATGGCGTTGTAGCGTGAGTCGCTGCTCTGATAAGCGTCGATGGTACGGCTGATGTTGCTACGGTTGTGCAAGATATCGTTCCATTGGAAGGTGACGGTCAGCGCATTGCCTTTCAGGAAGGACTTGGCCACCTGAGCGTTCCACAGCAGTTCGTTCGTGTTCATGCTGGCCGAAGAGTAACCGCGACGACTGCTCTCGCTGATGTCTGTGGAGAACGAAAGGCCGTTGTCGAAGATGAGGTTGATTTCTGCACCATAGCTGAAGTTCCAAGTCTCCATGTTACCTGTGGTCAGCACAGAGTTCTTCGAGCTGTTGTATGTGACGCTACCATTGATGCCTGCCTCAAACCAGTTCTTGCGGAAGTCGAAACCGAGAGACTCGCTTACACCGTATGTGTTGGTCTTCGACTTGTCTTCTGTATATTGTGTTGGGTCGAGGTAGCTGACCTGATGGTTGTAGTTGAAGCTGGTGAAGTTGTTCATCGTGAAGTAGTTGTTGGGGTCGAGCGAGGTGTTGAAGCCACCGCCGATGTTACCACCCCAGTTGCCGTTGATGTTCTCAGGTCTTGTCGTTCTCACACCTGTGGTCTCATCGTAGCTGGTACGGTTGGCCACGCTGTTTCTGGTCATGTTCACGGATCCCCATGTGAAGATGCTGCGCTGGTGCTCCAACTGGAACGTATTGAAGTTGAAGTTGATGTTGTGGGAGAGCGATGGCTTCAAACCTGGGTTACCCTTCGTGATGTTCAGTGGGTTCGAGTCATCTGTGATGTCCAACAGGTTTGTCATGCTGGGCTGAGATGTACGTGCACGGTAGTTGACGCGCAGGTTCGTCTGTTGGGTGAAGTTGTAGCGGAAGTCGAGGTTGGGCGCAAAGTCATACACGTTGCGGGTCACCGTCGGATATTGCGTGCCCATATATTTATAGTCGAGCACACTATGCTGTGGCAAGAAGTCCAGACCCACGCTGAAGTTGAAGTAGTCCGTTATCTTGCGGAAGCTGACGCTGACGGTGTGGTTGTAGTTCTTGTATTCAGAGAACTGGCTCAGTTTCCTGGCCTCTTCGCTTTCGTCCTCGCCATAGAGAGTGTGGCCTTGGCTCAGCAGATAGTCGATGGCGCCGTCGATGTTGTAGCGGTACTTGACCAGCGCATTGTACAGGTCTGTGTAGGCTGTTGGATCCATCACGAAGGCCTGACGGTTCGAACGGTTGTAGCTGAAGTCATATCTGTAGGAGAACTGCAGATAAGTTCTGTCGGCGATAGGCTCAGAGTAGCTCAACTGCACACCGTATGACCTGTTTTTACCAGGAGTGGTGTAGTAGCGGTTGTTGGTGGTCGAGCCGCCCGTTTGCATATACTCGATGTTGGCTGCAGAGAGTTGCTTGCTCTCCGAACTGCCGATGCTTCCTGTTGCACGGAGGGTGAGGTTGCGTCCGTAGTTGTTCAGGCGGCGGTTGGCCTGCAGTTCACCACCCAGGCGCTTGTTCTCGCTGTAGGTCTGCTGACGGGTCACGTTCGTGTTCACAATCATGTCCAAGAGGCCTTCCACCTGGTCGGCATTGTTGATGGCATCATCCAATGGATCGTCCGACACCGTGTGGGGGTCATCGTTGAAGGTGGCCGACTCATTGTTGGTGTAGCCCTTGTTCTTCGTGAGGCTGCCCGAAGGACGGAAGATGATGTTCGTCATCGAGTCTGGCGTCCATTCCAAGCGGAAATTTCCATTCCAGTTGTTGGCGCTGCTGCGGCTGAAGTTCTCGCTGTTGCTGAAGGCACCACGTGAAGTCACGAAGCTCTGGGTCGAAGACTGGTTGCGGGTGTCGCTTCCGTCGTAGCGGTAACGCACGTTACCACCCAATTCCAGATGTTCACTTTCTGTAGCGAAGTTGAAGCCTACGTTCTTCGAGTTGCGCAGACCGCCGCCGCCACGTCCCCAGCCACGGCCACCGCCACCGCCGAAGCCCATGTCGCCAGTGTTGTTGGCACCACCCGTCACGGTGAACTGGTTGTGGTCGATGAAGCGGTTCAGCATCACGTTCTCTGAATAGCGATCCTCTGTGCCGTAGCCTGCATCGATGTTGCCAAACCAACCGTTGTTCATACCCTTCTTCACGGTTAGGTCGAGCACCGTCTCCTCATTACCGTCGTCGATGCCGGTCACACGGCTGAAGTCGCTCTTGCGGTCGTATGTCTTCAACTTGTCAATCATGTTGGTGGGGATGTTCTTCATCGACATCTTCGTGTCGTCGAAGAAGAACTCCTTGCCGTCCACAAGGATTTTCGTCACTTTCTTACCATTGATGGTGATGTTGCCGTCGTCGTCCACCTTCGCACCTGGCAGTTTCTTCACCAGGTCTTCCAGCACGGAACCCTCGGCCACACGATAGGCGGCAGCGTTGTACACAATCGAGTCGCCACTCACCTCCACCTGTGCCACGTTGGCAGTCACCTGAGCCTCCTTCAGCAGTTTGGAGTCAGGAGAAATGTGGATGTAGCCGATGCTCACGTCCCTGTCCTTCTTGTTGGTCAGGTCGAGCGGAATCAGCTTTGTGCGGAAACCCACGTATGTGATCTTCACCACATACTTGGCCTTCTTCACGCCCTTTACATTGAAACTGCCGTCCACACCCGTGGCTGCACCGCCCACCATCGAACTGTCTGGGAGGTTCAGGATACGTACTGTGGCTGAAATGACGGGCTCATTCGTATCATCTTCGAGGATGGTACCCGAGATGTTGTGCTTGGTCTGAGCCATTGCGTTGAATCCCACCAATGTGAGAATCATGACAAGTAATGATTTTTTCATATACTGTTTTCTGATGATTGGTTTTCTTTGTGAATACGGCTAATTCGACCACAAAGATACGAAAAGGTTTAGTCTTATGATGTAAAATTGCGGAATTATGTGTAATTTTGTCGCGTTTTTTAAGCATGAAGCAAAGACAACGACACTTTTTTATGAAAAAAATCATCCTTTTGATGCTCGGAGCAACACTCACACTCTCGCTCCATGCACAGTTCGCACGGCTCGACAAATACCCACAAATTCCAGGTCAGTACGATGCCGCATTTGTTGACTACGTCAGAGACTTCGCCAGCGGAGTCGCCAAGTCCTCCTACGGACAATACTTCGGACAGATCACCCGCGAGCGCAACATCTACGGCTTTGGTGCCTACTACACCGACAACGACGGCGTTATCTATGGCCAGTATCGTCTTGGCAACTTCCTCTTCGGCATCAAGATGGGCACACAGATTGCCAAAGTGGGTAGCAACGACCACTACATCTGCTACGACCTCACCACTGGCGATCCCCTCTACATCATGAAGGATGGCGACAAGTACACCCTTCCTGCCGACTATGGCGAGACCTACCGTTTCGAGTCCCTCACCTACCAGAACGGCGACAAGTATGTGGGTGAGACCGTCAACGGCAAGCGCGATGGGGTAGGGCTCTACTATTATAATAATGGTAATTACTACTACGGACGATACAAGAACAACGACCGTCGCGGCTTTGGTGCCATGTTCTACACCAACAACACCCTCACCATCCAATACTGGAAAGGCGATGACGAATAGTAGTGATGTGCGCACCAATTCCCCCCGCGCCTGGCTTCTTGCCTCGCGCCCCAAAACCCTGACGGGTGCCATCGCTCCCGTCCTCGTTGGTGCCTCCTTCGCCATCCGCCACCTCATGGCCTCAGGCCTTTCTCTCCACTCTCCACTCTCCACTCTCCACTCTCCACTCTCCACTCTCAACTCTCAACTCTCAACTGTCAACTGTCTCCTCATCCTCTGCCTCCTCTTCGCTGTCTTCATGCAGATTGATGCCAACCTCATCAACGACTACTTCGACTTCCGCAAAGGCACCGACCGTGCCGACCGCCTTGGCCCCGAACGGGCCTGTGCCCAAGGATGGATCACGCCCAAGGCCATGCGATGGGGCATTGCCGTCATGACCATCCTCTCCTGTCTCGTCGGCCTCGCCATCCTCTATATGATCCCATTTTCCATTCTTCATTTTTCACTTCTTCTCGCCGTCGGCCTCCTCTGCGTCGTCTTCTGCTTCCTCTACACCACCCATCTCTCCTATCGTGGCTGGGGCGACCTCCTCGTCCTCATCTTCTTCGGACTCATCCCCGTCCTCTTCACCTACTACGTCATGACCATCGGCCTTGACCTCAACTCTCAACTCTCAACTGTCAACTCTCAACTGTCAACTCTCAACTTTCACCTCCCCCTCCTTCTCGCATCCCTCGCAATGGGTCTCGCCACCGACAACCTCCTCATGGTCAACAACTACCGCGACCGTCACCAAGACCTTCTCAGTGGCAAGCGCACCATCATTGTGCGCATCATCGAAGCCCAGAAGCGCAAGTTGGGTGACGAACAAGGTCAAAAAGAAGGCGAGCAGATTTGTCTTGACATCTACCTTTGGCTTGGCATCTTCGCCGTTCTCCTTGCCCTCACAGCCCTTTTCTTCCATCCCCTCTCCACCATCCGCTATCCCCTCCTGCTCATCTACCTCATTCTCCACTTCAAGACCTTCCAGCAGCTCAAGACCCTCGATGGCCGCGACCTCAACCCTGTCCTTGGTCAGACCGCCCGCAACATCTTCCTCTTTGGTCTCCTCCTCGCCATCAGCGTTTTCCTCTGATGCGAATCCCTCTTCTCCCGCAAACGCCCGAAAAAAGATAAAAGATAATTTTTTTTCTATTTTGTTTTTGTTTTCAACATTTTATTATTACCTTTGCTTGCAATAAACTCATTCTCTCATTTATCAACAAAACAAACTTATGAATA
>CAJOGQ010000065.1 GCA_905234125.1 uncultured Bacteroidaceae bacterium | reverse complement strand
AGTTGATATATAGAGATTTATCTCTATGTGTTTTTCATTGTTTATTGTTGTTTAGAGGTCTCTAAATACAGCCAGAAAAAGCGCCTCCTCCCATTGAATTGACAGAACTGGGTATTACTATAGAGGTCAAAGAAGTACAATCTGAGAAAGCAGAACTTCCTATGCTAGTCACGTTATCGGGGATGGTCACGGAGGTCAAGCTGCTACAGCCACTGAAAGCATAATCTTCGATACTCGTCACGCTGTTGGGGATGGTCACGGAGGTTAAGTTGCAGCAACCATTGAAGACTCCTCCGCTAATGCTTATGACACTGTTAGGAATGGTCACGGAAGTCAAGCCGCTACAGCCCATGAAAGCACCATTGCCAATGCTTGTCACGCTGTTGGGGATGGTCATGGAGGTCAAGCTGCCGCACCAATAGAAAGCCTGATTAGCAATGCTTTTCACGCTATTAGGAATGGTTACAGAAGTCAATTGGGTACAGCAAAAGAAAGCTTTTTCTCCAATGCTCGTTACAGAGTATGTATTTTCACCATCACTAAAAGAAGAAGGAATGGTCACAGAACCAAAATAACTGTTAGTAGGATCACGATAAGTGACTGTTGCCTCCTTGCTCTGAACGTCAAGATTATAATAAATGTTATCAATTTTGACATCATACGCATTTGCATTGAGCGAGAACAGTGTCACCAACACTGCCATCACTGATTCAAGAATAATTCTTTTCATTAGCAATCTTGTGTCCTCCACCAGTCCCCAACAAAGGCATTAATATTCACACAAGAAGCGTGGAACTGTATGTCCACATCTTCAAGGCGAGGGTCGTAGGAATTACCCGAAACAGAAAAGATGGTTTAATTAAGCAGTTCCACGCATATTGCGTGAAGCCGCTATGTCCAACTTCTTCTATTTCGAGTATGGCTCAGTGGCACACGAGCCTTCTCAAAACTTCTTTGCAAAGATTGAAAATTTCCTACGTTTTCGCCTTGCAAGAAAGAGCATAACGCTTCTATTTTACCAATAAGGCACGGCACCGAAGTACCGCACGGAGGGCACACGGCAAAGTAAGTGAAAAAAAGTGAAACACGCAAACAAAATGCCCACTTTCTTTACGTTTTTTCATTTTTTCCTTCATTTTTGTTTCTGTGTGCGCACACAGCGAGCCGGGAATGTACAATTGTAATGTAAAACCTTAATCTTTACGCTAACATTAACTATGACATCAAAGAAGCTACAAACGGATATTTTCCACTAATCGAGAGAATGGCGTAACATTTTCTCCGAAAAGCTTGATATTCCCCATCAAAATGTGTAACTTTGCACTCGGAAAAATATGGCTTCCACATTATTTATATTCAGGAAACCATGGCTTCCCCTCCCCCCCCCAAAAAAACATCTCTATACCATCTCTATACCAAAGCTATACCAACTCTATACCAAGTCTATAGCCTCCTTGGGTTTCCTCCGAGTTAACTCCCATTTACCAAGGGGATAGCCAAGACCCATAGATGGAGTGGCGATGGGATAGCGATGAATCAGCAAAGGGTGATGAACCTAAAGCAAAACCGAAGGTACATCTGAGGAAGGCCGAGGTGCTCACCCCGTCACCCGTTCTGTCGGTGAGGCTCGAGCCAATATTCCCGATGAGTGGAAGGGATGGGCAAGTACAATTTGTGTGGGATTTAGACACCTCCCCCAACCCCACCGAAAGAGGGTGGAACAATGGATAATTCAATCACATGACTAAGAAGGGAAAATGAGCTATGTGAAAAGGGAAAGCCTACAATGTTGTTCGGGTTTAGGACGGACGTCATAAATATTTGCGGCGAGCGCCACAAATAGCTGTGACGCCCGCCGTGAAGTGTTGTGGCGACCGCCACAAACCTAATGATATGTTGGTTCAGGATATTGGAGGATACAGTTCAAATGGCATTCCATCTGTTTTGCGTGGCTTAATCTTCCTCCCTATTTGATAATTCGTGAATTTTTCTGCAAAGATACGACATGAAAGGAAGGTTTTCCAAACATTTTTCAAGTTTTTCGTGATTACAAGGAATCGGCAGAAAAAATTTCTGAAGCAGATTGCCAAAAATCCTCTTTTCCGGGAATCAAGATGTACCGACGGACACCTTGATTCCTGAAAAAGAAGAATTCTTAAATCAATAGCAGTACCAGCTTAGAGTGAAAAGGATACTCGATCGTTTTTACTTCACGCTCCACTCGAACACACCAGCGCTGTAATCGCCCTGAACGATTTCGAGTTTCATGGCCGTGGTCTTGACAGGGTCGAAGTTGACGATGTTGGCTGAACCCTTGATGGTACCATACTCTGTGGGATTCTTCACTTCCTCCCATTGGCCGGAGGCGTTCTTGTAGTAGAGTTTCCAACTGTCGGGCACTCGGCAACCACCCCATGGGCCATCGTCAAACCAATAAACGGTGGAGGTGCTGACGGTCTCTGGCTGTTTGAAGTCATATTGCAACCACTCAGTGGAGTTCTTGCCTGGCCACCAATGGGTGTAAGGCACGGAACGGTCGTTTCCATCGGCTGGAACGAGACGGTCGTTGATGGCTGAGAGGGCTGGAAGATTACGCTTGCTGGCTGTAACCTTGCTCTCTGAGGCGATGGAGGCTGGTAGAGCAGGTGTGGTGGCGTTGAGGTCTTGCGGAATCCACACGGTCATCTTGCCAGGACCACGATGTGCCCATGCATAGTAAGGAATAAGGACAAGGCGCTCGTCAGATGTCTGAAGCTTACCCTGTTTGTCGAAGTTGAGGGTCTGGGCATCGGTGGTGAGGGTCTGTACGGTCGTGTTCATGATTTCCTTTGTGCCCATCTGGAACTGAGGCTCCTGATTGATGAGGACGGAAAGCACATCGCATTGGTTGTCAGGCCATTCAGCACAATAGACGATGGGGCCACGCTCGATGGCTACACGACCCTTGTCGGCTGCTACTTGACCATTGGCACGAACTACACGGGGCTCCATGTCGAAGTGAATCTCCACTTTGTCCCCCTTCTTCCATGCACGATCAATCACGAAGTAACCTTGATTCAGTTGACAGTTGACAGTTGACAGTTGAGAATTCGGAGTCACTTCCTGACCATTCACTTTGATGGTATAACCTAAACGCTTGCCATCAGCGTAAGTGTAGAGGTTGCTGGGCACTACTTCTCCCTTCACCCATCCTGGAATGCGGATGTTGAGGGCATACTGACCAGCACCGTTGTCAATCTTGAGGGTTACATCACCGTTCCAAGGATAATCCGTCTGCTGGGTGAGTGTGACAGCTGTCTTGCCCACTTTTACATTCACCGTGTTGGAATTGAAGAGGTTGATATAGAGTCCATTATCCTTGACGGCATAGATGTATTGAGGCAAAGATGGAATGAAACGGGCAGCGTTGGATGGACAGCAGGCACAGCCGAACCAAGCCTGACGCTGGTGCTGACCCATGCTCTGCAAGGGGTTGGGGTAGAAGAAATTACCTCCATCGATGCTGATGCCTGAGATGACGCCGTTGTAGAGTGAACGCTCCAAAGCATCATAGTATTTGCTGTCGCCGTGCAGAAGGAAGAGGCGATAGTTGAGATACACCTGTGCGATGGCTGCGCAAGTCTCGCAATAGGCACTCATATTGGGCAGTTCGTAGTTCTTGCCGAAAGCCTCTCCAGAAGCTGTGGCACCCACACCACCTGTGATATAGAATTTCTTGCTTACGATGTTGTCCCAGATACGATCGATGGCATCGATGTAACTCTTGTCGCCAGTGAGGGCTGCCACATCAGCCATACCTGCGTACATATATCCTGCACGTACTGCATGACCCACAGCTTCACTCTGTTCGAGCACAGGCTGATGGCTCTGGCTGTAGTCGCTGAGGGAGTGATAGTAGCCATCCTTGTCGTAGAGACCACCACGACTCTCTTTCCATGAAGCATCACGCTTGCCACGCTTGTCGAGGAAGAACTTGGCCATGTCGAGATACTTTTTGTCACCTGTGGCAATGTAGAGTTTGGCAAGTCCCATCTCGGCAATCTGATGACCAGGCACCACGCTGGCCTGTCCAGGCTTGTCACCTACCTCACGACATACGCAGTCAGCATATTTGATGGCGACATTGAGGAAGTTCTTCTTGCCTGTAGCATAGTAGTGAGCCACAGCAGCTTCGCAGAGGTGACCAAGGTTGTAGAACTCGTGGCTGAGGTCTTCCACACGTTCCCAACGCTTCGAACCTGCCCACTCATGCGGATGCTGAGGGTTTTGGGTGCGTGAGGTGTAAAGATACCCATCGGGTTCCTGGCCTGATGCAATGACGGCAATCACGCTGTCCACATATTTGTCAAGACGTCCACCCTTGAACTTGGCGTTGGGGTAGGTCTGCAACAGATAACTGGCACCCTCAATGGTCTTGTAGGGGTCTGTGTCATCGAAAGAATAAGTGCCCTTCTTGATTTCAAACACTTTTGAGGGGTCTTTCAGATGTTCAGCAGCATTGCTGAAATTGGTGTAGCGTCCCGTCTCCTCACTCTTCGAGAAAGCGAGTGGGATGGTGACCTCTTGGCTGGCTTGCAAACGCTGTCCCCAGAAGGTGTTCTGGGCAACCTTGACTTTTGTGAACGGCACCTGAGTAATGGGATAACCACCATTCTTGTCTTGTGCTCCTGCACCAGCAGCCGATACGATTGCCAATGCGAAAACGATTAGTTTTTTCATCATATATAAATATGTTTATAAATAGTTTGTTAGTCATCGAATTGCGTTGCAAAGGTACGGATTTTAAGTGAAAAGTGAAAAGTGAAAAGTGAAAAATAAAAGGGATATGGACGATAAAATCATCTTTTTGGACATTAATGTTATTGCAAATTGCAAATACTCTCGTGCTAATTTGGTCAAAATGAAAAGAAAACGTAACTTTGCAGTCGCAAAATGAAGCCAAACGGCTGCTTTTGCTGACAAAAGCACGCTCAAATAGCGTTTTTAGGAGTAAGAAGATTATCAACATAAATATAGGAATTTATGGCAGAAAAATTGGAAGTGAAAGAACTGGCCGAGGTGGCGGTTCGCTTTTCAGGTGATTCTGGCGACGGTATGCAGTTGGCTGGAAACATCTTCTCCACAGTGTCAGCCACTGTGGGTAACAGTATCAGTACTTTTCCAGATTATCCAGCCGACATCCGTGCCCCCCAAGGTTCGCTGACGGGTGTGAGTGGTTTTCAGGTTCACATCGGCGCAGAGATGGTCTATACACCAGGTGACAAGTGCGACGTGCTTGTGGCCATGAACGCTGCTGCGCTCAAGACACAATACAAGTACGCCAAGCCGGGGGCTGCCATCATTATTGACACCGATTCCTTTGGACCAGCCGATCTGAAGAAGGCCGCTTTTGCTACAGAGGACTATTTAGGCGAGATGGGAATCGACCCCGACCGTGTGATTGCTTGTCCTATCACGCAGATGGTGAAAGACTGCTTGGCGGATTCAGGTATGGACGTGAAGGCGATGCTCAAGTGCCGCAACATGTTCGCTCTCGGACTGGTCTGCTGGCTCTTTGAGCGTGACATCAATATCGCGTTTAACTTCCTCAAGGAGAAGTTTGCAAAGAAACCAGGTGTGGCTGAGGCCAATATCAAGGTGATTCAGGCTGGTTATGACTACGGACACAACACCCATAGTTCAGTAGCCAATGTTTATCGCATCGAGACAAAAAACAAGGTGCCTGGACGCTATATGGACATCACAGGCAATAAGGCTACGGCCTACGGCTTCATCGCAGCCGCAGAGAAGGCAGGCTTGAAGCTCTATCTCGGTTCTTATCCTATTACCCCTGCCACGGACGTGCTGCATGAACTGTCCAAGCACAAGTCATTGGGCGTCACTACTGTCCAGTGTGAGGATGAAATCGCAGGATGTGCCTCAGCCGTGGGTGCTTCGTTCGCAGGTGCTTTGGGTGTGACTTCCACTTCTGGTCCCGGCATCTGCCTGAAGAGTGAGGCTATGAACCTTGCCGTCATCATGGAGTTGCCTCTCGTAGTGCTCGATGTACAGCGTGGTGGTCCTGCCACAGGTCTTCCCACGAAGTCAGAGCAGACCGACCTCTTGCAAGCCCTCTTCGGGCGTAACGGCGAAAGCCCCATGCCTGTCATTGCGGCTACCTCGCCAACAGACTGCTTCGATGCCGCCTATTCAGCAGCGAAGATGGCACTGGAACACATGACTCCTGTCATTCTGATGACGGATGCATACGTGGCCAATGGTTCTGCCGCCTTCAAACTCCCTAACCTCGCAGACTATCCAGCCATCAATCCTCCATACGTTCCAGAAGAACTGAAGGGTTCTTGGGCACCATATCAGCGCAATCCAGAAACAGGCGTTCGCTACTGGGCAGTTCCTGGTCGTGAAGGTTTCCAGCACATCTTAGGTGGACTGGAGAAAGACAACAAGACAGGTGCCATCTCTACTGATCCAGAGAACCATAACCTCATGACTCACCTCCGTCAGGAGAAAATCAACAAGATTCAAGTTCCTGACCTCGAAGTGTTAGGCGACAAGGACGATGCCGACCTCCTCATCGTAGGCTTTGGTGGCACCTACGGACACCTCCACGCTGCGATGGACGAACTTCGTGCTCAAGGCAAGAAGGTGGCGCTGGCTCACTTCAAGTACATCAACCCACTGCCCAAGAACGCCTCTGAGGTATTGAAGAAGTATCCCAAAGTGGTCGTTGCCGAACAGAACATGGGTCAACTCGCAGGCTGGCTCCGCATGAAAGTCGACAACTTCGTGCCAGAACAGTTCAATCAGGTGAAGGGACAACCTTTCGTTGTGGCAGAACTTGTCGAGGCATTCAATACAATCATCAACAAATAAAGAAAGGACATACACTATGGCATATACAGTTCAAGATTATAAAAAAGGTCAGCCACGTTGGTGTCCTGGATGTGGTGACCATTTCTTCCTTGCCTCGCTCCACAAGGCGATGGCTGAGATTGGTGTGGAACCTTGGAATACAGCCGTGATTTCAGGTATCGGTTGTTCCAGCCGTCTGCCACACTACATGGCGACGTATGGAATGAACACCATTCATGGACGTGCTGCCGCCATTGCAACAGGTTGCAAAGTGGCTAATCCTGATTTGACCGTATGGCAGGTCAGTGGTGATGGTGATGGACTCGCTATCGGTGGTAACCACTTCATCCATGCGAACCGTCGCAATATCAACCTCAACATGATCCTGCTCAATAACCGCATCTATGGATTGACAAAGGGTCAGTACTCTCCCACCTCTCCACGTGGATTCGTGTCGAAGTCCAGTCCTTACGGAACCGTCGAAGACCCTTTCCGTCCTGCTGAACTCTGCTTTGGAGCACGTGGACACTTCTTCGCCCGTGCTGTGGCGACTGATGCTCCTGGCACAGTGGAAATCCTCAAGGCAGCCTACAACCACAAGGGTGCAGCCGTGTGTGAGATTCTGCAGAACTGCGTCATCTTTAACAACGGCACCCACGATGCGGTCTATAGCAAAGAAGGACGTGCCAAGAACGCCATCTATGTACAGCATGGAAAGCCTCTCATCTTTGGTGAGAACAACGAGTTTGGTCTCGTTCAGGAAGGTTTTGGTTTGAAGGTGGTGAAGATTGGTGAGAACGGCATCACAGAGAAGGACATCCTCGTACATGATGCCCATTGCGAAGACAACACCCTCCAACTCAAGCTTGCTTTGATGGGCAATGGAGACGGATTCCCAGTAGCTCTTGGCGTCATCCGCGATGTGGATGCCCCCACTTACGACGATTGTGTCACTGCTCAGATTGAAGAAGTAAAGGCTCAGAAGAAATACCACAACTTTGCTGAACTTCTTGAGACCAATGATATTTGGGAAGTGAAGTAAGGAGGTGAAGTAACAATGAAACTAAGGGTGCTGTAGTATGAAACTACAGCACCCTTAGTTTTTTTCTTGTATTTGGGTATTGGCATCGAAGAGATAGCTTTCGAGCGTGTCAATGTCAGCTATCGGAGAGTCAGAAAAGGCTGCAAGAACTATCCCTTTTCCATCAATCACGTAAGTCCGAGGAATCGTTTTGGTTGCAAACTGATAGTAGAGATTGGGGTCGTAAGGAATGTAGTAAGGCAGGGTGAGTTCTGCCTCTTCCCAATAGGCTTGCAGCTCTTCTTTCTTCTGACTGCGAGGTACATTGAGGATAGGCACCCTGTCGTAGTATTTGTCGTAGATGCGTTGCAAAACCTGCAGTTCCCTCTGGCAGTCGGGACAAGTGGTATCGATGAAGTTCAGGATGAAGACACGTCCGTCGAGCGACGCAGACGCCAGCGCCTTCCCTGTCGAATCCTCAAGCACGAAGTTGGGAATTCTGTCGCCCACCTTCACTTTCATGATGGCTTCTTCCTCAGAGTCATTGATACAAGCAGTCAGCAAGGCAACCAGAAACAGGGGGAACAATCGCAGGAAATATGACTTGATGAGATGTTTCATTGCTTTACAGTTTTTTAATGATCAATATCCTCGCTCTGCCCAGTCGCCTCGGTCTAGATTTCGGTAGCCGATGGCTTCAGCGATGTGGCCAGATTGTACCTTTTCGCTGTTTTCGAGGTCGGCGATGGTTCGGGATACTTTGAGGATTCGGCTGTAGGCTCTTGCCGAGAGGTGGAGCTTCTCCATCGCCATGCGCAACATCTCTAAGCATGCTTCATCGGGCTCTGCGTATTGGTGGAGCATCTTCTCGGTCATCTGGGCATTGCAATGAATGCCTTGATGGTGCTTGAAGCGTTCTTCCTGAATCTGCCTGGCTTTGATGACTCGCTCACGGATGGATGCGGAAGGTTCTCCGGGTTTCATTTTGGAGAGCTGTGCGAAGGGCACAGCTTGCAATTCAATCTGCAGGTCAATCCTATCCATCAATGGACCGCTGACTTTGGAGAGATAGCGGTTGATTTGTCCTGGTGTGCAGACGCAATGATGGAGCGGGTCGCCATAGTAGCCGCAGGGACAGGGGTTCATGGAGGCGACCAGCATGAAGGAGCAAGGGTATTCCACTGTGGATTGTGCCCGGGTGATGGTGATTCTGCGGTCTTCTAAGGGTTGGCGAAGGATTTCCAGGGTCGCCTTGTTGAACTCTGTCAGCTCGTCGAGGAAGAGCACCCCATTATGTGCCAAAGACACTTCACCAGGACGTGCGTGGCTCGTTCCTCCTGCCAATCCCACTTCCGATATCGTATGGTGGGGTGAGCGGAAGGGGCGCTGGCCAATGAGGGAGGAACCCTTTGCCAGTAGGCCGGCAATGGAATGTATCTGGGTGGTCTCAAGACTTTCGCGCAGCGTGAGAGGGGGGAGAATGGAAGGAAGACGTTTGGCCATCATCGATTTGCCGCATCCAGGGGAACCAATGAGGATGATGTTGTGGCCACCTGCCGCCGCCACCTCGAGAGCGCGCTTGACGTTCTCTTGTCCCTTCACATCTTCGAAGTCGTAGGGGAAATCGTATTGCTGGGCATAGAATTCCTCGCGGGTGTTGACGATGGTGGGTTCGAGCGTTTTCGTTTCTTCAAAGAATCCCACGATGTCGTTCAGATGATGGACTCCATACACTTTCAGTTTGTTCACGACCGCTGCCTCGCGAGCATTTTCGGCTGGTACGAATAATGCCTCATAACCCAGTTCGCGTGCCTTGATGGAGATGGGCAACACGCCCTTCACTGGCAAGATGGTACCATCCAGTCCCAGTTCGCCCACAAACATGAAGCGCTCAGGATGTTCAATCGTCAGAAATTCATACGACATCATCACGCCGACAACCATCGGGAGGTCAAAAGCCGAACCTTCCTTGCGCACATCGGCAGGAGCGAGATTGATGACCACCGACCTCTCTGGTGCTTTGTAGCCATTGACGCGTAAGGCAGATTGGACTCGCTCCTGACTTTCCTTTACGGCATTGTCAGGGAGTCCTACTATCGCGAATTTCTGCGTCTGCCCACCACTGTAGTTGTCCACCTCAATGGTGACGACCATCGCTTCTAATCCTTGCAGTGTGGCGCTATGAACTTTTGCAAGCACGGCTTTTAGATGTTAAATGTAAAATGTTCAGTGTAAAATGTAAAGTGTTACTCATTCTTCTCCTTGGGCTCGAGGTGGTTCTTCACCATCTCTTCCAATTTTGTCACCTCATTGCCCGTCTCCAGCACCTTGTGGTTCTTGTCGGTGAGGATGTAGTAGGGGATGTCATGCACACCCAGCGTCTTGAGGGCTTTTGATTCGAAACCAAATCCGTCGCAGTATTGGTCGATGTGGCGGAGGGTGTCACCACGGATAGCATCCTCCCAGCGATAACGCTCCATGTCGAGCGACACACCCACGATGCGCAAGCGATTCCCCCCGTATTTCTCTGCACATTGGCGCAGTTTCCACAAGAAGTCATAGCCGTTGGGCATCCAGAGCGCCCAGAAAGCCACGAGGTTGAAATCGGCGGATTGCTTCCACAACTTCTCCATCTTCTTGTCCCGTGTCATCAGCGACACATCAGGAAGAATCTTACCCACCTCTCCATGTTCGGCACTGGTCACCTTGCTGTCAATGTCAAGCAGATAATGATTGTCGGGTTGTTTGGCTTTCAGCACCTTAAGCAGTTCCTTCACCTCGGCATGGGTCACTTCATCATCCTGCACGAAATAGGTGTCGAGCAGATAGATGGCTACAAGCGAGAGAGGATTCTCCTTGATGAACCGTCGTGCCGTCACCTTCATCTGCGAGGGGTTCTGCGTGTAGGTCTCCTGACGGAACTGGTTCATCAGCTGGTTCTCTTCTGAGCCATTCACAACGTAGTTCTTCAAGTCGTTGGCAGTAGCTTCATATTCTACATCAGTGGCAGGCCCCACAAAGATGACTTGCTCCATTCCGTTGGGAAACACCAACATGTAGGGCGTCACTTCATCCGCCTCACCCCGATAGAGGAACTTACCTTCCTGAATGGTCAGCGTGTCGAGCCTCGCATTCTTCGACGAGAGGTTATAGATGTAGAGTTCACCTGCTTGCATGTCGCGGAATTTTCCCCTAATGCGGAAGGACGAACCACTGAGACCACATGACGCAAGGAGGGTCAGTGTGGCCATACATACACATATTATATATATATGAGATGAAGGACGTTTCATCACTACTTATTGTAGTTGGAGAATTCAGCATCATTGGCTGCTCTCTTCGCTAATGAATTGTCAAGTTCAATGGCTTTATCAAGATTTTCCTTTACTTCCGACGCATTCTCCATGCGGGCTGCCAGAATGGCGCGCAGGTAGTAAGTCATGGCATCGGGGTTCTTGATGTTGTTCAAGATTTTGAGGCCATCGGCATAATCCTGCGAAAGGATGTGGGAAAGGACGGCGCTGTTGTTGGCTGACTTGGCGAACTTGGTAGAGGCCTGCGGGTATTTGGCCTGTGCCAGATAGAGATGGCCAAGTGCCTCATCGAAGTTATTGGCGTTGACACCCTTCGAGATGAACATTTCAGCATCTTGGAATTGTCCGTTCTGGATGGCAATCATGCCTAAGTTCACGTTGGGCTCTGGGGCATTGTTGTTGAGACCCAGTGCTTGACGGAAATAACCTTGAGCCGTGTCCAGATCGCCATTGCGAAGAGCGATTTCTCCGAGGTTGTTGTAGGCACGGTAGTCATTGGGGAAGAGGGTTGTCACCTTCTTCAGGATGCTTTCCTTTTGTCCATCGGATAAAGCCAAAGTGTTAGCGGCATAAATCAATTCCTCTACACTGAGTTGTGAAATGTCTTTTCTGATTTGGAGGAGGATGTCCTCGTCACTACGACCCACCACATCATAGTTGATGACCATGCGGGCACGTCTCAATTCAGGCAGTACGGCTTCGGCCAATTCCTTGTACACTAATGCCACATTGCGGATTTCCCTTTCACGTTGCTCTGGGTCTTGATACATGGAGAGCACGCGAAGGATGATTTCCTTGTCTGGCAGGTTCGACTGCGATACCAATGCCTGAAAACCTTCCCAGTCTTCAGCCGTATATTTTGTGTCCACATTAGTGACGAGTTGGTTCTCCTTCAACTGCTGGTTCACATAGCCTTCCGAAACCTCGCCACGCTTGGCAGCCAATCGCTCGTTGATGCGATAGGCACCATCAGGCGAAGCGTACGCACTCACCTCGATGTTGTTCAGCACCAGACTCTGCTCGTCGTTTTTGATGTTCTTCAAAGTGGTGATGAAGTCCTGCACGGTCTGAGAGTTCAGTTCGCTTCCACGCAAGTTAGCCTGTCCGAGGAGAAACTTCACAGCAGCTTCCTGCTTCTGATTGATGACACGCTGGAAGTTGTCAGGAGCTACACCGAAATTGGCAGTCTTGGCAGTCTTCGTGATGAGGGAAGCCGTGCATTGTGTGCCATAGCCAATCTTCACGGCAGGCAGATCCACAGATTTCTTGCCGATCTTGGCATCGAACTGCATCATCAAGTCGCTCTTTTCCATACCATCTACGAAAGGTACAGAAAAGCGCATCGTGGCATGACCGCCATTGAGGTACGAGATGATGGTGTGGTTGGCTTCCACCTTCTCACCCTGCAAGGTGAAAGGTTCTCCAGCCGACTCTCCGCCATCCCATTTCAGCACAGGTGTACATTCCACTACAGCTTTCTTGTTCATGAACTTGCTTGGCACATTGATGCCAATGGTGGCTGGTACTTCACCTGCCACATACTCTAATGGAGTTGGTGACACTGCAAAGTAGTTGGTCAAAAAAGCTTTCTGCTTTCCACAGCCCGACAGTAACATGACTGCCAAAGCTGACAATACATAATTTCTCTTTTTCATATCTTACATTTTATATTTATCATTTGTCGTTTATCATTTCTCATTTCTCATTTCTCATTTATCATTTATCATTTAGCAAAGCGCCCCCTACATCCTCGTATATTTCCTGCTCAGTCTCCTTACTGGATACCACACAGACAGGAAGCCTACTGCAATCACCGTCACGAACACCAATACGATGTCCATTATATGTACACTTACAGGATAAGCATCGATGATGTAGCTGCCCTCGCTGTCACCAAATCGAATCAGTCCCAAATCTTGTTGCAACAGACATAGTGTCAAGCCCAGAGCAATGCCAATCACAGCTCCTAATACACATATCATTCTTCCCTCCATCATGAAGATGCCCCTGATTTGACTCTCTGTCGCACCTAAGTTTCGCAGTGTCACAGCATCTTGCTTCTTGTCGATAATCAGCATGGACAGCGAACCGATGATGTTGAAGCAGGCAATCATCAGGATGAACGTCAGGAAGATGTAGGAAATCAACTTCTCAATCTGCATAATCTTGAACGTGTCTTCCTGTTGCTCATATCTGTCCATCACCCTATAGCGTTCACCTAATGCCTTTTGCATCCTGTCCTTCACTTCTTCCACGTCAGCTCCAGCTTTCAGCCGCATTTCCACAGCAGATATTTCACCCTCACGTTCAAACAATCGGCGTGTGAAAGGAAGATTCGTGATGACATATTGCGAGTCATACTTGTTCTGCTTCACCATGAAACCCACACCAGGCGAATACAATTCATCCTGATTCAGGCTCTCACGTGGGTCGTTCAGGTCGATGCGTTCTCCTTTCCGAGGGGCATACACTTGAATGGGGCTTCTGAAATCAGTCGGCAATCCCAATTGCATCAGCAGATTCGACCCCAAGATGGCATAGTCAATCACATCCACATGCAGTTCAAACACACCGTCACCAATCAAGATGCGGTCAATATTCGTCAATTCCTCAAAACTATCCTCCACACCCTTCACGGTCGCCATCACCTGCCGATTATTAATCATCAACAATGCTTGATCCTCCAGCGTCTGGGTAATCACTTCCACATCAGCATCCTGTCGCAAGGCCTGCAACTCCTTCGCGTCAGCTTTCATGAACTTTCCCACCGTAGGCACGACCTTCAATTGAGGATCCATCGCTGTGAACAACCCTGCCACCATGTCCTGAAAGCCATTGAACACCGACAGGATACACACCAATGCGGCTGTCGCAATTGCCACCCCACACACCGATACACCAGAGATGATGTTAATGGCATGGTGCGACTTTTTCGACAGCAGATAACGCCTTGCTATGTAGAAAGGGACATTCATTACTTGTTCAGCAGCTCATCAATATGATCCACATAATCCAGCGAGTCGTCCAGGAAGAACTTCAATTCTGGAATGATACGCAACTGATGGCGTTCCAACTTTCCCAATTCATATCGAATAGCGCTGGCATGATCATTGATGTTCTGCAACACCTCCTGCGCCTTCTCCGATGGGAAGATGCTCAGATACGCCTTAGCCACACTCAAATCAGGGCTCACCCTCACTACACTCACGCTCACCAGCAGATTTCTGGTCTGCCGGGTCTGCGCCTGAAAAATGCCAGCCAGATCTTTCTGAATCAGCCTTGCAATTTTATTTTGTCTTGTTGTCTCCATATTTTCTATGCTTCAACTTTTCAATTCTTCAATTTTTTGATAATGCTCAATCCGTCTCTCAGGGGCAAGATGACTTTTTCCACACGCTTGTCAGCAGCCACAAAGTCATTAAACATTCTGATTCCTTCCGTTTGTGCATCTTTTGCATCTTCTTCCACCACATGTCCATCCCACAATGTGTTGTCTGCTAAAATGTAGCCACCTTCGTTCAGATGCTCCATCACCATCTCATAATACTCCACATACTTGCGTTTGTCGCCATCGATGAAGGCCATATCGAATGTCAATCCCAATCGTGGCACCACCTCCAAAGCATCGCCGATGTGCATCGTGATTCTGTCCTTGTAAGGTGAATTCTGAAACCAGGGCAGTGTGAAGTCTTCTTGCTCATCGTTAATCTCCACCGTGTGCAGATGTGCATCCTCTTCCAATCCTTCTGCGATGCACAAGCCTGAATAGCCACTGTATGTGCCAATCTCCAACACCAACTTGGGTCGTATCATCCCCACCAGCATCTTCAGCAACCGTCCCTGCAAGTGTCCGCTGGCCATCCGTCCATACAGCAGATGCAGCTGCGTGGCTCTCCACAGGCGGTGCATGTAGTCACTCTCAGGGTCGATGTGCCCAAGCACGTATTCTTCCAAAGCCTCAGTCATCTCTCAACTCTCAACTCCCTTCGACTCCTAAGCGATAACTGTCCAGACCAAATCCGCAGATTACACCCACACAGGCACAACTGATCATGGAGTGATGACGGAACTCCTCACGCTGATGCACATTCGAGATATGCACTTCCACCACAGGTGCTTTCACCCCACGAATCGCATCCTGCAAGGCGATGCTGGTGTGTGTGTAGGCTCCTGCGTTCAACACGATGCCATCCCATTCGAAACCCACCTCGTGAATCTTGTTGATCAGTTCGCCCTCCACGTTCGACTGATAGTAGGCCAGTTCCACCGCTGGAAACTGCTGCTTCAGCTCCTCAAAGTACTCCTCAAAACCTCGGCTTCCATAGATGCCGGGCTCACGTTTGCCCAACAAATTCAGGTTTGGACCATTCAGAATCAGAATCTTCATATTTTTCGATTTACTATTTACAATTTGTGCAAAGGTAAGGATAATTTACGATTTGACGATTTACTATGCATAATTTATTGTCTAATTTAATGATTATTTACTATTTATTCCTTATCTTTGTCCCCAAATCCAAAACACTCATACTATGGGAAAGAAAAATCAGGGACTGGTAAAGTCCAGCATCAACAAGCGTGAACTGACAGAAATGGTGACTCAGTTTCTGAGTAGCCACAAGGGACGTGCCCTCTCTTTGAAGAGCATCTTCAGCGAGATGGGATTGACCAAACACCCCTTGCGGATGCTTTGTGTGGACATTCTCAACGAACTGCTCAATGATGGCTACATCGTCCGCAACAACGATGGGGAAATCATCTGGGGTGGAGCATCCCAGACGGTGGAAGGCATTTTCAATCGCACAGCTGGTGGACGCAACTTTGTGGACACCGATGGAGGAATGGGCATTTCTATCTATGATGAGGACACGCTTCATGCGCTGCCTGGCGACCGTGTGAAGGTGAGCATCCATGCCCATCGACGTGACAGCAGCAAACTGAAGGGTGAAGTGATTGAGATTCTGAAGCGAAGCGACAAACCCTTCGTCGGCACCATACAGTTGCAACACAGCGTGGCGTTCCTCACAATGCCTGGCGAGCAATTGCAGAACGACATCGTCATTCCTGTCGAGAAACTGCAGGGGGCGAAGAATGGCGACAAAGTGGTGGTGAAAGTCACCAGTTGGCCACTCCGTGCCCGCAACCCGATTGGCGAGGTGATTGATGTGTTGGGGGCTGAGGGTGACAATACGGCAGAGATGCATGCCATCCTCGCTGAGTATGGCCTTCCCTACAAATATCCTGAGCAGGTGGAGGCCGCTGCCAACCGCTTAGATGCTGATATTACGGAGGCTGAACTGAGCAAGCGAGAGGATTTCCGCAACACCTTCACGATCACCATCGACCCTCGCGATGCCAAAGATTTCGACGATGCCATTTCCATCAAGCGCATCAAGGATGGCCTTTGGGAGGTGGGTGTCCATATCGCCGATGTGAGTCACTATGTGCTCGAAGGCTCCATCATCGACAAGGAGGCTCAACAGCGTGCCACCTCTATCTATCTGGTGGACAGAACCATCCCCATGCTTCCCGAACATCTGTGCAATCAGCTTTGTTCGCTTCGTCCCAATGAGGAGAAACTCACGTTCTCTGTTATTTTCGAGATGAACGAAGACGCAGAAGTGCTGAACTATCGCATCAAGCACACCATCATCAAGAGT
Organism: uncultured Bacteroidaceae bacterium; assembly: GCA_905234125.1. Taxonomy (GTDB): domain Bacteria; phylum Bacteroidota; class Bacteroidia; order Bacteroidales; family Bacteroidaceae; genus Minthosoma. The sequence continues at coordinate 2,068 of CAJOGQ010000065.1, read as the reverse complement.
TGCCGTCGCTACACCTACGAGGAAGTGCAGTATCTGCTCGAACAGAATGGCGAGGCACGCGAGTGCGAACTCATCAGCAAAGGGGAGGTGCAACCCACGCAACCCATCCCTGCACAGGAAGTGTTGCCCGACACGGAGCTCAATGCCTTCCGCGATAACCTCACACCCATCGACCCCTTGAAAGTCCCCGTCACACCTGTGCCTGCCGACCATCGTAAGGGTGAGTATGCCGACCAGCTCATCACCCTCAATCGCATGGCACATCAGTTGCGCGACAAGCGTTTCAAGGAGGGTGCCATCAACTTCGACCGTGAGGAGCCTCGTTTTGAGATTGACGAGCAGGGCAAACCTATCCGCGTCTATTTCAAACATGCCAAAGATGCCAACAAGCTCGTGGAGGAGTTCATGCTGCTCGCCAATAGGGCAGTGGCTGAAAGTGTGGGCAAGGACAAGAAGCCCAAGACATTGCCTTACCGCATTCACGACATGCCCGACATCAACAAGCTCGACAACCTCGCTGCGATGGCTTCACGTTTTGGCTTTCGGCTCCAGACACAAGGAAAAAAGGAAGAGGTGGCCAAGAGCTTGAACGCTCTGCTCAAGGACGTGCAAGGCAATCGCATCCAGAATCTCATCGAGATGGCATCGTTGCGAGCCATGCAGAAAGCAGTCTATTCCACTTTCAACATCGGCCACTACGGACTTGGTTTCGACTACTACACCCATTTCACCTCACCCATCCGTCGTTATCCCGACCTCATGGTTCATCGCCTGCTCACACGTTACGAGGAGGGCGGGGCAAGCGCCTCTCAGAAGAAGTATGAGGCCCTCTGTGAACACTCCTCGCAGATGGAGCAACTTGCAGCCTCAGCCGAGCGTGCCAGCATCAAATACAAGCAGGTGGAGTTCATGTCCGACAAATTGGGTGAAGAATTTGATGCCCACATCAGCGGTGTGAGCGAATTTGGCGTCTATGCTGAAATTGACGAGAACCACTGCGAGGGACTCATTGCCGTCCGTTTCTTGGGCGATGAGGCTTTCGATTTCGACGAAAACAACTTCTGTCTCGTTGGCCGTCAGACCCACCATCGCTTCTCTTTGGGCGACCCTATCCGCATCAAGGTGGCGCAAGCCAACCTCTTCCGCAAACAACTCGACTACGAACTCGTCAGCCATGAGTCTTCCCTCTACACCGCCGAACCTGTCTTCTACGAGTCTTTCCTCAAAGAGAGAGGTCGTGGTGCCAAGCATACGGGCAAAGCTCCCAAGCGCGAACGGAAAGAGGGAGGTAGGCAGAAGATGCGTAAAAGGAAATGATTTGAGCACTAAAATGAAAGAACTATGGAAATAAAGATAGCATCGTTAGATGAGATAGGCAAGGCAGCCAAGGAATTTGTGGCGGCTATGGGCGACAAGAAAGTCTTTGCCTTCTATGGAAAGATGGGCGCTGGAAAGACCACGTTCATCAAGGCTGTGTGTGAGGAGCTGGGAGTGGAAGATGTCATCAACTCCCCCACGTTTGCCATTGTGAATGAGTATGTGGACGGACAGGGAGACCCCATCTACCACTTTGACTTCTACCGCATCAAGAATCCCCAGGAAGTGCTGGACATCGGCTATGAAGACTATGTGTACTCTGGTCATGTGTGCTTCATGGAGTGGCCTGAACTGATAGAAAACCTCCTCCCCGACGATGCCGTGAAGGTCACCATCGAGGAGGAGGAAGGAGGGATGCGAACCGTTTGTTTTTAAGTTGAATCGTTCCAAAGGAACTATCAACTGTCACCTCTTTCCAAACGCCAGATACATACCTTCCTCCACTTCGCTGCGGTTGATGTCCTTCAGCTTGCAGCCGTTCTCCACACAGGTCATTGCCATGACGAAGTCGATGGCTTCTTCCTGCTGGTCGTGGTAGGGTGCGTTGGCGACGATGGTGTGGGTTTCAGGGAGATTGCCCATCAGTTCGCATACTCGGCGCGTGTAGGCTTGTGGGTCGTTCTTGCCGTCGCCTTTGGGTGCCCAGCGGTTGATGATCTGGCGGATGCTCCAGATGTTGTGCCTGCGGTTG
>CAJOGQ010000064.1 GCA_905234125.1 uncultured Bacteroidaceae bacterium | reverse complement strand
GCATGAGTCTTCTTGAGGAAGCCGTCTGTCTTGTCAGAGTTGGAGAGGTCGGCAGAAGCGCAAATCATGTTTGGTACCTGCTCGGCGAGCACGCTGAGACATGCAGCAGATGCAGAACGGGTGGCGTCGTTGTCCTTCTGTACGCACTTGCTCCAATCAATCTTTGGAGCCTTGCCGCTGAACCAGTCAGCCTGCTGAGCAGCCTTCTCAGGATTAGCAGCAGCCCAAGCCTTCTCCTCTGCATAACGCTCTGCGCAAATAGCCTCGAGCTCCTTGGCGCGGTTAGCATACAGCTCCTTCACGTCGTCGAAGATCTGGAATGGGTTCTCTGGATCGCCACCGAGGTTCTTCACGGTGTTGATGTAAGCGTCGCCACCGAGAGGAGCGCCGTGAGTCTTGCAGTTGGCCTCATAAGAAGTACCATCAGCCTTGAGGGCACCTTTACCCATGATGCACTTACCAATGATGAGGGTTGGCTTGCCCTGAACTGCCTGTGCCTTGTCGAGAGCGGCACGAATCTGAGCAGCGTCGTTACCCACAATCTCAATCACTTCCCATCCGAGAGCACGATACTTGGCAGCAGTGTCCTCAGTCATCACTTCCTTGGTCTCAGTAGAGAGCTGGATGTCGTTGGAATCGTAGAACATAATGAGATTGTCGAGACCGAGAACGGCAGCGATACGAGCACCGCCCTGAGAAATCTCTTCCTGAACACCACCATCAGAGATGTAAGCGTAGATGGTCTCCTTAGCGAAAGTTGGGTTGCCAGTGTGAGCAGCCAAGAACTTAGCAGCGATGGCAGCACCAATAGCGAACACGTGACCCTGACCGAGAGGACCAGAAGTGTTTTCGATGCCACGAGCAATCTCAAACTCTGGGTGACCCGTAGTAGGAGAACCCCACTGACGGAGCTGTGCCAACTCTTCGAGCGAGAACTTGCCGATGAGGCAGAGCTGAGAGTAGAGCATTGGAGCCATGTGACCTGGATCGAGGAAGAAACGGTCGCGACCAACCCACTCAGGATTCTTTGGGTCGTATTTCAAATATTCTGAATACAGAACGTTGATGAAATCTGCACCGCCCATGGCACCACCTGGGTGACCAGACTTTGCTTTTTCTACTGCTGATGCAGCAAGGATACGGATGTTGTCCGCTGCATGATTCAAAACTTGAATTGAATTTGCCATAATACTTATAAATATATATATAGGAATTAATTCTTATTATCTACTGCTGCTTGCTCAATAGCCAAGCCTTTCTTATAGTTCTCAATATAGGCATTGAAACCTGCCACATCTTCTGGGTCTGGTTTGATTTCCACACCTGCATTACCTGCGAAGACCACTTGATCGAGGTAGTCGGCAAGAGAAAGCTTCTTGTCGTTGTTCACAGCGTATGCAGCCAAGAGCGCCATGCCCCAAGGACCTCCTTCTCCTGCTGTCTCCATCACAGAGATAGGGGAGTTGAGGGCAGCTGCCAACATCTTCTGTCCCACCTTTGGAGTAGTGAAGTAACCACCATGTCCCATGATGCGGTCAACCTGAACGTGCTCCTCGTTGAACAGCACATCGTTGCCAATCTTCAGCACACCAATAGCTCCATAGAGATGGGCACGCATGAAGTTGGGGAGATTGAACTTGTCGTTGGCTGAACGCACGAAGAGTGGACGGCCATCGGAAAGGCCTGTCACAGGCTCACCAGAGACGTAATTATAGGAGATGATGCCACCGCAGTCGGGCGCACCCTTCTCAGCCACTTGGAAAAGGGTGGTGTAGAGATCCATCGTCGTCTGCTGAATGCCCAGTAACTGCTGATATTCCTTGAAGATGTTCACCCATGCGTTGATGTCGGAAGTACAGTTGTTGCAATGTACCATTGCCACGAGCGAACCATCAGGAGTGGTCACCATGTCAATCATCTCGTAAGGCTTAGAGAGTTCTTTCTCCAATACAATCATCGAGAAGGATGAAGTACCTGCAGACACGTTACCTGTACGTTGCTTCACAGCATTGGTTGCCACCATGCCTGTGCCTGCATCGCCCTCAGGAGGACAAACAGGGATGCCTGGCTTCAGGTGTCCAGACACGTCGATGCGGTTGGCACCCTCAGGAGTGAGGAAACCTGCGTTCTCACCTGCGTTGAGTGACTTTGGAAGAATGTCGAGCAATTTCCAACCGAAGCCTCTTGGCTCGATGAGTTTGTCGAACTTCTCCACCATTGTGGCATCGTAAGTCTTGGTCTTGGGGTCAACAGGAATCATACCTGAAGCATCGCCAACGCCCAGTACTTTCTGTCCAGTAATCTGCCAGTGGATGTAACCAGCAAGGGTGGTAAGGAACTCGATGTCCTTCACGTGCTCCTCATTGTCGAGGATGGCCTCGTAGAGGTGTGAAATGCTCCAACGGAGAGGAATGTTGTAGTTGAACAGCTTGGAGAGTTCAGCTGCAGCCTTGCCTGTGTTGGTGTTGCGCCAAGTGCGGAAGGGAACGAGGATGTCGTTGCCCTTGAATGGCATGTAGCCATGCATCATGGCGCTGACGCCGATTCCTGCAAGCGTCTCGATTTCAACTTCATACTGCTCCAGCACGTTCTTGCGCAACTGTGCATAACAGTCTTGCAGACCATACCAGATGGCTTCAGTGCTGTAGGTCCAGAGACCATCCACCAACTGGTTCTCCCAAGTGTGGCTACCCTGTGCGATAGGCTTGTTCTCTTGATCGATGAGAACAGCCTTGATGCGGGTAGAGCCAAACTCGATACCGAGAATGGCTTTACCTGATTCTATTACTTGTTTTGCAGTCATATCTATATAATTAGGAATGAGGAATTATTCATTACTTAAGTGCCTTGTTCAACATGTAGTAAACCTCATTCATCTGGAGGTCATGCTTGAACTCGCTGATGGTAGTGTTCTTGTTAATCTTCACATACTCGATGCCTACCATCTCAGCGAAGTCCTCCCAATACTCTTCCGTGATGTCGTAAGAGAAAGCGCTGTGGTGTGTACCACCTGCGAGAATCCATGCACCTGCTCCGATTTCGAAGGTTGGCTGTGGCACCCAAAGAGCCGATGCAACAGGAAGATTTGGCATAGGCTTGGGCTCAATGCACTCAACCTCCTGAGAGATGAGACGGAAACGGTTGCCAAGGTCAACAACTGTAGCCTTGATACCACGACCCACCTTAGAAGTGAACACGAGACGTGCAGTCTGCTGTTTGCGGATACCGATGCCAAGGAAGTGAACCTCGAGTTTTGGCTTGTCAACAGCGATGAGTGGACAAACCTCGAGCATGTGGCTCTGGAGGCAAGAAGAACGGTCGCCAGCAAAGTTGAGGGTGTAGTCCTCGAGGAAAGAACAGCCAATAGGCATGCCCTGCTGAATCACCCAAAGGGTACGATAGAGGCAAGCGGTCTTCCAGTCACCTTCAGCACCGAAGCCATAGCCTTCTGCCATCAGACGCTGTGAAGCGAGACCTGGAATCTGATCGAATCCCACAAAGTTAGGATCGTCAATGTTAGCATCACCGAGGTCGTCGAAGTTGGTGGTGAAGGCCGTTGCACCCTCATCCTTCAACACGCGACGGAGAGCGATTTCAGCCTTGGCTGCGTTCTTCACCTTCTCCCAGTAAACCTTCTCACCACTTTCGTCAATCTTGATGGTGTATTCCTTTTTGTATTCCTCAACGAGAGCATCAGCCTCTGCATCAGTTACTTGCTTGAAATATTCCATCAGAGAGGAAACAGGGTAGTAGTCTACATGATAGCCGAGACGCTGTTCGAACTCAACACGATCGCCATCGGTCACAGCCACGTTGTTCATGTTCATACCGAACATCAAACAGCGTACATTCTTCGCGTCAGCCACACCAGCTGCTACACGTGCCCAAACGGCAATCTGCTTCTGAGCTTGCTCGTCCTTCCAATAGCCACAAACCACTTTGCGAGGAACACGCATACGAGTGCAGATGTGACCAAACTCGATATCGCCATGAGCTGACTGGTTGAGGTTCATGAAGTCCATGTCAATTTCTCCCCATGGAATCTCAGCATTGTACTGAGTGTGGAAGTGGAGGAGAGGCTTCTGCAGAGCTTGCAAACCCTTGATCCACATCTTAGCTGGAGAGAAAGTGTGCATCCAAGTGATGATACCTGCGCACTTCTCATCGTTGTTGGCAGCCTTCATCACGGCTTCCACTTCCTTGGAAGAGTTAGCTGTACCTTTATAAACCACTTTGATTGGAATGAGACCACCCTTGTTGAGACCTTCAACCATTTCTTTTGAGTGGCCGTCAACGATTTTCACTGTTTCGCCACCATAGAGCAACTGTGCTCCAGTCACCCACCAAAGTTCCAAATTTTCAAATGCCATAATGATGTTGTTTTTAGAGTTAATATTTTGTTAGTTAATTACTTTACTTAATGTTTCTGACCTTTCTGACCATAATATGCGTTAGGGCCATGCTTGCGGTTGTAGTGCTTTTCGACAAGCAACGGATTCATGGTCAGGTTGGGGTTGACAGAGAAGGCTACAAAAGCCATCTTGGCGCACTGCTCCATAACTTTCGCATTATACACGGCGTTGTCAGGAGAGGTTCCCCATGAGAATGGACCATGATTCTTCACAAGAACGGCAGGTGTGTGGTCAGGATTGATTTTACGGATGTTGAGGATTTCGTCAACAATCACGTTGCCAGTTTCCAATTCGTAAGCACCTTCCACCTCTTCCTTGGTCATGTCGCGTGTGCAAGGAATTGCTTTGTAGAAGTAGTCAGCATGTGTCGTGCCAATATTGGGAATGTCCTTGCCTGCCTGTGCAAAGGCTGTGGCATAAGTAGAGTGGGTGTGTACAACGCCCTGAATATTTGGGAAAGCCTTATAGAGCACGAGGTGGGTCGGAGTGTCTGAAGAAGGATTAAGATCGCCTTCCAGCACTTTTCCGCTCTCCAAGTCAACCACCACCATGTCACTTGCTTTCATCTCATCGTAACTGACCCCAGATGGTTTGATTACCACGAGACCCTTTTCACGGTCGATACCAGAGACATTACCCCAAGTAAAAATAACAAGTCCCTGTTTTACTAAGTCAAGGTTTGCCTTGAACACTTTTTCTTTCAATTCTTCTAACATAGTATTATTTATTTAAATGTGACTCCGTCGAACTAAATGAACCTTTAGCTCGACGGAGTCAATAGTTATTACCAAAGCACAATGTAGAGAATCATCGTGATGACACAGATGCCGATGGCACCATAAGTATAACCACGAGTTGTGCTGAACAAGCCGAGGTCGATAGGCAGAGCTTTTGCATCAGCCTTCTTGTCCTTAGAGTTGCTGTAGAGCCAAACAGCATTGCAACCGACAAGTACACCGAAGAAGATGAATGCCTGGAAACCGATGTCGTTCAGATAAGTTGTCAACTCAGTTGATTGACCCATAGCTACAACGATGATAGCAACAATGATCATCACTGCACCAGCACCACCCAGAATCTTCGCCCAGAGCAACATGGTCTTTTGATCCTCCTGAGAAGGACGCTCAACGCTGACATACTTCTTGTCGAAGTAGCTGACGATGATGAAGAAGGTGACGAGGATGATGAAGATGTAACCAGCACGGAACTGGAATGCTACATCTGGCAAGAAAATCTTGAAGAGCACACCCATAGGAATGGTAATGATAGCTGTCCAAACGGCTGCTGTAGAAGAAGCACGTTTCCAGAGAAGACCAAGACCAAACACAGTGATGATACCAGGATAAATGAAGCCAGAGTACTCCTGAATGTACTGGAATGCCTGGTCGAGACCGCCAAGGAGAGGCTTCACTGCTATAGCTGCAATGATGAGAGCAGACACAGCCACAACACGACCCACGTTCACAAGCACCTTGTCAGATGCACCCTTGTTGATGTACTTCTTGTAGATATCCATCGTGAAGAGGGTAGAGGTACTGTTGAACATCGAAGCCAGTGAAGAGATGATGGCTGCGGTGAGGGCTGCGAATGAAAGACCCTTGATACCTGTTGGTGTGAAGTTACGAATCAGCCAAGGATAAGCATCGTCGGACACGTTAATAGAACCTTGCAAGTGGCCGAACTGGTCAGCGTTCTGTGACATGTAGTAAGCGCAAATACCTGGAAGAACCACGATGAATGGAATCAAAATCTTCAGGAAACCTGCAAAGATAAGACCCTTCTTGGCCTCGTCAATGCTCTTGGCGGCAAGACCCTTCTGGATGATGTACTGGTTGAAGCCCCAATAACCGAGGTTTGTCAACCACACGCCACCTACGATGGCTGCGATACCAGGCACGTTAGCGAATGCACTCGCATTGTGGCTCTCTTGAATTACCAAGTGGAAGTGCGTGTCTGTCGTGTGGTCACCTGTGGTGAGATAGGTGTACACCTTGTTGAAACCATCCACGAACGAACCATCGTCACCAGCTACAGAGCAAAGGGCGAAGTAAGCTGTGATGAGACCACCACCCACAAGGAAGGTCACCTGCATCACGTCTGTCCAAGCCACAGATGCCAAACCACCATAGATGGAGTAGATACCGGCAATGACGAAGAGGGCAATGATGATGATCATACGCATCGACACCTCCATGCCGCCCATTGAGACTGCAAGGCCTTGCAGACCCAGAATCTGCTCAATGGCAAGGGCACCTAACCATGCTACAGAAGTCAGGTTGACAAATACATAGAGGAAAAGCCACAGGATGGAGAAAGCAAGACCCACACCATCGTTGTAACGTTCACGAAGGAACTGAGGAATGGTGAAAATCTTGCGTTCAATCATGGTTGGAAGCAGGAACTTACCAATCACAACCAGTGTTACGGCAGCCATCACCTCGTAAGCTGCGATAGCGATACCATCAGCATAACCTGTACCTGACATACCGATGAACTGCTCTGCTGAAATGTTTGCAGCGATGAGTGAAGCACCCACAGCCCACCATGTCAGTGTGTTACCAGCCAAGAAGTAGTCGCTGGCACTCTTTCCCTTACCATCTTTGTCACGGCTCAGGAACATACCCAGGCTTACGAGCAAGATAATGTAAACAACCAAAATGATGAAGTCAATGGTCTCAAAGCCACTCTGACTGATCGCTTCGGTAAAACTCATTTGTGTATCCATTGAATTTAATTAGGATTTAGTGATGAGGACTTCAGAAAGGATTCATCCATCCTCATCGTAGTTAAATATTTAGTTTGTTTTTATTCTGCGATGGAGAATACGTATTTGCAATAAGACTTGTATTCTTTCTCAGGACTGATGAATGGGTCGCTCAGTTCCCAACCTGGCATCGTGTACTTGTTGGGGGAGTCAGGATACTTCTGACTTTCCAGACAGATAGCACAGTGCTTCTGATACATGATGCCACCCTTGCCAGGACGAGTGCCGTCTTGGAAATTGGCTGTGTAGCACTGCACGCCAGGCTCGTTGGTGTACATGTCCATCTTGATACCAGAACGTGGATCCATCAGGGTTACAGCGATCTCCTTCTTGTTGCCTTTGGTGTTCAAGCACCAGTTGTGGTCATAACCACCACCTACAGATTCCAACTCAGGATTGTTCTTTCCGAAGTCTGTGCCAATAGCTTTGGGCTGGCGGAAATCAAACACGGTGCCTTCCACTGGACGAATTTCACCAGTAGGAATGAGATTGTCGTCTCCAGGAGTATAGTTGTCTGCGTTCACCATCAGGATAGATTCGTCGATGGTGTTGTTCAGGTCGCCAGAAAGGTTGAAGTAAGTGTGGTTAGTCATGTTGAGCACGGTTGGAGCGTCAGCCACACCATTGTAGTCGATGACGATGGCATTGTCATCCGTCAGTGTGAAAGTAACGGTTGCTTCCACTGTGCCAGGGAACTGGTTGTCGCCATCTGGAGAAGTGCGCTGAATCACGAGTTTCTGATCAGTTGCCTCCAAGACGTCATAAACCTGATACTGCCAACCTGTGTAACCACCATGCAGACAGGCCACACCGTTGTTGTTCTTAGGCAGTGTAACTGTTTTACCATCATAAGTGTACTCACCATTGTTGATGCGATTGGCATAACGTCCCACGGAACAACCGAAATCGGTCTCATAGTTCCAAGGGAAATAGTTCTCCACTTTGTCAAATCCGCATGCTACATCCACGAATTTGCCATCCTTGTCGGGCACCATGATGCTCACAATGCGACCGCCAAAGTTAGTGATGCACACCTCCATGCCATTCTTGTTGGTCAGGGTGTAGAGCTTCACATCTTGAGCGTTTTCCGTGTCGGCCACGAACTTGCCTGCCTCGGCGTCGTATGCCACTGCTATGCAAGTGTCATAGTCGGCAGGGTTAATACCTGATTTTGTCAGACTTGCTGACTTCTGTGCAGGATTACATGCACATAAGAATGCTACGGCCGCAGCACTCCCCATCAAAATCGATTTAAGATTTCTCATAATTGGTTTGAAAATGTATTAGTTTATAAACTTTCGCCAAAGTTACGGACTTTTCACGGGTTGGAAGGGCTGAAAAACATGTTATAAAACATAAAGTCCCTTTTCGGCACAAAATTTACCCTTTTTCGGATATAAAACATTAGTTTTATACGCCATTTGTCCCCCAAAACGAGGAATAAAGAACAAAAAAAGAGGTAGGAGCTGTGTCCCTTCAAGAGGGGTCGCTCCTACCTCAAATGTAGTAATTTTAGGGTTCTATTCCTATTGGATAGCTGCGGAAAATTAGCAGAGTTTGCGTGAACCGTCACCAATCACCACGTCGATGACAATAGGCTTCTTGCCATACTTTTCTTGGAACTTGGAAACGGCAGTCTTCACGAAGTTGTCATAAAGTTCTTCTGCTACGAGGTTGATGGTGCAACCACCGAAACCGCCACCCATGATACGTGAACCAGTTACAGAGCAGTCTTTGGCAATTTCATTGAGGAAGTCCAGCTCTTCGCATGATACTTCGTAGTCTTTGGAAAGGCCATGATGAGTCTCGTACATCTTTTGGCCGACTGTTTCGTAGTCACCCTTCTTCAATGCGTCGCAGACAGCCAATACACGGTCTTTCTCGCCCAACACGAATGTAGCACGCTTGATGTCTTCGGCTGAAACTTTTCCTTCGATTTCCTTCAACTCTTCCCAAGTAGCCTCGCGGAGGGTTGTGATTTCCTTCTCTGGATGCAATTCCTTGATGGCCTTCACGCAGTTCTCACAAGAACGGCGACGGTCGTTGTAAGGAGAACCCACAAGTTCATGCTTCACGCAAGAGTTGATGAGCACAAGCTTGTAGCCCTTTGGATTCCAAGGGAAGTATTCAAACTCACCAGAACGGCAGTCAAGACGCATCAGATTGCCCTTCTTGCCATATACAGAGGCGAACTGATCCATGATGCCACAATTCACACCGATGTACTTATGCTCAGTGGCCTGACCGACCTTAGCGAGGGTCATCTTGTCAATCTTGTTGTCGCCAAAGAGGTCGTTGATAGCGAATGCGTAGCAACTTTCGAGGGCGGCAGATGAAGACATACCAGCACCATTTGGCACATCACCAGCAAAGGCTGTGTCGAATCCCTGCACTGGTACGCCAAGTGCCATCATCTCACGAACCACACCATAGATGTAGCGGAAATGACTGGCCTTAGGTCCCTTCTCGCTGTCAATCGAGAATTCATCGTAATCCTTCAGGTCGATGGAGTAAGCGCGAACGGTGCGAGTGCCATTAGGACGAACCTCAGCAATCATGCCTTGCTCTACTGCTCCAGGGAACACGAAACCACCATTGTAGTCAGTGTGCTCACCGATAAGATTGATACGGCCAGGTGAAGCGTAAACTGAACCTGGCTCACCACCAAGATGCTTGATGAAACGAGTTCTTACATCATCAATTTTTAATTTCATAAAGAATTTGGTTTTAATAAGTTAGGAAGTATTATGTTGATTGTTGAATAATGTCTATTTCAGTCCAATCTTTGAACCGAAGTTGCAGAACCAGATGAGGTATGCATAGTACACGAACATGAGGCACATGGCGATGATGACACCTGCACCGTCAACTACAGCACCCATCACAGGCATGAGAAGGGCGGCACCAATCACACCGGTGTTGATAACACCAGAGGCGGCCTTGGTGTGGCGTCCCAACTTCTGCAAACCGAGGTTGAACACGAGTGGCCACATCACGGAGTGGAACAGGCCTGCTGCCAGCATCAGATAGATACCCACCATAGATGATGCAGTGAGAAGAGATGCTACAATGCAGAGCGCGCCCAGAGCGATACAAGCCGTGAGGAGCTTGCGAGGCTCAAATTTGGTGAGGATACCAGCACCGATGAAACGGCCAACCATCATGCCACCCCAATAGAATGCGAGGAAGCTGGTCACAATGTTGGGGTCGTTCTCGCCGAGCAACTGGAAACGATAGGGGAGCATGGAAGGAACACCAATCTCCACACCCATGTACATGAAGATACCAAGGGCACCTAACCAAACGTGTGTGTACTTGAACACGGAACTTTTCTCCACCACCTTTTCTCCAGCTTCTTCACTTTGTTTGCCTTCGTCAATCTTTGGCAACTTGAGGAAGATGAGGATGGCGCAAATGACGAGTGTAAAGATTCCGAGTCCCAAGTATGGACCAGGCACGTGTTCTGGAGCAGGAATTTTGTCACCAATAATGACGGCTGTGATGAAGAAAGGAGCTACTGTGGTTGCCACAGAGTTCAGAGCCTGAGAGAGGGTCATGCGGAATGCACCTTTCTCTGGAGAACCGAGCACCATCACATAAGGATTGGCTACATTCTGGAGCATCACAACACCCATTGCAACGATACACATGGTGCCGAGGAAGATGGCATAGACATTCGTGTCTGTACCAAGTACGGATGTGATTCCCAAAGAGTTGATAATGAATCCGACACCTACCACTGCCAGGCCAAGGATGAGTGTGCCCTTGTAACCAATCTTGCTCATGAGGAGCGAGAAGGGAATGGCGAGCAGGTAGGCACCATAGAAGGCCGTATTGACATACTGACCATCTTGGGCGGTGAGGTTGAATGCCTGCGAGCAGAAGGCAATCATGGAGTTGTTCATCGTGGTCACGAATCCGATGAGGAAGCAGACAATGAACACTACGATAAGCGCGAACGTATAGTTCGGAGTTTGTTTTTGTGACATAGTTTTATTGAATAAATATTGTTAGTTAATCGCCGTAAAAGCTACAATCCCTCGCCCATGCAAGCATGCACGGACGAGGGAAATGTCTATGTTATTCTACACCAAACTTGTAGATGGTTGTCTGCTTGTATTTCTCACCAGGTTTGAGCACCGTGGATGGGAAGTAAGGACGGTTTGGCGAATCTGGGAAGTGCTCACTTTCGAAGCAGATGCTTGAGCGCCGTGGGAAAGTGGCGCCAAACTGACCAGGGATGCCAGAGCCGAAGTTGTCGGTGTAAACCTGCATGCCTGGCTCGGTTGTGTAGGTCTCGAGTGTACGGCCAGAAACAGGATCTGTCAGACGTGCCACAAATGATAGTTCGCCAACTTCTTTCTTGTTGCACACGAAGCAGTGGTCGTAGCCAGAACCATTCTTGATTTGCTCATCGTCGGCATCGATGTCCTTGCCGATGGCCTTCGGAGTGCGGAAGTCGAATGGAGTGCCTTCCACCTTCAGGATTTCGCCTGTCGGGATGCTCGTCTCGTCGATAGGGATGTAGAAGTCGCAGTTCATCTCCAGCACCTGATTCTCAATGGTTGGCGTTGGGTTGGCAATGCCTTGGATTGAGAAGAACGCATGGTGTGTGAGGTTGATGATGGTCTTCTTGTTGGTGGTGGCCAAGTATTCGATAATCAGTTCATTCTCGTCCGTCCAAGTGAACTCTACGGCAATCTTCACCTCGCCCGTGAATCCTTCGTGTCCGTAAGGGAGTTTGATGTCGAGCGTCAAGTTTTGGTCACCTGCCTGATAAGCATCCCACACCTGTGCATGCAATCCAGTAGGACCACCGTGCAAGTGGTTGGGGCCATTGTTCACAGCAAGCTGATACTCCTTGCCGTTCAAGGTGAACTTACCCTTGGCGATGCGGTTGCCGAAGCGACCGATCAGGGTGGAGAGGAAAGGCTCAGGTGAGTTGATCACATCGTCGATGTTGTCATGTCCCTGGATGACATTAGCCACCTTTCCGTTCTTGTCTGGCACCATAATGGCGACGATAGCGCCTCCATAGTTGGTGATTGATACTTCGTAGCCGTCCTTGTTGACGAGCGTGTAGAGGTCTGTCTTTTTGCCCTTCACTTCCTTCTGGAATTTCTCAGGCTTCAGACCGCTGAGTTTTGGTTGAATTGTGCTCATACGCAATAATCAGTTTATGTAAGTTATAGGTAATCGTTTCAGATTGTTGGAACCGGAGATTTCCAATTCTCTTTGCAAATTAACTGAAAATATTTTAACTAAACGAAGATTCTGGCAATTATTTTCAAAGTTTTTTGATTTTTTTACACTTTGCTCACGATTTTATCCTCATTGTGAGCAAATCTGCAACAACAAAGCTACTTCCACCGACATAAATGAAGTCATTGGAATCGGCATCCTTGAGAGCCATTTCATAGGCAATTTTCACAGTTGGAAAGCTCTTGCCCCTCAAGCCGTATTTTGATGCAATTTGCCGAATTTCGTCATGGGGTAGGGCACGTTTCACGCTGGCTTGGCAGAAGTAATAGGTGGCATCCTTGGGCATGATGGACAGCACACCGCTGATGTCCTTGTCATTCACCATGCCAAAAACAATGCGCATCGAGCCTCCCACATTATTTATTTTAAAGGAAACCTTCTTCAGTTGCTTCACAATCCAACGGAATCCACCGATGTTATGACCAGTATCGCACACCACTCGAGGGCTCTTCCGCAAGGTTTGCCATCTGCCCATCAAGCCTGTCATCTCACACACTTGGGCAAATCCCTTCCTCACATCTTCATCTGAAAGACGGAATCCACGTTCCTTCATGCGGCTCACAGCACAAAGAATCGTGTCCGCATTCTTGTATTGGCAGAAGCCTCCAAGTTCTCCATGCACTTTTCCATAATTCTTTGTCTGATAATTGATTCCGCCATTTGTGCAGAATCTGTGCTTGATGACCTCCTTATCTTCTTCCGCGAAATAGATGGGGGCATTCATCTCCTTGGCTTTCTGCTCGAAGACAGGGCGAGTTTCCTCCACCACCTCCCCAATCACCACAGGCACATCCTGTTTGATGATGCCAGCCTTCTCGCCCGCTATCTTGGCCAAGGTGTCACCCAAGAACATCACATGGTCAAAGCTGATGTTGGTGATGACACACACCTCAGGCGTGATGATGTTGGTGCAATCCAATCGACCGCCCAATCCCACTTCCACCACAGCCACATCAATGCCTTGTTCCGCGAAATACTTAAAGGCCATCGCCGTGGTCAGTTCGAAGAAGGAGGGATGCAGAGGCTCGAAAAAGGAACGATGCTTCTCCACGAAGTCCACCACATAGTCTTCGCTGACCATTTCGCCGTTCACCCGGATTCGCTCCCTGAAGTCCACCAGATGGGGTGAGGTGAACAAGCCCACTTTCAGTCCCGATGCCTGCAAGATAGCCGATAAAGTATGAGAGCAAGACCCCTTACCATTCGTTCCAGCCACATGAATGGTCTTGAACTGCCGATGCGGATGTCCGAAATGAGCATCCAACTGATGCGTATTGTAGAGTCCCTCCTTGTAGGCGTCTCCCCCCACATTTTGAAACAGGGGAGCCGACGTGAAGAGGTAATTGATGGTTTCCTTATAATCCATGAAGTCTATGCTTTTTGAAATTCGCCCACAAAGTTAGGAATAAAAAGTGAAAGCCCAAAGAAAATACAATCATTTTCCCATAAGTTCAAAACATTTTCAAAACTTTTCTCCATTTTCCTTTGGCGTATGGCCGATTTTGCCTACCTTTGCAATCGACAAATCATATTGTTTCACATCAAATCGCTCATGCCTATGAGGTAAGGAAAGAATAATTTGAAAAGGACATATAGGATGAACATCCACTTTTGGATTCTTGTTTCAGATAATTGGGGAATTAAATGAGACATTCAAGAACTGAAGTAGATAGTTCACGCCGTCAGGCGTGGGCATTTACTCGTTTAAGAATGTTAGGTTATCCCCAATACCTCTGAAACGTAGACGAAGTAAATTGTCCACGTTTTATTTTTGTATATTTTCAAACCAACAATATTAACCTACTAACAACAAAGAAATATGAAACAATTTAAACTCTTGAGTATGATGATGCTCGCAGTAATGACACTTTCATTGATGCCATCTTGTAGTAAAGATGAAGATGGAGGTTCTGGAGAAAACACGAAAACGAATTCTAATAATTAATCCAATCCTGAGAACAATACAAATCCTGATACTGATACAAATCCCGACACTGATATCAGTGTCGATTTGTGCATTAAACTATTCTCACACATGGCAGGCCATGAATATCGGAGCCGATACCAGAGGGTAATATCAAGCGTGTAAAATCGGCTTGCCGATGCCACATTTTTCAAGTAGTGGG
>CAJOGQ010000063.1 GCA_905234125.1 uncultured Bacteroidaceae bacterium | reverse complement strand
AGCTTCCTACACCGATGTTTTGGGCAAACAACGGCGTTGTTTCAAATCGCCTCTTCCGGAGGCTTTTCAGCCCTGTTTCGCATCACTTGGGCGAGCCTCATGAGTGCTCCGTCCACGCCCACCAAGGTGGCGATGAAGAGCAGGAGCTGGCCGATGAGGATGAGCACCGTCTCGTCGATGATGCCCTGTGGAGGCATCCAGAGCGCCGTGATGCTGATGCAGGCCGCGATGATGGCGAACCAGATGGCGATGATTTCTTTGGAGTTGAGCTTTTGCATAACTTTTTTATTTCTGGTGCAAAGATACGACATTGAAATTGCGGTCTACGAATGTTTGGGCAAAAATTTTTTATTTTTGTTGCGCGTTGCAGTGTTGCAGTTCGATTTCTTCTATTTCAACCCCCAAAAAATAATCTTATATTTATATATATATAAATATAAAATTCTTTTTTGACTTTTGGGTGCTCTGAAATTCAACTGCAACACTGCAACACTGCAACGCAAGCGTTACCTTAAAGGAATAATATTGCGCATTGCTGTTGGATTTTAGGCAATTCTGTAAAAAATGGCTTAGTCCCGCGAATAAATAAAGTGTTTTTTGCATTAAATGCGTTATTTCTCACAATAAAAACCTATCTTTGCATGATATTAGGTAAATTGTGCATTTATGAAACGAATTTGGAATACGTTTTGCGAGGATATCCGCAAGAATCCGCACACATGGTGGAAATGGGCGATCAATGGCAGAGATCCTGAGTTTGTCACCTTCTCGGACAAAGCCTACGGCTACAGGGCTGTCTTCATCACCCTCAACACCTACAACCGCAGCGAGGTGGAGGAGGGAATGTATCTGGCGTTTGGAGCCCCCGATAAATAAAGTGTCCGCAGTGCCGATAAATAGGCATTGCGGACTTATTAAAATACTTTTTTCGTGCCTCAATGAAAATAATCGGCCAAATGCTTGCGTGTTCCATTTTAATTCACTAACTTTGCCGATGCTTTATGATAAACATTTATTAAATTAATATTATAACAACAATCTTATTAAACTATTTATGAAGAAAATTACAACATGGGCGATGGCCACCGCCTTTATATGTGGCGCAAGCGTGTTCACGGCTTGCTCGTCGGATGACAACGACAACAACAGCGAGAACAATGAGAAGAAGGGCGGGAAGAACCGTCAGGAGTTCGTGGAGCACACGCGTGCCAGTGTGAAGGGCGTGGCTGAGAACCTGAACTTTGCAACGATGAACTCGCTGAACCATTTCGCTATCGGCTTCAATCAGTACATCGTACTCAACGATGATTTCGACAAGACTATTAGCCGCACTTTCGGCCAGAAGATTCAGGAGACGCTCAAGCCTTATGAAGGGCAGGAACGTCCTGATGGTCCAGAACCTCCTGATGGAGCAGAACGTCCTGATGGAGCTCCAGAGCGTCCTGAGGATGATCCAGATCGTCCAGATCGCCCCGAACCCAAGTACGAAGCTTTGGTCGATTTGACGGACTTCAACTACACCTTCACCGCTACAATGACAGGTTTCGAGGTGGCCGAGAACAATGACAAGGGTTTGGAAATTCTGATTCCCAACAATGGTGACGAAGATTCGAATATTGAAAACATCAGTATCACCATCAAGGGCACCGGCGACTCTTATTCCTTCCCCTCAAGACGTTTATCTAATGACTCTGTGATGGTGCTTGTCAAGCTGCCTGCTCAGTACGACATAGCTCTTTCCACGAAGTCGGGCGGCACTTGGACAAAGAATATTTATGGCACCATCAAGAACACCGCGAAGGGTATGGAAGGCATTGAAACCCCCGATGGCAGCACACCCATTATGCCCGCAATGGATGCATGGAACATTGCTTGTGACCTGCACTCCAACATTCCTGGTGTAGATGCCACCGACTTCTACTTCGCCATCGGTCAAGATCCCGAGACGAAGAAGGCTGGTTTGAAGTTTGACTTCACACACAACGGCAAGAAGATGGTTGACGCAACGGCTACGATGACCAACACCAACGGCAGGACTGACCTCAGGGATATGACCAGTTCGAGCAGCATCGCCGACGTCTTCACCGCCATCATGGCTGGCAACAGCATCGAAGACATGACCCTCACCCTGCTCGACTGCCTGACCACCAACGTGAAGGTGAGCGACTGCGAGAAGGTGGTGCAGATTCAGAACGAGATGGCCAAAGCCCGTCGCAACTATGCCGACCAGAAGACCATCGGCGGCTATGTGGATCAGCTCAACCAGCTCGTCACCTGCACCATGAGTGACAAGGCCGTGAATCAGGAAATCCCCATGCGCCTCGTCACCACTCAGGTGGGTGTTGACTGGTGGGCAGTGCCCGGCCTGAGCTTCGCCGACGAGAACGGCTATGCGCCTCTCACCGAAGTGCTCGACCAGGAGACGCTGCAGTATGGCATCAACATCATCGACCACGCTGTTGAGCCAACGAAGAACGCCATCATCGTGGCTCGCCAGCTCATTATTGCTCTGCAGAAGTTGCAGAACGCCTTCTATGACTCGGAAGAAGCCGCTGACTCTGATGATGCTGCTGCTGTGCTAATCGTATACTGATTGTATAAATATTAAAGGAGCCCGTGCAACCTTTTGGCTGTACGGGCTCTTTATATTCGAAAACGAACGACGATTAGTACTCGTCCTCGTCCCAGAGGAAGTCCTCTTTTGATGGATAGTCAGGCCAGATTTCTTCGATGGTTTCGTACACATCGCCTTCATCTTCAATCTCTTCGAGATTTTCAATCACCTCGAGTGGGGCGCCAGAGCGGGTGGCGTAGTCAATGAGCTCTTCCTTGGTTGCTGGCCAAGGGGCGTCTTCCAGTTTTGATGCTAATTCAAGTGTCCAATACATGATATTTTGTTGTTTGATTTTGGTTGTTTTGTCTTTTGGCGTGCAAAGGTAGTGTTTATTTATTTCTCTGCCAAATAATTTCAGGATAATTTTCATCATGATTTAACTTTCGTGCCAGAACGAAGAGGTAGTCGCTGAGACGATTGATGTAGGCGACGACGTTGGGGTCGATGTCGGCTCCTTCTTCGCTGAGAGCGAGGATGCGTCGTTCGGCTCGTCGGCAGACGGTTCGGCAGACGTGGCAGACAGCTGCGGCTCGGCATCCTCCTGGCAGAATGAAGTGCTTGAAGGGTGGCAGCTGGGCATTGATGGCATCGATGGCTTGTTCGATGGCTTCAATCATGTCGGAAGTGACGATGTTGCCTGGCCTGACGTCGCGCTGGGAGGTGTCGGTGGCGAGGTAGCCTCCGAGGACGAAGAGTTGGTTTTGCACGTCGGTGAGGAACTGGATGTCGGTGTCGAGTGTGCAGTAGGTGATGAGCAGTCCGATTTGGGAACTGAGTTCATCGACTGTGCCGTAGGATTCGAGTCGTGCGCAGGTCTTGCTGACTCGTTGTCCTCCTACGAGGGATGTTTGGCCTTGGTCGCCTGTACGGGTGTATATTTTCATGAGTTGACAGTTGATAGTTGACAATTGAGAGTTTAGAGGAGGTAGTTTTGTTTGATGCGTTTGGGGTCGAAAGTGACCAGACCACGTTGACCCATGTCGAAGGTGACGATGGCACGTGGGTCGGAGACGATGAGGTTCCAGAGTGGAGCGTTCTCGTCGTGGGTGTGTTCGACGATGAGGATAGTGTCGGGTGTGGCTGTGTGTGCCACTTCTTCGTATCGTGTGTGTGCCACGTTGCCTTTCTCGTCGATGATGATGAGGGGTTGGTGGCGGTAGTGGTTGCGGATGCGGTAGAGTTGCTGTTGGAGTGGGGTGGTGAGGTTTTGTTCCCGATAGGCATAGTAGGGTAGTGGTTCGAAAAGCACGTCGCGGATGAGTTCGTATGCCCATGGGGACTGCACACCAAACCCGCGCCGATGGATGGCGCGGGCTGGCGATGTGATGAGCAGATGTATCGTGCGTCGTAAATTCATTTCTAACTATAACCCTAACTTTAGGCTCTAAACCCTAAACTCTAAACCCTAAACTCTAATCTGTCCCCTCCATCCTCTCTGCTGCCTGTCGGCGTGCTTTTTCGAGCAATGCATCGCTTTGGTTGGTGGTGCTTTCCTCTTCTTCTTTGGTGCGGTTGGGCACGGTGAAGACGAAGCGTGCTCCATTGGTGTAGTGGGTGTCGAGGTGGATGTCACCACCCAAAGCACGTGCAATCAGTCGGCACACGTAGAGTCCCAAACCCAATCCGGGGCTGTAGTGGTCGAGTTTCTCGAAGTGCTCGAAAATCACGTCAGTCTTATCGGGTGGAATGCCGATGCCTGTGTCTGTCACGACGAATTGGATGCTATCGTTGAGGTGGGCGGCACTGATGGTGATCACGCCGGAAGGGGTGTTCTTGCAGGCGTTGGAGAGGAGATTGTGGAGCACTTGTCCGATGCGCCTGTAGTCAGATTGCAGTTTGAGTCCTTTGGGAAGTGGCTGGTAGATGAATTCCACTCCAGGGGACAGCAGTTCGCGGGTTTCTTCCATCTTCTCCGTGCAGAGTGTGTCGATGTCGATTTCGCCGAAGTGGAAGTTGAAGGTGCCGACCTCCATGTTGCTCACGTCGATGATGTCGTCGAGGGTGGAGAGCAGTTGGTTGTTGCTTTCCTGAATGTAGCCGTTGTAGAGAGAACGCTCCTCGTCGGAGAGGTCGTTGGACATGAGTTGCGCAAAGCCCATGATGGCATTGAGCGGTGTGCGAATCTCGTGTCGCATGTTCTGGATGAAGACGGTCTTGACGCGGTCGGCAATGGTTGCCTGGTCGAGTGCCTTTTGCAGGGCGTTGGCTCTTGCCCTTTCAGCAGCGGCATTGTTGCGGTGCCATCCCAAATAGAAAGCGACAGCGATGGCCAGTATCAGCAGGGCGAAGGTGAAGATGAGCGAATTCTTCTTCACTTTCTCGTTGTGTGCCTCGTCGCTTTTCTGGGCGCTGTAGGTGGAATTGATGACAGGGAAGTATTTCGACACGTCCAATGCAAGAATGCGCGAGGGATAGGTGTTGGCATCTTCCATCGTACACATCAAGTAGGAGTAGGCACGGTTGATGTCGTCCACCTCGTAGAGTGCATAGACGAGATAGGGCAGTGCCTCGTATCGGGTGTTGCCGTTCTTGATGTTGTTCAAGGCTGTGTAGGCAAGATAATAGATGTAGTTCTCGCGGTCGTTGAGTTGGTCGTATGCGTCGGCAATGGCCATGCTCATGGCTGTCAGGGTCTTTCCCTTTGCGTTCTCAACGAGGGGGGTGAGAAGTTTCAGAGCATCCTGCGGGTGGTTGAGATAGACACACTTTTGTGCCATCACCAAATCGCGTTCGCTTCCAGGAGGCATCAACTGGATGATTTCGTCATAGTAAGCCACCATTTGAGGTTCTTCATCCTGTGCCACGCTGATGTCTGCCATGTATTCAGAGATTCTCTCTTGGTTGGTGCGGCAGGTGCGGATGTATTGCACGCGTTCTTCTTTCGAGAATCCCACGGTGTCCATCTGGTTGGTGATGTTGTTGGCCTTGTGGTAGATTCCCATCGTTCCGTAGATGTGGGACATGTTCAAGTCCGTCCATGCACGCAGGTTGATGTCGCTCTTGTAGTCATCTGTCTTCTGGATGCGCTCCAAAACTTTGAGGCTTTGACGGCCATCGAAATAGAAGAGCACGGTGAAAAGTTCCTTGCATTTCTCCACATATTGGTCAGGGTGGCACGAGTTGACCACTCGCCGCAAACTGTCGGCGCGTTCTTGACATTGGGCTTGATAGAAGTTCTTTCTGGCTATGGCACTATCCAACTCAGTCAGCACCGCCTCTATCTCTGCCTTGCTGTGAGTGATTTGCGCAAGCAATGATAGGGGAAATGCTATCAATAGTAATATGATGACTATACGTACTGGCCGCATAAATGGTAAAGTTGGTTAGTGAATGCTCTGCGATTTATCTATTCTCATCGATGATTTTGCGGCAAATGTAGGGATTTGTTTGTAAAAATCATAACAAAAACGCATTTTTTTCTTCGAAGGATAGTGAAATAATGCTTTTCAGGGGTGTTTTTTGGGCGTTTTGTACTACCTTTGCATCAAATTTGCAAACTATGGTGAGCATTTCACGCATCAATCTTCCTACTGTCGATTCCACCAATTCGTTCGTTCGAGAGATGTTGGCTGAAGAGGGAACTGGGCGGGTCGTTTCGGCCTCCTCGTTGCCTGGATTCACCTTGGTGGTGGCCGACGATCAGACGAAGGGACGTGGACAGCAGGGCAACTCGTGGGAAACGGAACGGGGTAAGAACCTCACGTTCTCCCTGTTGTGCCATCCAGACTTCGTGCCAGCTTCCCGTCAGTTTTTGCTGTCGGAGTGCATGGCTATGGCTGTGCGTGATGCTTTGGCTGAACAGGTGGAAGGTGTGGAGGTGAAGTGGCCCAACGACATCTATGTGGGCGACAAAAAGATCAGCGGCACCCTCATCGAGTGCGACCTGGTGGGGAAGAACATTGCCAACTGCATCATCGGAGTGGGCATCAACATCAACCAGACTGTCTTCAGGAGCGATGCCCCTAATCCTACCTCCTTGCAATTGTTGACAGGCAAGGAACACGACCGAGAAGCTGTGTTGGCCTCTCTTCTCAGCCATTTCCAAACTTATTATGAGTGGTTGGCAGAGGGGAAGGAAGAAGAGGTTCGACAGACGTATTGGCAACACCTTTATCGGCGTGAGGGCATGCATCGCTATCATGATGTGCGTGGCGACTTCATGGCAGAGATTGCTGAGGTGGAACCAACAGGACATCTTTGTTTGCGTTTTGAGGATGGGAACGTGGTGCGATACGAGTTCAAAGAGGTACAATTCATCAAAGACTAAAATATACAAGACATTGAATCCGAAGAATATACATATTGCTGATTACAACTACGACTTGCCTGATGAGCGCATTGCCAAGTTCCCCTTGGCGGAGCGTGACAGCAGTAAGTTGCTCATCTACCAACATGGCGAGGTGAGCGAGGATGTGTTCACATCTTTGCCCAAGTACTTGCCTGCTGGAGCCTTGATGGTGTTCAATAACACGAAGGTCATCCAGGCACGACTGCACTTCAGGAAGAGCTCCCCTATGGGGGATGGAGGGCTTGGTGCCCTCATTGAGGTCTTCTGCCTCGAACCAGCCCAGCCCAATGACTATCAGCTGAACTTTTCGCAGAAGGGGAGTGTGCAGTGGTACTGCTTGGTGGGCAATCTGAAGAAGTGGAAAGAGGGGAAATTATATCGTGAGATTGAGATGCCCGATGGGGAGAAGATGACTCTCTCCTGCGAACGGAAAGGACTGCATCATACATCGCACATCATCGAATTTGTTTGGGATGGCGACTATACCTGGGCAGAACTGCTCGATGCGGTGGGGGAACTTCCCATCCCTCCCTATCTCAATCGCGAGACACAGGAGAGCGACAAGACGACCTATCAGACGGTCTATTCTAAAATCAAGGGTTCTGTGGCTGCCCCTACGGCTGGACTCCATTTCACGGAACGTGTGCTCCATGCCCTCGATGAGGCTGGCATTGACCGTGAAGAACTGACCTTGCATGTGGGAGCAGGTACGTTCAAACCTGTGAAGAGTGAGGAGATTGGCGACCACGACATGCATACAGAGCATGTGGCCGTCCGTCGTCAGACCATCGAGAAACTCATTGCTCATGGAGGCGAAGCCATTGCTGTGGGCACCACCAGTGTGCGCACGCTCGAAAGCCTCTACTACATGGGCATTCTCGCCATGCAGGGGAAGGAAGATCTTCATGTCCCCCAATGGATGCCCTACGACGACTCTCAACCCTCAAATGTCAACTGTCAACTCTCAACTGTCAACTCCCTCCAAGCCCTCCTCTCCTACATGGATTCTCATCATCTTGATGTGCTCCATTCTTCCACTCAGATCATCATCGCACCAGGCTACGACTATCACATCGTGCGTTACATGGTCACTAACTTCCACCAACCCCAATCCACCTTGTTGCTCTTAGTATCGGCTTTCCTGAAAGGTGACTGGAAGAAAGTGTATGATTATGCGCTCAGCCACGATTTCCGTTTTCTCAGTTATGGAGATTCCTCTCTTTTGATTCCTTGACGTATTAAAAATATGACACAGATGAAAGATAACAACCAAGAAATGTTTCCTATCGTGGACGAAGACGGCAACATCACGGGTGCTGCCACTCGGGGTGAATGTCACAACGGCAGTAAGCTCCTGCATCCTGTGGTACACCTGCACGTGTTCAACAGTCGTGGCGAACTTTATTTGCAGAAGCGCCCTGAGTGGAAGGACATTCAGCCTGGCAAGTGGGACACGGCTGTGGGGGGACATGTAGATTTGGGCGAATGTGTGGAAGAGGCATTGCATCGAGAGGTGCGCGAGGAACTGGGCATCACCGGCTTTACGCCAGAACGCATCACGCAGTATGTCTTCGAGAGCAATCGTGAGAAGGAGCTGGTCTTTGTCTTCAAGACCACTTATGATGATCCCATCTCTCCTTCAGACGAACTTGATGGAGGCCGTTTTTGGACACCAGCTGAAATCAGGGAAAATCTTGGCAAGGGCATCTTCACGCCCAACTTCGAGAGCGAACTTCAACGAATACAACTAATTAAATGATTGACCTATATGAAAAAGTTACTCACAATTCTGTTGACAACTTCAATTCTCTTCAATTCCTCCATTCTTCATGCCCAGCACGACATCTGGATTGACATCAATGGAGTGCGCGACCTTACGGCTGACTCCATCGACATTGCCAATCAGGCTCGTCCAGTTCCGGGGAGCAGTCGCAGAGGCAATCATCCGGTGCTCTTCCTTGTGGGCAACAGCACCATGCGCACAGGCACATTGGGTAATGGTAGCAATGGTCAGTGGGGCTGGGGATTCTATGCCCATGAGTATTTCGATGAGGACAAGATCACGGTTGAGAACCATGCACTTGGTGGCACATCTCCCCGTACCTTCTATAATCAACTTTGGAAACCTGTGCTCGAAGCTGTGCAGAAAGGCGATTATGTCTTCCTCGAACTGGGTCACAACGACAATGGCCCTATCGATTCCATCCGTGCACGCTCTTCCTATCGTCCTGATGGTGACCGCCTTGAAATTCGTGAGGATTCCACATATATATATAATAAGGTGACGAAGCAACATGAGATGGTTTATACCTTCGGAGGTTATACACGCCGATTCATCAACGAAATCCGTGCCAAAGGTGCTACGCCCATCCTCTTCACGCTTACTCCTCGCAACGATTATGAGGAGGACAACCCTAAGCGCATCAAGCGTAAGTTGAAGGATTTCACCCCTGCCATCTTCGCTATCGGCAAGGAGATGAACGTGCCTGTCATCGACCTTAACGACATCTCCGCCACTAAACTGGAGAAGTATGGTCCATGGAAGACTGACTACCATTTCTTCCTTGATAAGATTCACTCTTCAGCATACGGCGCACGTATGAATGCAGCCTCAGCAGCCGAGGGTATCTTGGCATCCGACGATCCTCAGATTGCTTTCCTCAAGACTTGCCTCAACGATAAGGTGCATCCTAAACGTTGTGACCAGTTGCGTCAGAAGGGCAAGCCGATGGTTTTCCTTTGTGGCGACTCTACTGGCAAGAACGAAGATGAAAATCCCGATGGCATGTGGGGATGGGGCAGTCAGGGTCACACGGTGTTTGACCCAGCTAAATGCGTCTTCCAGAACCAAGCCAAGGCAGGACGTTCCACACGCACTTATATCGATGAGGGGCTTTGGGACGAGGTGTATAACTCACTCGAACCTGGTGATGTGGTGCTCATCCAGTTTGGTCACAATGACATAGGCCCCATCAAGAATGCCAAAGAACGCGGCGTGCTGGCCACGTCCAAGGATTCTTGTGCCGTCTATCGGATGGAGAGCAGTGGAATATACAAGGTCATCTACTCTTATGGCTGGTATCTGAAGAAGATGATACGTGATGCAGAGGAGAAGGGAGCAATTCCCATCCTTCTGTCGCTCACGCCTCGCAACGAATGGCATGAAGGCAACGGCAATTCGCGTGGATTCATCTATCCTGTTAACGAGAAAAAAGGCAAGATGTACATCGAACGTCGCAATGAGACTTACGGCTCTTGGTGTCGTGCTGTGGCTAAGGAAACGGGGTGTCAGTTCATCGATATCCACAACATCACAGCAGATGCTCTTGACAAAATTGGTCAGAAGAAGGCTGCTGAATATTTCAACCACGACCACACCCACCTCTCTCTGAAAGGTGCCCGCCTCAATGCTCAAAGCGTGGCCAAGGGACTCCGAGCCATCGGCAGTCCTGAAGCGAGATTGCTGAAATAACAGACACTTATGACGGCAGACGAACGATTCATGCGTATGGCCTTGGACGAGGCTCGCATGGCAATGGAGCAAGACGAGATTCCTGTGGGTGCTGTGGTGGTGGCAAACGAACAGGTCATCGGACGGGGTCATAACCTGACAGAAACGTTGCGTGATGTGACAGCACATGCAGAGATGCAGGCCATCACGGCTGGAGCCGAAACCTTGGGAGGCAAGTATCTGACGGGATGCACCCTCTATGTGACGGTCGAGCCTTGCGTGATGTGTGCTGGTGCGATTGGTTGGAGCCAGTTGGGGCGGCTCGTCTATGGGGCAAGCGATGAAAAAAGAGGCTTCAAACGCTTTGCGCCTGAAGCCCTGCATCCCAAGACGGTGGTGGTCAGTGGGGTGATGGAAGAGGAATGTGCCGAATTGATGAAGGCCTTCTTCAAGAAAAAAAGACTCTAAGCCCTCAACTGTCAACTCTCAACGTCAACTCTCAACTACTCCGGCACTTTCTCGCTCGATACGCGGAGGAACTTACCCTCGATGTTGTAAGTCCTGTTGTATGTGTAGCGCCCATAGTCAGGAGCAGTGTAGTAACCATAGCTGGCCAGGGTGATTTCCTTTTTCTTCCAATCGCGGTTCACAACACCTTCGGTAGTGGGGAACTGCTTGGCTGTGCGAGTAGCCGTGTCGATGATGTACGTCCAGATATTGCGCGAATCAGGACAACCCTCCACAATCACTTTGCTCACGTCGCCTGGAGCGAGGTAGGCTTTTTCGGCAGTGGCAATGAGGTGGATAGGCACGTCAACCGCATCTGAATTTTCCTTGGTCATCTCCTCCCATTGCGCGGCGGCTGTGGGGTTGGTGGTGAGAATCTTGCGTACAGTGCCAACACGCTCGTCAGCCAACCAAACGGTGAAGGTGCCACAAGGGTCATCCTCAGTGGGCTTCGTCTCCACGTTCACGTACACGGCAGTTTGGAAATGGCTGTCTTGACGTTCGGCCGTCTTGGGCATCTCGCTGATGTCCATGATGTCCTCCTCGTATGTGGCCAGTCCCATCATTTCCGTGTCATCGGCTTCGCCTTCTTCGTAGTTGTTGGTTTGCAGATTGATGTTGATTTCCTTGATGCTGTCTGTGTTGAACTCGATGGTGTCCGATCCGTCAGCACCGCTGATGGTCACTTTGCCTTTGCATGAGGTTGTGGTGAGGAGCGTTGCCATCATGACAGCTCCCGACATGATTGTGAAAATGTTTCTTTTCATACGTTGAAATTTTAGTGATAAGTAGCGACGGCAAAGGTAGTGAAAAGTTTGGAGTTGGGGAAATGGTATGGAATCTTTTCTTGCACTTTTGTGATTTTGTGTTGATATTGTGCGTACATTTACAATAAAATGGAAAATAAAACGAGCATTTTCTTTGTTTTTATGCTCACTTATTCGTACCTTTGCATCCGACATTACTAACCAGCCCATGCGCTGGGTGGAACTTTATAAAGTTGAAACATCTTAAACACTAACATCATTATGGCTCAAACAACAGGATTCAAGTACGCTCCCATGTTCCAGATGGGCAAGGACGAGACGGAATATCGACTGCTGACCAAGGAGGGTGTCTCCGTCGGCGAGTTCGAAGGTAAGGAAATCGTGAAAGTGTCGAAGGGGGCACTCACGCTGTTGGCTCAGCAGGCTTTCCACGATGTGGAGTTCATGTTGCGCCGTGAACACAACGAGCAGGTGGCGAAGATTCTGCGCGACCCTGAGGCTTCGGAGAACGACAAGTATGTGGCGCTCCAGTTCCTGCGCAATGCGGAGACGGCTGCCAAGGGCATCCTTCCTTTCTGTCAGGACACGGGAACAGCCATCATCCACGGTGAGAAGGGTCAGCAGGTGTGGACAGGGTTCGAGGATGAGGAAGCACTCTCCCTCGGCGTGTTCAATACTTACACGCAGGACAATCTCCGTTATTCGCAGAACGCTCCGCTGAACATGTACGACGAGGTGAACACGAAGTGCAACCTTCCTGCTCAGATTGACATCGAGGCCACTGAGGGTGCTGAATACCGTTTCGTGATGGTGGCCAAGGGTGGCGGTTCTGCCAACAAGACCTACTTCTATCCCATGACCAAGGCGACCATCCAGAACGAGGGTACACTCCTGCCATTCCTTGTGGAGGAGATGAAGCATCTCGGCACGGCTGCTTGTCCGCCTTACCACATCGCCTTCGTCATCGGTGGCACATCGGCTGAGAAGAACCTCCTGACGGTGAAGCTCGCCAGCATCAAGTACTATGACTCTTTGCCCACGACGGGTGATGAGACTGGTCGTGCTTTCCGCGACATCGACTTGGAGCAGAAACTCCTGAAGGAAGCCTACAAGATTGGTCTTGGCGCTCAGTTCGGAGGTAAGTATCTGGCTCACGACATCCGTGTCATCCGTCTGCCTCGTCACGGAGCGAGCTGTCCGATTGGCATGGGCGTTTCCTGCTCTGCCGACCGCAATATCAAGGCGAAGATCAATAAGGACGGTATCTGGCTCGAAGTCATGGACAGCAATCCAACGGAACTCATCCCAGAAGAATATCGTCGTCCAGGCGAAGGTGGCAAGGGCATCGAGATTGATCTCAACCAGGGCATTGACGCTGTACGTGCCGAACTGACGAAGTATCCTGTATCAACCCGCGTGAACCTGAAGGGCACCATCATTGTGGCTCGCGACATTGCTCATGCCAAACTGAAGGCTCGTCTGGATGCCGGTGAGGGTATGCCACAATACTTCAAGGATTATCCTGTGCTCTATGCGGGTCCTGCCAAGACTCCAGAGGGCTATCCTTGTGGTTCGATGGGTCCGACGACAGCCAACAGAATGGATCCATACGTGGACGAGTTCCAGGATCATGGCGCATCGCTCGTGATGATAGCCAAGGGCAACCGTACCCAGCAAGTGACCGATGCCTGCAAGAAGCATGGTGGTTTCTATCTTGGCACCATTGGTGGCGTGGCAGCCGTGCTGTCGCAGTCGAGCATCAAGAGCATTGAGTGTGTGGAATATCCAGAACTCGGCATGGAGGCCATCTGGAAGATTG
This sequence comes from uncultured Bacteroidaceae bacterium, assembly GCA_905234125.1. Classification (GTDB taxonomy): domain Bacteria; phylum Bacteroidota; class Bacteroidia; order Bacteroidales; family Bacteroidaceae; genus Minthosoma. The sequence continues at coordinate 6,333 of CAJOGQ010000063.1, read as the reverse complement.
ACGTGGAAGACTTCCCTGCCTTCATCCTCGTCGATGACAAGGGTAACGACTTCTTCAAGCAGTTGAAGCCCTGCGAAGGTTGTACGATTCTCTGACCAATGCGCTGGTTCGAACCTAATCTACAGAAGCTGCTCATGGAGGCTGGAGCTGATGGCTTGCGAATCAACCACATCGTTCGCAACATCTGCAACATGGAGGCACAGCTCTTCAGCGAAGGCCATTCCTACGAGCAGGCTTGGAAAGAAATCTATGGGTTCCTCCGTGCGGAAAACAAGAAAGCCGATTCGCCCTACCGCTATGCGAGAGACAAGAAGACAGGAGCCGTGAAACGTGGTCACTTCTTCTTCGACCGTACGAAGGTGGCTGAGGATGGGCAAATGAAGATAGAATTTTAACTCATTATTTTTTAATATGGAAGATATCAAGAAGTATTTGGAAGATGCTGAGGAGAAGATGGAGTTTGCCTCTCTCCACCTCGAAGAAGCCCTCAGTCGTATCCGTGCCGGACGTGCCAATGTGCACATCCTCGACGAAGTTCGTGTTGACTCCTACGGAAGCAAGGTGCCCCTCAGCAATGTGGCATCGCTCAACACCCCCGATGCTCGTAGCATCACCATCAAGCCTTGGGACAAGCAGATGTTACGCGTCATCGAGAAGGCCATCATCGACTCCTCCGTTGGCATTATGCCCGAGAACAACGGCGAAATCATCCGTCTTGGCATCCCAGCCCTGACAGAGGAGCGTCGTAAGGAACTCACGAAGCAGTGTGCCAAGGAGGCCGAGACTGCCAAGGTGAGCGTGCGCAATGCCCGTCGCGATGCCATCGACAAACTGAAGAGATCCATCAAGTCTGGCACTCCAGAGGACATGGAGAAGGACTATGAGGACAAGGTTCAGAAGGCTCACGACAAGTACATCAAGAAGATTGATGGAATGCTCGATGCCAAGAACAAAGAGATCATGACTGTCTAATTAGTTGACAATTGCCAACTCTCAACGATGCACGGGCTTGTCATTCGAAACACGGGCTACAGTTACACCGTCAAATCAGATGCGGGAGAGGTCTTTGACTGCAAGGTCAAGGGCAACTTCCGCATTCGTGGCATCAGGACGACCAACCCTGTGGCGATTGGCGACGGGGTGACATTCATCCCGCAGGAGGTGGAGGGTGACATCGAACAGGCGCGGCAAGGTCTCATCACCGAGTTGGACGACCGCAAGAACTACATCATCCGCAAGTCAACCAACCTCTCCAAGCAGTCGCACATCATCGCCGCCAATGTCGATATGTGCTTCCTGATTGTCACGATTCAACAGCCTGAGACTCCCCTCCAGTTCATCGACCGCTTCTTGGCTTCGGCTGAGGCCTACAGTGTGCCCGTCACTATCATCTTCAATAAGATAGATCTCATAGATGAGGAGTGGAGGGAGTACCTCGATGGAGTGGTGAACCTCTATGAGACCATCGGTTATCCTTGTCGGAAGATCTCAGCCACCACTGGTGAAGGTGTGGAAGCGCTGAGAGACGAACTGAAAGGAAGAATAACCCTGCTCTCAGGGAATAGCGGAGTAGGGAAGTCGACCCTGATCAACACCCTCTTCCCCCATCTCAACCTCCGCACCAGCGAAATCAGCGATGCCTACGACACGGGCAAGCACACCACCACCTTCTCCGAGATGTACGAAATAGTCGAGGGACTTGGCTACATCATCGACACCCCTGGCATCAAAGGCTTCGGCACCTTCAACATGAAGAAGGAAGAGGTCGGCCACTACTTCAAGGAAATCTTCCGATTCTCTGCCGATTGCCGGTTCAACAACTGCACCCACACCCACGAACCCCATTGCGCCGTTCGCGAGGCTGTGGAGCGTCACGACATTGCCGAAAGCCGTTATAACTCCTATCTTTCCATGCTCGAAGATGAAAAAGAAGACAAATACCGCCCAGCTTATTAGATTTTTAGTTTTTCACTTTTCACTTTTCACTTTTTTAGTTTCCTCTGCTCAGACTTACGAGTTCCACATCGAACAGGGTCTTGCTGCGGCGCATCAACAGCAATATGATGAGGCTATTGAACAGTTTCGTCAAGCGCTTCGATTGGCTCCCGATGACATCCGCAATGCCCTCACCTACGCCAACATCGCGCAGATGCAACTGGCCAAAGGCGAAAGCCATCAAGCCCTCAACAGCTACGACATCGCTCTGGGCATCGCTCCCGAAAACCTCCCCATCCTCAAGGCGCGAGCCAACCTCCTCCTCTCCTTGGGCAATGTGAACAAGGCCATCCTCGACTACACCAAGATACTCGACATCAACCCCACCGACACCCTTTCCCTCCTCAATCGCGCCTACATCCATCAGCAGCGCCGTGACTACCAGTCGGCCAAGAACGATTACGAGCACCTCCTCACCCTCCAGCCCGACAACTACCCGGCTCTCCTCGGTGTCGCCATCCTCTTCCAGAAGGCCGGCAAGCCCCAAGAGGCCATCACACGCCTCACCCTCCTCATCGACCAGCATCCCGACCGCGCCGAACTTTACTCCGTCCGTGCTGAGATTGAAGCCGAAGCTCATCAGCCCGAACTCGCCCTCATGGATCTCGACAAGGCCATCTCCCTCGAACCCGAAAACAAGAACCTCATCCTCACCCGAGCCTATCTCCATCTCCAGGAAGACCACAAGCACCTTGCCCGCCAAGACTTCGAACGAGCTATCCAGCTCGGCGTCCCCCGTGGACAACTAAAAGAAGAACTGAAACAGTGCAAGTGACCCGACAATTTTCCCTCGTCAGGTGGGTTTTCCGGCAAACGCCCGTAAAACGACAATTATTACTTCATCACTTTTCCCAACTCTTCCTTGAACACCTCCACGCCTGAGAATCCGATGGTCTTGTAAGTATGTTCACCCTTGGCGTCATAGATGGCGTAGGTAGGGATGCCATTGGACTCGTACTTGTCGAGGATATAGCTGTATTGTTCTTTCGTGAGATAGTAATGGTCTCCGTCAATATCCTTGATCATTTCCTGCCAAGTAGATAGCGGCGAGGTGGGCGAAGTGATATAAACAAACTGGACGTTCTGACCTTTCATCTGCTCCTTCATGGGCTCCATCGCCTTGTGACCAGCACGACAGGGACCGCACCAAGTTGCCCAGATATCGATGAGCACAGCCTTGCCCTTGTATCGGTCGAGGATGGTCTGAAGGATGTTCTCAGGAGCCACATCATCGAACTTCTGATAGAAAATGCTTTCTTGACTTGCCAACTGCTCTGCGATACGTTTTTGCTCGGCTTGATACGCACGAACGACCGCCTTGCAGTCCTCTGACGTCATCCTATTGAGGGCTCTATTCACAACGCCTTCGTCCTCTGTCTCCAATAAGACGGGTATTTGACGAATATCCGCGTTGTAGGGGTTCTTTTCTCGAGCATTTGGGTCATACGCATCCACAGCTGTCTCCCAAAATACTGCGCTGCAAGGAGAGCCAGGCTCATTCAGGTACTTCCAAGTGTAGGCACGTTCTTCATCCGTCAGGGGAAGTAAGTCCTTATTCTTCAGGTAGTTCTCTTCAAAGTGCTGAGAGGTCATATACACCGTTCCATCTTCATCTATCCTATATTGGCTAAAAATGGTTGCAAACTGTCGTGTCCATTGGACGAATCTTTCTTCTGCCGCCATACAGAGCAGGTCTTTAGCCGCTGTGGTGTATTTTGTCTTCTGGAAAGTGGCGACACGCTTGTTGAAGACATCCGTCAGGCATTGCAGACGTTCTGCTGGAGTCTTGCAATCTTTGACCTTGAGGTAGGTATCATCGTCATCCCTGTCTGTTTCCAATACATCTTCAGCAGTCACCAAATCCATGTTGGTCTTGGCGAGGTAACCCTTGAACGCCACGAATGGACGATGGTCGGAGGTCACCTTCATCAGGATAGATGTTTCCTCTCCTGGCGCAATGACGATATTAGAGAAAATCATTCCTTGAACGCCCACAGTCACTTCGCGAGCCAGCCAAAGGGGGATCTCCACCTTCAGGGTGCCATCATCGGCAAACGGGAAGAACTTGTCGAAGCGTTCCCTCACACCTAAGGGTTGGAAGCCACCCACATAAAACTGCAAGTTCATGCCTCGCTTATAACCCAACATCTTCACCTTGATGGTGGCCACACCTTGATTGATTTTCGCAGCAGGCAGGTTCTCGTCTTTGGCATATTGCACGTCTTTCCACTCGTCAGGCAACTCCAACTTCTGCTTGGTCTTCCCGTCGCTGATATTCCAGAACTTGAAATCGTTCTCATTGTAACCCTCCAAGAAGTCCATCTCCTTGGTGTCGAGCGGCACAGGCTTGAAATGCAGTGCCAAATCAGCCACTCCGCTTTGGGGCATCCAAAAGAGGGAATCGAGCTCTATGTCAAACTCCTTCTCATCCGTACTTGCTCCCCCCGTGATGGCATACTTCTTGCCGTCGGGTGTCTGCACGAACGACTCTTTGGCAAACCGAATCCAAGAGCCAGGTCTGTAGTTGGCATTGATATGCAGCACCGTCTCCGTCTGCTTCAGTTCCACCTTGGTGATTTCAAACTCACCGTTACTATTTCCCATAAAGGCCGTTGGTTTCTCCCACACAACCTGTTTCTGTGCCTGTCCCGCCAATGCGACGAGGGCAAACAACATTGTCAAAAGCTTTGTTTTCATTTTGTTTCTTTTTCTTCTTTAATTTAATAACGAGAATATCCGCGTAAAACGACAAACGACAAAAACGACAAATAGAGGAACAACGTTAGTCGTAAGGATGTAAATGGGACACTTATGACATGTATTCTCTTTGGAACCACAATAAAAACACAGGGTCAGAAATAATGGTCGCACCCTTGCTGGTCTCAATGAGTTCCTTGTCTTCAAGGCTGCTCTTGAGACGGGTGATGTTTGATTTGGAACCTAAACGGTAAGAGTCCATGATACGTTTACCACCAAAATCGCTATGGATTCCATCACACAAGGCACGTAGAAAATTCATTTGGAAAGAGGTGAGCGTTTCGATTCGGCTTTGGAAAAGTGCTGAGTTTTGATGAAGCAATTCATCAAGTCCCCTCTGGAACGAGTCTTCGGTGACTTCATGTTCTGTTTCGACAAACACATTCCATGCCAATTCCTGAACATACGAGGAATGTCCATCCACAGTGCGGCAGATACGTGTGGCAAAGTCTTCAGATATGCTTTTCTCCTTGCTGGCGAAGCGCGACTGGATAAAAGCAACCCAATCGGCATCGGGTATTTTATCGAGGAAAATGGTATCGCCAAACTTGTAGAAAGGCATTCGTTTGCTCTGAAAAATTTTCATCATCAGATGCTTTTTACTTCCGAACATACAGTAGGATGCATTCTTGTGGTGTTGCCACGCGCCACGCATACGTTTCTGTACATTGAGGCTATCTGGAAATTCGCCCACTTGTTGAAACTCGTCGATGCACACGATGACGTGGATGCCACGTTTTTCTGCAATGCGTTCAGGTAAGTTCAGAATTTCATCAGGGGTATGAGTCTCGGGGGTGATGCCAAGAGACAATGAAAACTCCGAGTTGGGTTCTGGGCTGAAAGAGACTTTGGGAACAACTCTTGTGAGGAACTCCATCACCGTGGATGCCAACATCTCCACTTTCCCAGCCGCCTGCTTGATGAGGACGGAAGCAAAGCGCTCCAGAAAATCGTATTCACTTCTGCAGTCGTAGATGTCCATATAGACCACTTTTATCTTCTCATCCGTAATTTCATTCCTCACTTTCTGCACCAAAGAGGTCTTCCCCATTCTTCGAGGGGAAATCAGGATGGCATTCATTCCATTCTCGAAGTCCATTTTCAGTCTTCGGGTTTCCTGCACTCTGTCTGTGAAGTTCTCCCCACCGACAGCTGTTCCATAGATAAATGGCCTGTTCATAAGTCTTGTTCCCTTTCAATTTCTGTTGCAAAAGTACAAATAAAAACATTGGTACACAAGTTTGTGGACCACAAAGTTGTGTACCAATGCATTTTTTTCGTCATTTTAGGGCTGTTACAGCGCTTTTATACCGTTTGATTTTGCAAATTCATTCCTTGTTATTTTGTCTGTACCTTTCAGAACAGCAACACAAGACTTCACAGCCCCGTGTTGCCAAAAAGAAACTATTTATTCCTAATCTTTATTCACGCTCCAAAGCCTCCTTGATAAGCGGTTCCAACACCTCTGCATCGTTGGAAGTTGAGAGAATAGTGCCGTCACGGTCGATAAGCAGGATTTTACCAGAGCCGTTCTCGTTGGCATGTTTCTCCCAGACACCATAACGGTCTTGGTAGTCCACG
>CAJOGQ010000062.1 GCA_905234125.1 uncultured Bacteroidaceae bacterium | reverse complement strand
AAATAGAGATCATGTCAACAACTTAACAAAACAATCATACAACAACTCAACAAAAACAAAGGTTGAAAAAGTACTTATGAAAGAAACAATCATGAAATCTGTGTTGGCGGTGCTGGTGGCACTATGCTCACTTAATGTTGATGCGTATAACATTGTGCGTGGTGTCGAAATAGACGGCATCTATTACGATTTGATTGACGAATTGAATCTGGCGCAAGTGACCAGCGGAGAAAAACTGTATTCGGGCGAGGTCGTCATTCCCTCGTCTGTCGAGAAGGACGGTGTGACGTACAACGTCCAGTACATAGGTGGTAATGCCTTCGAAGGATGCACAGGTCTGACCTCTGTCACCATTTCCGACGGAGTCACAGAGATTGAACCCCTTGCTTTCCATGGGTGCAGCGCCTTGACCTCCATCACCATTCCCGGCAGTGTCACATACATCAGCTCTGATGCTTTCCAAGAGACGGCTTGGTGGGACAATCAGGAGGATGGCGTCGTGTACATCGGCAGAATGGCGTATAAATATAAAGGAGAGATGCCCGAGAACACTAGCCTCGTCATTCAGGATGGAACCACCGTCATCAACTCTTCTGCCTTCTCTGGTTGTGAAAGCTTGACCGCCGTGACCATTCCTGAAAGTGTCAAACGCATCGGCGGCATGGCTTTTTGCTTTTGCAGTGCTTTGACTTCTGTAACCATGCTCGGCGACGTGACGAGCATTGGCCAATATGCTTTCGATGAAACGGCCTGGCTCGACAGCCAAGAAGACGGGGTCATCTATATAGGCAATGTGCTCTATGTCTATAAGGGGGAGATGCCGGCTGGCACCGAACTCACCATTAAAGACGGAACCACAACTATCAGCCCCAACGCTTTCGAAGGCTGTGAGGGCTTGACCTCCGTTGTCATTCCCAATAGTGTGACGAGCATTGGCGACTATGCATTCGGTAGCTGCACCCGTTTGAATCTGGTGGTGTCAGAGAATCCTGTTCCGCCGACGGCCGGAGAGAAAACTTTCTTCGGCATCAGTTCGGTGGCCAAGCTCCAAGTGCCCGACGAAAGTGTGGAAGCTTACAAGTCCGCGATGGGCTGGGCGACTTTCTTCGACTCAAAGGAACAGCCGCATGCCAAGTCCATCGTGCAGGATTACATCCGCTACGAGCTCACCCTCGAAACCCTGACGGCCGAAGTCGTCAAGGAGGAACGCGAAATCGCCATTGGAGTTCCCGCCAGTTATGACCTCGTCATCCCATCGACCATCACAGACGGAACGGACGTCTATACCGTCACATCCATCCGTAATGGCGCATTCCACGAATGTATGGGCATCCAATCCGCCACGCTGCCCGAAGGTATCACCACCATCGGCGAAATGGCCTTCTCGAACTGCCGATACATGACATCCATCAACATTCCGGAGAGTGTCACCTCGATTGGAGAAAAGGCATTCGAGAATTGTTGGTTCATGAAGTCCGTAACTATCCCCAGCAGCGTGACGTCGATAGGCGAGGAAGCCTTCTACAACGAAAATCTTACAACGGTTACCGTTCAGTGGAAAGAACCATTGGCGATTTGGGACACAACAATGTATAGTCCTGCTTTCCAATTCCATGCAAACACGTTCAACAATGCCACATTGTACGTTCCTGCTGGCACAAAAGAAAAGTACAAAGCCGCACTAGGTTGGAAAGAGTTTTCCCATATAGAAGAAATGGAACCTGAACCTGATTCTTTCCATCTTTCGACCTATGCGATTGAGATGTATGTCAACATGGATGAGACGGTGGAAATTTATAATGGAAGTGGGGAATATGAGATTGTTAAAGACGATTCCTTTGAGTCGAGCATAGATGTTGCCGAACAAAATGACATATGGCACATCAAAGGACTAACGGCCGGAGATGCAGAACTGAAACTGAAAGACATGACGACGGGTGAGGTTCTTTCTCTTTATGTTTCCATCTTGCAACCATCATCTTTGTCGTTGGATAAAGAATCTTTGGATTTGAACGTTGATGAGCGTGGAAACGTGGAAATCCTGACAGGAAGCGATTGGTATGAAGTGATGAGTGACAATCCACAAGTAGCAACTGCAAAGGAACTGGAGTCCGCAGACGAGGAGGCAACCATCGTTGAAATCACGGCTTTGTCAGCTGGGCATGCAACAATCACCATCAAGGACTTGTCGAGTCTTGAAGAAAAGACAATCTCTGTGACTGTGACAGACGAGAGTGACGCCATTGAGGATCTCAAAGTTGCTGATGGCGATTATCAGATCTACACGATAGATGGCAGACCTGCCAGCACTTTGCAGAAAGGTGTGAATGTCCTCCGCATGAAGGATGGAACGGTTAAAAAGGTTTTTGTGAAGTAATCCTTTCATGAAGGCACTGCCCTGATTCGGGGCAGTGCTTTGTGTACTTCAGAAGGCCATCGCAATCGACAACCACTGCCCTGATTCAGGGCGGTGGTTTTATCCATCAGTCAAAAGTGTAAGCGTGAAGGTAAGGGCACTCTCCCAAATTGGGAGGGTACTGTAGTCTTTTTTGCCGATAAGACGGGAAAAGTGCGAAAAATTGTGTACCTTTGCAGCGAATTTAGAAAACGCACATGCACAACCATTCCTTGAAACGACAACTGAAAGTGCTCACCATCCCGGTTTTTATCGAGATGGCGTTGGTGATGCTGTTGGGTGCCGTCGATACGGTGATGCTGAGCCGTTACAGCGACAATAGTGTGGCGGCTGTGGGACTCGACAACCAGCTCATCTCGCTCGTCTTTCTGGTCTATCAGTTTTTCTCGATGGGAGCTGCCATCTTGTGTGCGCAGTACATTGGGGCAGGACTGCGCAAACGGCTTGTTCAGGTGGTGGGTATGGCGCTGGTTGTGAATCTGTTGCTCGGACTCTTGGTCAGCGTGTTGCTCTTCTTCTATGCTGAGGAACTGCTTCTGTTGATGGGACTGAGGCCTGAGTTGATGGGCGATGGATTGGTGTATCTGCGACTGACGGGTGCATTGTCTTTCTTCCAGGCCTTGTCGCTCACGTTCTCGGCTTCATTGCGCAGTGCTGACAAGGTGGTCTATCCGATGGTGGTGACGGGTATTGTCAATGTGCTCAACATCTTGGGCAACTACGCACTCATCTTTGGACGATGGGGATGTCCGCAAATGGGTGTAGAGGGTGCAGCCATCGCCACAGCTGTCAGCCGAGCCATCGCAACGGTGTTGTTGGCTGTCATTCATTTCAAGAAGCATATCCCCAGCTTCCCCCTCGATTATTTCCGTCCCATCCCTTGGCGAGAGTTGCGCAACTTGTTGCTCATCGGCATTCCTGCCATGAGCGAGAACCTGTCTTACAGCCTTTCGCAGGTGGTCATCACCTTCTTCATCAATCAAATCAGCAACGAAGCATTGGCCGCACGCACTTATTGTGCCAATATCATCATGTTCGTCTTCCTGTTCTGCATCAGCATCACGCAGGGTGGCGACATTCTGGTGGGACACCTTGTGGGTCAGCACCGTCATCAGGCGGCTTACATCTTGGGCAATTTCTTCTACCGTTGGTCGATGATCATCACGCTCACGGGTTCGGCGCTTCTCGCATTGACGGGTCGCTACATCCTTGGTGCCTTTACTGACAATGAGGAGATCATCACGATGGGCATGTGGGTGCTCATTGTAGATTTCTTTTTGGAGATTGGACGTACATCGAACATCTTTGCTGTGGGCACTTTGCGGGCCACAGGCGATGCCGTCTATCCCGTTGTGATAGGCATCATCTTCCAATGGCTCGTCGCTGTGGGCGTGAGTTATGTCATTGGCATTCCTCTTGGCTATGGTCTTGTGGGCATGTGGATAGGTTTTGCCCTCGACGAGAACATTCGTGGCGTCATCCTCATGCGTCGCTGGCGTTCAGGCAAGTGGAAATCGAAGGGTTTTGTGAAAGCTTAGGGATGGGCATCGGTGAGAAGAATGTGGAACTGATGATGCACATTTGTGTGACGTATTTTTGAAGAATGACGCTTGATTGCCCGTTTTAAGGATGAAAACAGCACTTATTTGCTCGATAATTGTGGGCATTTGGGTGTTTTTTTGTACATTTGTCGCCAAATTAGTAAATAATGTATATATGGCAATGATTCACAAGTTCCAGGGGAGCCTTTCTGGACTCCTGATGGCGACAGTCGGATGCATGGGGCTGACGACGGCCTGTACAACAGCTAATGACAAAGGTCAAATGGAAAATGTATTGACAACGGTTGGCAACCCTTACATGCCACTTTGGGAGCACATCCCCGATGGGGAACCCTATGTGTTTGAAGACCCTGACCAGCCAGGGAAGTATCGTGTCTATGTGTATGGTTCGCACGACGACCTGATTGATGCTTACTGTGGACGTGATCAGGTGGTGTGGTCAGCCTCTGTCGATAGCCTGAACAACTGGCGTTATGATGGGGTGATTCTCGTGGTGGACAAGAACGGCAAGGGTGAGCCCTTCGACTCGGCTGGAACGGCTGATGTGCTCTATGCGCCTGATGTGACGCTGGTGACGGACAAGTCGGGCAAGAAGACCTACTATTTGTTCCCCAACGACCAGACGGGCTACAGGAACGGACTGATTGCCAAGAGCGACAGGCCTGATGGTCCCTTCGAGGTGTGCAACTGGAACAAGGAGAACCCCAATCAGGTGGACGGCGTGTTGCAGTTCGACCCTGCTGTATTTGTGGATGATGATGGACGTGTGTACGGCTACTGGGGCTTCGAAAGGAGTTACGCTGCTGAGTTTGACCCTGAGACGATGGCGACCGTGAAGCCTGGCACAGAGATTGTGGAGGACATGATCTCTGGACGCAATCAGGAGGGCAAGTTCCGTTTCTTCGAGGCTTCTTCCATCCGCAAGATCAAGGACAAGTATGTGTTCATCTATAGCCGTTTCACGGAGGAAGGCGAGTTTGGTCTGCCTCTGTCGAACTACACCTTAGCCTACTGCTACAGCGATAATCCCCTTGGCCCTTGGACGTATGGTGGCACCATCATCGACGGACGAGGCCGCGAGAAGGATGAGCAGGGCAATGTGATTGCCTCAGCCTGCCCTGACGGCAATACCCACGGCAGCATCTGCGAAATCAACGGGCAGTGGTACGTTTTCTATCACCGTCAGACGGGCACGGACGAATATGCACGTCAGGCTATGGTGGCTCCCATCGAAGTGAAGGTGGAAGAGGGCAAAGGTGGAAAGGTGGAAATCAGCGAAGGCGAATACACGTCAGAAGGCTTTGCATTGAACGGCCTGAACCCCAAGGAACGTCATTCGGCTGGTATCGCTTGCTGGTACACAGGCCCCAAGCCTGCCACCCACGAGTGGCCTAATAACACGTTCTACGGGTCGTATGTGGAAGCTAACTATGGTGGCGCAGCGGGCATGAGCAAAGAAGAGGCTTTGGCTTCGACAGAGAAGTTTAAGGCTCCTTACGACTTGCGCTACAACACCAATAATGTGGTGAACAACACCGACGGCTCCATCGTAGGCTACAAGTATTTCAACTTTACTGACTCTGACTCCTATGGCACAAAGCTGTTCAAGGGACGTAACGATGTGAAGCTGTTGCTGAACCTCACGCCACTTGGTGTGGATGGCACCATCGAGATTATGGCTGACAGGCCTTGGGCTTCTCAAGGAAAACTTTTGGGCACCATCGAACTGAAAGCTGATATGCCTCAGCAACCCACAGAACTGAGCGTGGTGTTGCCTGAAGTCGGCAATTTGGAGTACAAACGAGCCATCTTCTTCGTGTTCAAGTCCGACACCAAAGAGAAGTCGCTCTGCACCTTGCACGACTTTGTATTTGAATAGGCCAATTAGTGTCTTACATTTAACATTCAATATTTAACATTATTCTCCGAATATGAGGATCTGTTATGTAGTAGCAATGGTGGCAGAAGCCAAACCATTCATTGAACGATACGGCATCGAGGAGGTGAAGGATTTCTTCGCTCCCCTGCCTTGTATGCTGTATGAGGGAAAAGTGGGTGACCTGACCTTGGACGTGGTGCTGAATGGTCAACAGCAAGGAAGCGACCTTATTGGATGTGAAGCGGCAACGATGGCCACTCTGAGCGCCATTCAACGACTGAACCCTGATTTGGTCATCAACTCAGGCACCTGTGGCGCCTTCTGTGCCAATGGAGCTGAGATTGCAGAAGTGTATATCGGCAATGGGGTGATGTTTCACGACCGCCGTGTGCCAGGCGATAATGCCTGGGGCACACAGAGCCTGGGCAACTACCCTGTGTGGGAAGGAAGTCGCCAATTGGCCAAGACCTTAGGCTTTAAGATGGGCAAGGTGACGACAGGTTCCTCACTTGACATGCAACCTTGCGATTTGGACATCATCCAGCAGAACGGAGGCGAACTGAAAGATATGGAAGGAGCTGCTGTGGGATTCGTCTGTTCACTCCTGAAAACCCCCATCCTCTATGTGAAGTCCGTGACTGACCTTTGCGACAGTGGAGCCGAAACATTTGAGGAGTTCTCAAAGAATTTGAGCAGAGCGTGTGAAGCACTGAAAGTGGCGAATGAGCGAGTGATTGACTACTTGAAGGGGCAAATAAGCACGAATTAATGTTTTTTAACTTATTGTTCCCGACTGCACGCCGAAATTTTTCATAATTTTGCACCCTATAGTTTGTCTGAGTCATCCAATAGTACGGTAGATTCATTCAACGTTCGACATTCAACATGACAGATATCATCCTTTCGAGTTTCCTCAGCCTTTTTGCTTTGTTCGGCAAAGAAGAGCAAGTGGATGAAGAGCGGGCAAAAGCCATGCTCGTCAATTATTTGCGTCATCATTTTGGCATCCGAAACATTGACACCTACATCGGGCTGTACGATGATATGCGTGGTGCATACGAGATGTCGGACGAGCTGAACACGGCTGATGTGGTCAACTCCATCTGTACCAACCTGCATGGGAAAATACGGGCTTCGGAAGAGGCTCTCCTGCTGTTGCGACTGATGGAGTTCTGTGGCAACAAGGATGGCAAAGTGCACAGCATCTTCCAGATGGTGGCTGACCGCTTCGGCATCTCCAAGTCCCAATTCAAGAACTTCAAGGACTTTGTGAATGGAACGGAGACGGAGAACGTGATGATGCACGAGCTGGAGGGTTGGAACGGACAGCTGAAGACTTTGTATGACGCTGACGCCAAAGTGTTGGTGTTCACCTATATGGGAGAGGACACTGTGTTGTTGAACGATGTGCCCGTACTCTCTGGTGCCTATCAGGTGTGGCAACAGAGCAGTGTGCTGAAAGGACATAACGGCAAGCCCGTCTATTACTCGGCCATCATGGACGCATACGGCAAGAAATGGGGAACAAAGAGCGACGAGCAGGAGGCAGTTGAGTTCTGCGGACGCGACATCAACTTCCGATTCCCCAACAGCGACAACGGTATGCACGACCTCAGTTTCACCCTGCGAAGCGGTGAACTGCTGGCCATCATGGGTGGATCGGGTACAGGAAAGTCCACATTGCTGTCGATTCTTAACGGCAGCATCATCCCACAGGAAGGGAGCATCACCATCAACGGCCATAATATCTCAGAGCCTGAAGCGAAACAATTGATCGGCTTTGTTCCACAGGACGACCTGCTGATTGAGGAACTGACTGTGTATCAGAACTTGTGGTTCACGGCCAAACTCTGCTTCGACGGAATGCCCGATGAAGAAATTGACCGACGGGTGCTGAAGACCCTGAAAGACTTGGGACTTGACGCAGCTAAAGACCTGAAGGTAGGCTCTGCCATCAACAAATACATCTCAGGTGGTCAGCGGAAACGACTGAACATTGCTTTGGAGCTGATACGAGAGCCGGCTGTGCTCTTCCTCGACGAACCCACATCAGGACTCTCGTCAGCCGACACAGAGAAGGTCATCAACCTGCTGAAGGAACAGACCTGCAAGGGGAAACTGATTGTGGTGAACATTCACCAGCCATCCAGCGACGTGTATAAGCTCTTCGACCGCTTGTGGTTGCTTGATAGGGGAGGCTATCCTGTGTTCGATGGCAATCCCATCGACGCCATCACCTACTTCAAGGAGGCAGCCAACTATGCCGACGCTGAGACAAGTGCTTGTCCGACCTGTGGCAACGTGAACCCGGAGATTGTGCTGAACATCATCGACGAGAAGACGCTGAACCACAGTGGCGAAATCTCGGACGAACGCAAGATGACGCCCCAGGAATGGCATCAACTCTATTTAGAGAGACGAGCCGAACAGCCCACTCCCAAAGTGAGTGCCGTGCCGTCCTCCGACCAAAAGAAGCCCAATCCGTTGAAGCAGTTTGCCATCTTCTTGCAACGCAATGTGAAGACGAAAATCACCAACTTGCAGTATCTTGGCATCACTCTGTTGGAAGCCCCTATCTTGGCTGTGGTTTGTGCTCTGCTCACACGCTTTGCACCTCCAGAGGGCTACACCGTGATGGACAACAAGAACCTCGTCAGCTACTTCTTCATGGCTGTGATTGTGGCGACCTTCATCGGCATGAGTGGAAGTGCAGAAGAAATCATTAAAGACCGTGCCTTGCTGAAGCGAGAGAAGTTCCTTCACCTGTCTCACAGCAGTTACATTTGGTCGAAAATCATCTATATGGCTGTTGTCTCATTGGTTCAGACGTGCCTGTTCATCCTCATCGGCAACGCCATCATGGGTTTGCACGGACTCTTCGGCGTGTGGTGGCTCATCTTGTTCATCACCGCCTTCCTGTCTAACTTGATTGGGCTTTTGTTGTCGCAATGTCTGAGTTCAGTCATCGCCATCTATATCAGCATCCCCATGTTGCTCATTCCTCAGATTCTTCTCTGTGGATTGGTGGTGAGCTTCTCCGACCTTACACCCAAGAGCACGACAGGAAATGTGCCTGTGATGGGCAACATCATCCCTTCGCGCTGGGCATACGAGGCTTTGGCTGTCACGTCGTTCACCGATAATGCCTACGAGAAAGACCTCTTCGAACTGGACAAGAAGAAATATGAGAACCTCTACTACAACTCCATCTTCCTCTACGAACTTCAGTCGCAGTTGGAGACGATGCGCGACGAGCAGAAGAACGGAAAGCCCGTCAAGCCCGAGCACATGGAGGTGATACATACCAACCTGCCACTCATCACGGAGCAATGTGGCGTAGAACCTTATCAGGGCGATGATTCTTATGAATCGTTACATTCCTACATGAAGGAAGCCGAACGCATCCTGGTGGTGGAAGGCAACAAGGCAACCCTCAAGGCTGATGCCCAAATGGCGAAGATGATTCAGGAGATAGGGAAAGAAGGCGTCATGGAACTGAAACGCGACCATTGCAACCTGAAGTTGAAGGACGTAGTGACAGGAGCCGACCAAAGGAGAGTCATCGACATCATAGATAGCCATATCGTGCCAAGAGCCGGCATCGTCTATCTGACCCCTCGCAGCACTTGGGGACATGCTCCCTTCTATAGTAGTGAGAAGATTTTGGGCGACTGGCACATCAAGACGCTTTGGTACAATCTCTCCGTTATGGGTCTCATGATTATCATCCTCGCCATCCTGCTGTTCACCGATTGTCCGGGACGCTATGTCAGGAAAGAGGGATATTAACAATACGGAATGACGTTATCCCGATATAACGTTATGACAACAAAAACGAAAATAATTTAATCACTCAAAATATCAACTTAACAACTCAAAAAAGATGAAGAAATTATCGTTTTTCGCTGTAGTTCTTGCAGCCGTTGCCTTTGTAGCATGCAAAGGTACACAGACAGACAACAATCAAGATGGAACAGATTCCGCCAAGTCTTTCGAACAAGAGCAGATTGAGAAGAACATCAAGGTGCAGATTGACAGCCTTGCATCTGATTTCGGCAAACTGAAGCCAATCCCCATGTTCAAAAAGGAAGGCGACAAGTATGCCCTCTCCGACGAGGAGAAGCAGGTGAAGCCCGACTACCTCTTTGCGCCATCAGTGGCTGAGAGTGCTATCACGTTGGCTGAGAAGTATCGTGCTCTTAGCGCTTTGTCAGTTGACAAGGAAGTAGCAAAGCTTTATGACATGCCTACCGACGAGTACGATGAGGCTATCACCAAGCTTGCTTCTGACATCAACGACCCATCTTTCAAGGTGTTGGATGGTGCAGGCAACGTATTCGAGGCTTCAAGCGACCTTTACAACGCCATGAACGAGAATGGCCGTATCAACTATTTCTGGCAGTTGGCAGCCTCTTCCATCGTTGAGCAGCTCTATGTGACTTCTCAGAATTCAGACAAGTTCATCAGCGCTTTCGACGACGAGTCTGTGTCTGACATCACGCTCCGTGTTGCTCTCCTGCAGGATGCCATTGAGCGTCTGTCTGAATATGACCCAGAGCTCAAGCCTATCACAGAGGCCATCAAACCTCTCTCTGTGTTCAACGCCATCACTGTTGATGAGTTCAAGGGACAGCTCGAGCAGGCCAAAGAGGATATTGCAGCATCACACAACAGCCTGATCAAGTAAAGATAAGAACAAAAGGTTAAAAACTAAAAGTGGAAGTTACCAACCATTCGGCAAGTAACTTCCACTTTTCTTGTATGGTAACCTAAACTCTGAACTCTAAACCCTAAACCCTAAACTCTAAACTCTAAACTCTAAACTCTAAACCCTAAACCCTCATCCCTCATTCTCATTCTCTTCCTCTAACGAGTGGAACGAGCTTCCATCGAAGCAATGGGTACAAATCTGGCATTTATCCAGTCCGATGGCCTTTACGATGGTCTCAATCGAAGAGAACTTGAGGCTGTCGAGGTTCAGGCGACGGGCAATCTCAGCCACCATAGCCTTGTACTCAGGCGAATCCGTTGTGGCGTATGCCCTGATGCGCTCGGCAGGCACCTCCACATTCTGAGCCGTCTGGGCATCAGCCAACATCGTGGCTGTGCGAGAGTGCGTCTCCAAATCTTTGATGACACGACGGGTCACCAGTTCCAGTTCCGACTTGCTTGCCGAGAAATTCACGAAAGGACAAGCGTAAATCAGCGGGGGACAAGCGATACGCATGTGTACCTCCTTCGCACCCAAATCCTTCAGCACCTTCGTGTTTTCTCTCAACTGTGTACCACGCACAATGGAGTCGTCGCAGAACAGGCAACGCTTTCCACGCAACATCTCCTTGTTGGGGATGAGCTTCATCTTCGCCACAAGGTTGCGCACCTCCTGATTTGGTGGCATGAACGAACGTGGCCAAGTCGGCGTGTATTTGCTGATGCCTCGACGATAAGGAATCTTGCTGCCAGCACTATAGCCCACCGCCATACCGATGCCTGAGTCTGGGATACCACCTACACAGTCAATGTCAATGTCATCCTGTTCACCCATCACACGACCAGTCTCAAAACGCACGTCTTCTACATTCTTACCCTCATACGATGAAGTGGGGAATCCATAGTAAATCCACAGGAACGAGCAAATCTGCATCTTCTTGTTCGGTTTTCTGAGCTGTTCCATACCATCAGCACGCAGACGCACAATTTCACCTGGTCCCACGAAGTAGCAGGTTTCATAGCCCAAGTTCGCAAAAGCCGTGTTCTCGCTTGTGGCAGCCATCGCACCCTCCTTCTGGCCGATGACGATAGGTGTGCGACCCCAAGCGTCACGCGCCGCGATGATGCCATCCTCCGTCAGCAGAAGCATCGAGCACGAGCCCTTCACTGCCTTGAACACATTCTCTATGCCGTCCACGAAGCTTTTGCCCTGCACAATCAGCACGCCAATCAGCTCCGTCGGATTGATCTTGCCTGACGAGAACTCCGACAGGTACATGTTCTCCTCCAGCAACTTGCCGGCAATCTCTTCCATATTGTTGATTTTCGCCACAGTCACGATAGCGAACCTCCCCAAGTGGCTGTTGAACAGCATGGGTTGCGCATCCGTGTCGCTGATGATGCCGATGCCAGCCTCACCCTCAAACTTGGACAGTTCCGGCTCGAAGCGTGTACGAAAATAAGTGCTCTCCAGATTGTGGATGGCGCGGTAGAAGCCCTTCTCCTTGCTGTATGAAGCCATACCACCACGCCGAGTCCCAAGGTGCGACTGATAATCAGTGCCATAGAAAAGGTCAGCCGCACACCTTTCCACCGATACGGTTCCAAAAAAACCTCCCATAAATATATATGTTGTGTTAAATTCGGTGCAAAGGTAAGAAAAAGTTAAGAGTTAAGAGTTAAGAGTTGAGAGTTTTCTTTTCCGAACGTGAGAAATTTATACAATAAGTGAAAGAAAAAACAATTTTGCCTTTTCTTTCTTGGAAAACGTTGTTTCGTAAGCCTCGAAAGTTTCAGAATTGATGTTCTTTTGTAGTTCTTCCAAGAATCGGGCTGCGTGTCCACCATCCATCTGCACATGATGAAACTGGAAAGAGATGGGGAGTGTCGTTCCCTCCTGATGATGTCTGTATTTGCCCCATGCCAGGAAGGGATTGTTGAAGCTTCCGCTATACTGATTGACGATGCAGTCCAGTTCTGTCGTCACCATCGCCGAAGTCCCCACAATCATCGCATCCTCCCGAAATGTGCTTTGGCAGGTGGTGCTTGCCTCCTGTGTCAGAGTCAGATAGTCTGCGTTGAACTGCTCCAAATCATCGGAATAAGGGATGTCGCACGAGTTGATGCCCCCCTCCTTGTTGTTCACGATGATATTGATGGCCAGACGGTCATACTTGAATAGTTTTCCGTCCTCAGGCAACAAGTAGAACTCATCGATTGGGCTTGCTGCCTTGCCGATGCACCAGCACAAAAGCATGTTGAATTTCCAACCCTTCTCCCTGCTCATCATGTCAATATGACTCACATCGAAAGTCTTGGTCAGCGTCACCATCGGCATGGGCGACTTCATCCACAGCTCGAATGCCTGCGCCCGATTCGTGTCCTTGGGATTGATTTCCTGTTTCATTGTTTTATAGTTTTTGTCCTAATTCAAATGCCTCATTCAAGGCTGCCGTGTTTCTAATGTCGCCTTTATCCTTGACGCCACGAACCAACACACGACCGGCATCCTCTAACTTGAAGAAGTTCAGGCAGAGCTGGTATTGTGCGAGGATGCTGTCGAAGAGTTCAGGAAGTGAGGCAGCGCCCACAAGCAGGAGTGCCATCTTCTTGACGGGGAACGTATCCCTGATAGGATTATGGCAGCGATCAATGACGGTTTTCAGCTGTGCACTCAGTCCGTAGAAATACACAGGCGAGGCAATTACCAGCATATCGGCATGAGCCATCTTATCGTAGATGATCGGCATATCGTCCTTCTGAGCACAAGTATTGTCTTTGCTCTTGAAGCAGGCATTACAACCCAAGCAGGGATTGACCTTGTAATCGTGTACAGACACGACTTCTACATGGTGCTTCTGCGAGGCTCCTTTGACGAATGCCTCCACCAGCAGATCCGTATTGCCGCCCTTCCGAGGACTTCCTGAGAGAATCAGTATATTCATTTTCTCCTTAAATTAATACCTTTATGCTTTGTTATTCGCTTACGCGCATAATGCTATCGCTCAGCATAATTCAAGCGAGCTTGATTCTGCTCTCGCTTAATCGTATTATTCTGAAAGTACAGCGGTCGCTCCCCCTAAGAATCGTATTCTCAATCCGAACATCGAATTGGCTGTCCGGTTCAAGTTGCGACAAGATATATAGAATGCTCTGTCGTGAGCACTCACATTGCTGCGGATTGTGTCTCAACCCACATTTAACTTTAGGGCACGTACATTCCAGATAACTCAGTTCATAAACCTTCCCTGGCTCAATCACCCTACCCGTATAGAACTTGCTGTTGTACCCTTCCGTATAGATCCTGTCAAAATCACCATTATACTTGGCATATATTTGCTTATGTATCTGGAGAATATGATCTTTTACACATTCGATGGCTTCTTCTCTATAGCACATATAATTGCTTGGTATTTATGATTAGGATAATAATCTGTACTCTATTAGTTTCTTCACCTCACAGCCTTTGCTTTCGTAGTAGGCGAGCATCTCTGGGAATTTCTTCAGGTCGTAGCTGGTGACACAGTCTGAGAGAACATGCACCGTGAAGCCAGCCTTGGCCATGTTGAAACACGTTGATTTTACGCAGGCTGTAGCATCAGCACCAGCTATGTAGAACTCATTGATGCCGTTTGCTACGATGAACGCAGAAAACGCCTCGCTTGTAAGGGCGTTGCTCTTTGTCTTCACGAAAATATTGTCTGACACGACCTTCATCTCAGGCACCAGTTCCTCGCCCTTGCTGCCAGGCTTGAACGTCCGCGTGCCAGCCGTAACGTTGTTGTGTTTGATATATACCACGTGCATATCCTCTGCCACAGCCCATTCGATGGCAGCATTGATATTGCCGATGATGTCCCGATAGTGTTTGGTGATGTCGTTCTGAATGTCGATAACGACAAGTGCTTTGTTGTTCATCTTATTCATTTCTTCCATCGTTTTAGCATTGGGAAGAAACCACGCATCATTTGCTTATATTCCTCCTTGGTCATGGGCTTGGGCATCTGCTTGTTGACCTCATCAACAAACTGAGCGCAATGCTCAATCATCTCGTCCATTGTACATTCCTGCAGGAACTTGCCGTCCTTGTAGCAGTATTGGCAGTAGTCGAAGTTCGTGCTGCCGTCAGCATTTGTTCCGCAGTCCTCGATGCGGGTCAAGGGCATGCCGCAACTCTGGCAGAACTGAGGCAGTTGTCCCTCCTGGAATGCTTTCTCCTTTGCTGGGAAAGTGGCTTCGTAAGCCTCGAAAGCCTCTGGGTTCTCATCTGCTACGAAGTAGCCCTTGGGCGGGCAATAAGTTCCTTCACGATTGCCCCAATAGCCAGGTATCAGTTCTTGGGCGAGGAAGTAAGGAACTTCTGACTCTCGTGGCTCGGCATGATAGTGAATTTTCATCTTGCTGGCAAGATCAAAACCTGCGTGACGATAGAACTCGATATTTCCCTCCATCTGCAGAAGACCAATACCCATCTCCTTTGCCTTTTCCAGCGCATATTGCAACAGCTTCAGCCCATAGCCCTTACGCTTGTAGTCAGGATGAATGCTGATGGGGCCGAAAGTCCACGAAGGGAACACTGTTCCATCGTCAAGCATAATCTCTGCCTTCGAGAACATCACATGGCCGATAATCATACCATCCTCCTCCATCACAAAGTCAAGTTCTGGGATGAAGTCGGGGTTCGTTCTAAACTGATTGAGCACGTAATGCTCTGTGCATCCCGGACGATAGACGTTCCAGAATGCCTCACGCGTCAGGTTCTCCACCTCGCGGAAATCTTTTGTTTGTTCTAATCTGATGTTCACCATATCATTTTTTACATTTCTGAAATCGACTGCAAAGGTACGTATTGTTGAGGAACGTACAAAATAATTGGGATAAACTGCACTGATTTGTGACGAATTGTCACCTTCTTCCGCGCAAACGCTATCGACTTTTCGACTTTTTTTACAACATCTCGATCGCGTCATAGAACAGTCCATACTCTAATTTGTAGTTGCTTTCAATCCAACACATCTTAGCGACTAGTTCATACAACACCTTAGGCGTTTTTGTCAATACATGCATGTTGAAGTCATCGGCTGAGAACTGAAATTCCAAGCCCAGCTTGGTTTGCAGTCTGATATCAGACGAGTTGGTCAAGCACTTCCCTACTGCCACAGCACAAGCCTTGATGTAAGCATCCGTGTTGTTGTGGTCTTTCCTTGGTGCCCATCGGTTGATGATCTTGGACACCGTAGTGCAACCACGCCTTGTGACGTAGGTGCGGAGATTGACAATCAGGGCACGGATGCCCCACTTCATTTCCTTGAATTGAAGAAACTCGGCATCAGTTTGAGTTTCTCTCATTCCTTTCCATCTTTGTCCGTTCTTGCGGACATTGCCGGGGTTGTTATTCCTTACCCCCCTCATGATTGTTGTCATTGTTTGGTTCCTCCTTTTTTTGTTTTTTGAGATCTTCTAATTCGAGGCGGTGCTGGAACAAGTTCCACGCCTCTTTATAACTGTTGCTGTCAAATTCGCTTTCGCATATCTTGTGCAGCGCACGAATGACGTTTTCAAGATACATGCAAGCCTCTTTTGAGTGATAGTCCACAAAGACGCAAGGTGCTACGCCCATAGGCTTCATCCATTTTGCATACGCCTTTGCTTCAGTGAAACTGATGTGGAAGTATAGTTCAGCCACAAGGAGGGCTGTTTCTATATACCCACGCGGGAACAATCCATACACACGAATCAAGAAGAACAAATACACCTCTGCTTTCGTCGTGAACTCGTAGGGACGGCCATTCGAGAACCGAAAGCCAAGAGGATTGTACTTGCGCAACAAAGCCTCCACTTTGTCATTTATCCACAGCTTTTTCATTTGTTCTTCTTTTTATAGACATACTTATCGACTTCATCGATGGCTCCCATTTTCTTCCAGCGGTAGATGACATCGGTCACTCTGGATTTCTTGTTTTGCCTACGCATGGCGGTCATCACGTCGTTCTTGGTAAACTCATCTTGAAGGCTCGCAAACACGTCTTGGTTGACAAATCCGACCACCTTGTTCGTCTGCTCGTTGTATCGCTCACCCAACAATTTCAGGATGTTCTCCAGATCGACCTTCATCCACCACTTCACGAAGTTGGTGATGGTATTGATTGCCCGATTGTTCATTTGTGGATAGAGCGTCGTGCAAAGCAAAGCCAGGCGGAAGCCTCGCACTCCAACCCTTCGGCGGAACGAATCTCTTGCAGGGTCAAGGGCAAGTGCCGCTTTCCTGCACTCCTCATTCTCAAACTCGTCGATGGTAGGCATGATCCACGACAAATCCACTTCCTGACGGGGCTTGAACTTGAATTGCCAGTCGATTTGCTTCAAGAAGTCGTCATCGTTGCAGGCAAGAATTTCGGCCTCTTCGTATTCGCAAGGCTTCATGTAGGTGTTCTCATCACACCGCTTCATGTAGTTGCGGATAAGTTGCATTCCCTTCAGAGAAATCGGTTTCCATATCTGAGGGGGCTGATACTCCTGATTCTCGATTCCGCAGAAGCTGCATCGTGAAGCCAGACCGTTCTCCACATTCTGG
>CAJOGQ010000061.1 GCA_905234125.1 uncultured Bacteroidaceae bacterium | reverse complement strand
TGCAGCAGCAGAGGGAGATAGTTGGCCAGACATCCAATGCCATCAGCCGTGAACTTGCCGAGATAGAGAAGGAGAACAAGGTGAAGCGTGAGGCGTTCATGCAGGATAAGAACATGCTGGAGGTGGCAAAGACATTCATCGGCACCCGTGAGCAGAACCTTGCCAAGCTGTTGAAGGAGCAGGCTACGATGAAAGACCTGACTGCGCAGAAGAAGCTGCTCAATGCGGAGTACTCTGCTGGCACCATCAAGGAGGAAGAGTATGCAAGGGAGCTGATCCGCATCGAGGACGAGTACAGGAAAGCCAAGGAGAGCACCGGAGAACTGAACCGCATCCTCAAAAATCAGTACAAGGAACTGAATGCCGTGGAGGGTAGCTATCAGCAGCTATCACTCCAGTTGGAGCAGTTGAAGATGGCCTACAAGAAGATGACCGATGAGGAAAAGGCAAGCCCTATGGGTCAGGCGATGAACGAGGAAATTCTCAAAATGGATGCCCATCTGAAGGACTTGGCGGCTGATATGGGCGAGTTCCAGCGGAATGTCGGCAATTATGCGATAGCTGCTGGCGGATTCGTCGACACCATGCTGAATGCGGTTGGCATCAATGGCAAGTTCGCCTCATCGCTGAAATCATTGGCGGACTCAGGAGCAGGGAACGTGATAGAGGGGTTGACCACCAAGACCAAGGCGTTCTTCACCACACTCAGCGGATTCCTCGCCAATCCTGTCATCCTTACCATCCTCGGCATAGGTGGCACCATTGCAGCGTTCAAGTGGTGGTACGACTACAACAAGGGCATCATGGAGGCCACAAGGCTCACGAGGGAGTTCCTGGATGTGAGCGGTGAAGAACTGGTTGATGTGCGTAGCGAGATTCAGGCTGTTGCTGATGAGTTGGATAAGGACTACAAGGATGTCCTTTCCGCTGTCGATATATTGATGAAGCAGTACGGCATTGACAGCCGTGAGGCATTGGATATCGTTCGTGGTGGGTTCCAAGCTGGCGCGGATCTGTCGGGCAACATGCTGAGCAACATGGAGCGGTACGCCCCCATCTTCAAAGACATGAAGCTGGATGGTAGCGAGCTTGCAGCGGTCCTGGCACAAACTCGTAGCGGTATCTTCAACGAGCAGGGTTTGCAGATGATGCAGATGGCGACGAAGCGACTTGGTGAGATGAGTTCTGGCACGAAGAAGGCACTTGAAGACCTCGGAATCAGTACCGACGAGTGGAACGAGAAACTGTTGAATGGTGAGGCAAACTTCTTCGATTACCTTCAGGAGGTAAGCAGGAAGATTGGAGAACTGCCGCGTGAAAGCCAAGAGGTGAGCAATGCGTTCAAAGAGGTGTTCGGTCGCAATGGTGCTGCTGGCGGTATGGAGTTGGTGAAGTACCTGGGAGAGATGACCACGAACCTCGAAGAGGTGAAGAAGGTGACGGGTGAGGTTGGCGAACTTCACGACCAGCACATTGACAAGATGAAGGAGCTGAACAAGCGTGTTGCTGCACTCTTCGATATGACAGATGAAGGATTTGAGGAGGCTACGCTTGCTGCAAAGAACTACATTGCAGATGCGTTGATCCGTGTAGTCACATACGTTCAGCAAATTGTTGACTGGTTTGTGCAGTGGTATGACGAGAGCATACTTCTTCGTGGCGCCGTGCAGTACATCGGATTTGCTTTGAATGTTGTGTGGATAAATGTGAAGACTGGTGTTAAGCAGTCCGTAACATTGCTTGAAGGGTTGGCACGAGCCACCAGAGCCCTGTTCAATCTTGACTTTGACAAGTTCGGAGATGCCGTCACCGAACTATGGAAATCGAGGTTGCAGAACATCAAGGATATGAGCAATGAGATTGTCGATGCGTACGATAAGGCAGAGCGAAGGGCAATACTTGGAAGAGATAAGACAAAATCATCATCCAAAGGGAATGGCGAACAAGAGAAGCAAGAAGACCAGCAACTCGAAGAAACCAAAGGAGGTGGTGGTGGAAGTGGTGGTACAACTTCAACCGTGTCTCCCAGCAAGGCTGCTGAGGCAAAAAACATGGAAGAGGTGCGTGAAATCATCATGGAAGCCACGAGGAAGACCATAGAGGACAGATTGAAGCTGGTGGAGGAAGGCAGCGAGGAAGAAATGAAACTCTCTGCCCAGTATGCTGAGGCTGAAATGGCTGCCGCTATTGTCGCTGCACGTAAGAACTTCGACAAGCAGAAGGGAGAACTGGATGCGAGCCTCGCCCAGCGGAAAATCAGTCAAGAAGAGTACGCCAAGGGCATTGAGGTGCTGAATGAGGAGATGATGGCTGCCGAACTTGCTGCAGAGCATGAGAAGAACGAGGCTATCAGCGAAGCGAGGAAGAAGTTCGCCAACGCTGAAATAGGTCGAATCAGCGAGTTCTATGCCGTGCAGAAGTCGTTGAGAGACACCGCCTATGTGGAAGAGGTGACAGCCATTGAGCAGGAATATGCAGAGGGCCTCATCACGAAGGAGGAGTACGAGCGTGCCCTGTATGATGCAAAGGTGAGGTACGAGCAGGCTTCTGCCCTTGCCGTAATTGAGTCCCTGGAGAAGCAACTCGACGTTGAGGAGATGACCGACAAGGATAGAGAGAAGGCGATGCGTGAGCTGGCGAAAGCGAGGGCAGACTTGGCAAAGAAGGAGGCAGACGATGCCGTTGCCGCCATGGAGCGAGAAAAGAAAGCAGATGACGATCTTGCCAAGAAGCGTCAGCAGAACATGAGGCGATGGATGCAGGTTGCAGGTCAGGCGATAAGCAAGATTAGCGGTCTGATGGGTGCCCTGTATGACGGTCAGATTCAGAAGATAGACGAGGAGAAGGAGGCGAACCAAAAGAAGTATGACGAGGAAGTTGAACGTATTACCGCCTTGGCTGAGCATGGTGTCATCACCACGGAGGAAGCAGAGGCTCGCAAGACAGCAGCCGAGCAGAGGCGTGCTGACAAGGAAGCTGAATTGGAGAAGAAGAAAGCCGACCTTGAATACAAGAAAGCCGTCTGGGACAAGGCGATGTCTGTAGCAGAGGCTGGTATCGCTACGGCTGTGGCTATTACCGAGGCCTTGAAGACTGGTCCATGGATGGCAGCTATTGTAGCTGCTATGGGTGCCATCCAAGTGGCCACCATCCTCGCCACCCCCATCAAGGCGTATGCCAAGGGTACTGGTGAGAAAGGACACGATGGTGGCTTGGCTATGGTCGGCGATGGTGGAAAGCATGAGGTTGTCGTTGTCGGGAACTCTGCATGGCTCACTCCTGACAAACCTGTTGTGGTGGATCTGCCGAAGGGTGCGATGGTGTACCCAGATGTTGACGAATGGAAGATGGAAGTTCCTCTCATGCGCGGCGTGTCCGATATGCGCCAGTCAGAACCGAAGATGGTGGTGGTCAACGACTACAAGCGCCTCGAAAAGAAGATGGACGAGCGGAACAGGCTCGCACGGATGGAGATGCGACTGATGATGGAGCAAGCCTACCGTGACGAGTTCGTAAGGTATAGGAGGGGGAGCTGATGGAAGAGGTGAGACTTGACAGGCTGTGCATAGCAGACTTTATCGACATCTCCTGCGGTGAGTACGGCTCGCTTGCAGGAATGCTCGATATGCCATCCACGTCAGAGGGAGTGAAGAAGGTGGCCGCTGACCTCATCATGCAGTACCGAAGCATCGCAGATCCTGTTGGGCTGAAGATGTACATCGGTGAGCATGGAGGTGACGCCAAGGCGAGGGCGAAGATGCTGGTGATGTCGCTGGCTGCATTCGTGGTCGAGTATGGTGACAAGAAGGATAGGGATGAGGTGAGGGAATATCTTGCGTCCATGGGCAAGAGGAACGCCACCAAGATGAGCGATGAAGCGTTGCTCACCTTCGTCAAGAACGAGGAGCGCAGCGTCCGCTTCTCCATCGAAAGAAGCATGGCGAAGAAGACTGGCGA
The DNA here is from genome assembly GCA_905234125.1 of uncultured Bacteroidaceae bacterium. Lineage (GTDB taxonomy): Bacteria > Bacteroidota > Bacteroidia > Bacteroidales > Bacteroidaceae > Minthosoma. The sequence continues at coordinate 14,607 of CAJOGQ010000061.1, read as the reverse complement.
CAAGGCGCAGTCCACGCCAGAGGAAATCCGCAAGGGCTTTGACGCCGAAATTGCATTCGTGATGAGCCACTACAAGATGAGCATAGATACAAGGGTTGTGAGTGCAAGCGTGTATGGAAACCTCGTCAAGAATGCTGTGAGTGAAGTGAAACGGATGAAGAATCAGACCAAGAAGTAGTAATCATTCATATCGGTTTTATTGGTTAGTAAATAGGTTTTTTAGTAGATTGCAAAAAAGTCACCGATGAATCTTATTTTCATGGTTTTGAAAATGGTTAGTTTATGACTTGTGCCCATCACGCTGTGAAGCGAGGTGGGCATTATGTTTTGTTCAGGTGGTCAAAAGGTGGTCAAAAAAGGATGAAATGTTAAAAAACAAAATATATAACAATTTTATTATATAAATATTTGTTTGTTACAAAAAAAAGCCGTACCTTTGTAGTGTCTTAAAAATAAAGGAAGTATTAACCCACTTAAAACAATTCAACAATGAACTGGAACGAGATGAAAAGATTGGCCATCTCAAAAGGCTACAAGTTCGTAAGGCATGGGAAAAAGCACGACATCTACATGCACCCGGTCAAAAAGGACATCTTACAGATTGAAAGGCATTGGTCACAAGAAGTTAGACCGAAACTAATGAAGAAGATTTTAAGTCAGATAGGCGCATAGCCTATCTGACTCCCCCAAACAAATAGATTGTTAAACCAAAATCATGAGAATTATGTTAGTTGCAATAGAGAAACAGGACGATGGAACCTACATCGCATACAACAAAGAGAGTGAAAAGTTCACGGCTCTCGGCTCTGGCGATACAATCGCTGAAGCAAAAGAGGACTTCTTCAACAGCATTGACGAGATGAAGGAGGTTTATCAGGAAAGCGGAGAGGAAGTCCCTGCCGCCCTGATGGAGAGCCCCACTTTCAAGTTTGACCTCGCATCCTTCTTTGAGTATTATTCGTTCATCAACGTGTCGGCTTTTGCGAAGATGATAGGAATAAACAGTTCGCTGATGCATCAGTACAAGAAGGGAAACACCTATATTTCAGATTCCCAGTTGCAGAAGATACAGACTTTTGTGAACAAGATGGGATTGGATTTCCAAGGTTTGCGCCTTGTGTAAAATGAAGTGCAGTCCAGTTCCTGCACGACTTCCTTTATTTAAGACAACAGGCTGGAGGCCTCGGTACAATCGTGCCGGGGCTTTTTTATTTCGACATTTCGTTTCTCAGCATCCTCCTGCCTTCATGGATTCGCCTCTGCACAGTCCCCATCGGGATGTCGAGGGCATCCGATATCTCCTTGTATGAATAGCCAAGGGCATACATGACCACGGGGCGGATGCAGACGGAGCGTGCGCTTGCTTCCTTCACGATCGCCGCCACCTGCTTCACCCTGATGAGGTCGTCTGCATGCACATGGTTGATGGGTTCGCTTGTCGAGAACAGTTCGACGAAGGCGACGCACTTGTGCCTGTTGTACTTGTTGATGTAGAGGTTCTGCATGATTTTCCAAGCAAGGCTCTTGAGTGCGTGCCTCTCGTCGAAGTCGTCCCTGTGTAGCCATAGCCGGAGGATGGTGTCGCCCACAAGGTCTTCACGGTCGAGCTCGTCCTTGCAGTACTTCCGTGCCATCTCCTTCAGCATGGGAAGGTGCCTAAGCAATTCATCCGTGTAGTTCATTGCTCCTCTCCCTTTCTGCCCTGCTGATGTTACGCATTCTGATTGCTTCTCGCCTCATCGTGTCAATGAGGCTGTCGATTACTTGTCCTCGAACGAGCTTGTTGAGCTTCGTGAGGAGTGCCGCCATCTGGTCGCACTTTTGCTCGATCCTGCCGAGCCTTGCATTGATTGTTGTTCTTCTCATAATGTGGATATTTTTAATGAGGGTTCGGTAGTACCGAGAAGTGTGTTTTTTGTTCGCATAGGTCAAAAAGTTGCCAAAAGTTAAGGTGATAAAATGGTGAAGTTTCTGTTTGCAAATATCGTCAAAAATGAAGAACTTTACAGTATAATTCAAATACAAGTTCAACCATCAAAAACGAGAGATTATGAAACAGAAAAAGTTCAGAGTGAGAGTGATGAAGTATGCGCACAACCTTTGGGTCAACGCCTATGGAACATGGAGCGAGTGCGTGAAACAAGCGTGGAACCTCTACAGGCTCGCATTGAGGATGAGAGAGGATGTGGTACAGTTCCTCTACCGCAAAACCAACGGCCAGTTCCGCTATGCTTTCGGGACACTGAAAGGGCTCCCAGCAGGGGCAAGCCTCAACGGGAAGAAGGTCACCAAACCCAGCTACAAGACGATGGCCTACTATGACATCAAGAAGCAGGCGATGCGGTGCTTCCGTGTTGAAAAGCTGATTGCCGTCTATTAGGCAAGTGAAAAAAGCGTGTTTCGGGATTGCTCGCTATTGCCATAAAAATCAAGCAGTTACCGAAACACCTTGTTTTGAGATTCGGACGATTGAGGAGGATGAGCGGATTTTTGTCGTACATTTGCGGCAAAACCAAAAGATATGCTCTGCCGCTATTACCTTCATATCGGTTCCGATGTTGTCACGACATCATCAGTGAACTGCCACGATGTGAGCGAGTTGGTCGCCAATGGTGCCCAGCTCGAACAGTCATGGCAGAGGAAGGACTATGGCGGAGTTGTGCGCAAGTACGGCAGCCGTATCGAGTTCGTTGGTGATGCCGCCGACCTGCTTGTGGACTTGTGGAACACCAACTATCTTGGCAGTGTGGCATCCTTCGCCTTGTTCACCAGCAACAACGTCTGGCAGTTCAGCGAGGCGTGGCAGTGTCCGCTGGATTTCTCCACCTTCGTCTATGACGGCAACAAGGTCACTATCTCCTGCATCGACAATTCGGCTGCATCGCTGATCAAGGCGAACGGCGGCACGAAGAACAGCTATCAGGTGTCCCAGTTGAAATCGTCCTCGCCTCTCCTGTATGACCGTGTGATGACGCAGAACCATGTTGACTACATGCTGACGGGTGACACAATCTCTGGAGAAGAGACATGGCAGCAGGTGATTGTTGATTCCGAGCAAGGGGTTATCAGCCGATATTGGACACTCCCATTCACCATTGCCAACGAGCAGGGAGTGGTTGATCACGAGTCAGTGGCACTTGCATCGCAGACGGGTCGCTTCTGGCTGAATGACAGCGATGGTGACGACTATTACCTGACCACCTACAAGCAGAGCACATTGAAGTACGACTTCAGGAATTTCCGCATCGAGAGGAAGTACGGTGCAACCGATGTCGGCTACAGCATGACGTTGATGATATTGGCGTGGGCAACGACGTACAACACGCTTGGTGATGCAAGCACGGCGGGTCAGGTGACGACGATAGCCAGTGAAACGCTCACCTCTACCGATGGACGCAAGTTCGCCCCCACTCTTCACGGGGAGTTCACCATACCGAAAGACAGGCACGTCACGCTGATGATACGGAGAGGACAGCCAGGGCAGACCATCTACTTCTACGACGACGAAGAGTTCTGGGTAAACACCAACTACGCTTTCCTCGACTGGGAGGCGAGAGGCGGCAGCGTGAACATGGACGTGATAGAACCCTCCGTTCTTCTCAACAAGATATTGCAGTCGGTCGCAGACGGAAAGATGAGCATCAGCGGCAGCATCCGTCAGACGATGAACGGAGAAACAAACCTTCGCCTCAGCGGATTGAAGCTGCTGGCGGCAGAGAGCGCCCGCGGGTTCGATGACGCTTACATTCACACATCCTTCAACGACTTCGCCAAGTTCATGGAGGCTGTGTATGGATATGTCTATGTTGTGACCGATGACGGCACCATCAGCAACAACCAGCATGTCGCAAGCGTGGAGTTCCTGCATCGTTCCGACTTGTTCGCTGGTGTGGTGGAGAAGACCTTGGAGAGCGTGAACGGCTTCGAGAGAAGTGTGGATGCAGCCAGATTGTACAGTGAGGTGAATATCGGCTATGAGAAGAAGGACTACGAGAACGACAACCGTGGACGTGATGAGTGGAACTTTGAGAACTACTATATGACAGGCGTGACGTTGAAGGAGTCTTCCCTCGAATTGAAGAGTCCCTACCGTGCCGACTGCTACGGCATCGAGGAAGCGGTTGCCAAGAAGAGCGAGAAGGAGAGCACCGACAAGGACGAGGACGTGTTCCTTGTGAAGTGCGAGAGTGCTTTGGAGGCTGGCCATTGGAAGATAGACAGGAATGTCGCCATCACCGGCACCTTCACCAACACCGTCTTCAATGCCGTGCTGGCTCCCATCTACATGGTCGAGGCAAACAAGGGCTACATCGCATCCTTCTGCAACGGATTGAAGCTCTCCATGACGAGAGGTTTCCGTGATGTGGTGATAGGTGGTCAGAGTGTCATCAAGAATTTCATCTTCACGGCATCCGACCGACTCTTCAGAGTGAACAATTTGAAGGTGTCCACATCCGACCAAGTTCTCCCTTATGACCTCAGCGGTCTTGTGGAGTTCGGGTGGAACGATGAGACATACAAGGGATATATAGAAAGTGTGACGTTGAGGTATCAGAGCGAGGATATTGTGGAATACGAATTGATTGAAGCGATTCATGAGTTATAAGATAAGTCCATTCACCCCGGTGTTCTGGCATCCGACAACGGACAAGTTCGGAGCCAAGAGCAAGTACACTCAGACGTGGAAGGCCACCGACCGCATCCTTGTGCAGGTGCTCCAGCTTACATCGTCCGCACCCATAGCAGGCGACTATGACGGGAGCGCGCCCACGCTGAGAGTGAAGAATGTTGAGACAGGTTCCACATGGACGGAGAACTGGAGTTCCTGGAGCATGAACGACTGGTGCACCGTCAAGACATGGGTGATGACGGGGTGGTCGCCCGGCATCTACGTTATGCTGCTTGGTGACATGGAGAGTGAGCCGTTCTGCATCACGGCGGAAACTGAACTGCTCGACCAGACGACCCTCATCCAGTACTCGATGATTGACAACCGCAGGCGCATGGATACGGCATTCGTTGTGAACGGCACCCGACAGTTCTTCGATTTCCGGGTGCCAGGCGGGTTCAAGGATGATAACTGGGCGTTCGGCGTGGACAATGCGCAGTTCACCACCAGCCTGTACGACACGGTGGATGTGCACAGTCACGAGATGCTGATGAAGACATTCACCCTCGGCAACAGCGAGGGATGCCCCGTGTGGTTCGCTGACCTGCTGAACCGACTGCTCACCTGCACCTACGTCTATTTCGATGGCGTGCGGTACAGCCGCCACGAGAGCGATGTTCCAGAAGTGAATGCGGAGATGGAGGATTTGCGTAGCTACATCTTCACGCAGACCGTCCAGCGGGTCATCAACCTCCAGCCAGCGGTCGAGAATGCAAATGCACTCCGACTGAGAAGGGTGGGTGAGGAAGAAGACGATTACAGAATAGCCGATGTTGAAGGCGAAACGATGAATAGAAGCGTATGACGCAGAGCGAGTTCGATAGGATTGTTGCCGAAGTCCTGGACAAGATTCGGGAGTATGCGGCGAGGGTGGTTGACCTTGAAGGGGTTGACTCGCTTCCTTCTGACTCATACATCGAGCTCAGCGAGGGCAAGAAGATCAAGGCGAGCGACTTCCTCGCTCTTGCCCGTGCCTACGACCTGTTGACCACCAACAGCACGGCAGAGCCAACGGACTCGAACGTCTATTCGGCTCTCAGGACCGACCGTGACTTCATGAAGAAGGTCGAGGCGCTTGCCCAGTTCCTCCGCAAGGACACGGATGACACCGACCCCAACAAGGCCACATTCGGGGACATCGACGTGGTGAAGGGTGCGACAAGATATGATGGTGGATTGTCGGGTGGAAATGTGAACGCTGGCGGCAATGTGAGCGCCGCTGACACCATGACCGCAGGGAAGAAGCTCGTACTTGGTGACGATGGACTTGCCAGCGAGGCCAACGAGCGGAAACTTGCGGAAACCATCGGTTCGGTGGATTCGATGGTGAATGGACGTGGCACCTTCCTGACCAACAAGGACAGGTTGCAGACATCCAATCTCGAGGTGCGTGGAAGCCTCACCGTGATGGACTTGATCATCAACCAGCTCCATGCGATGGAGGGTGACTACTACTTCTCTGATGTCGCTTCCATCGAGAGGGTTGTGGTGCTGGACGAGAACACCCATTCATACCGATTGTGGTTGAAGAAGGAGAGTGAGACATCGGTCATCACTATATGGGAAGGTGACATCTTGTGGAGCGTGGCCAACAACCTGCGCAGCCGCAAGCCTACCGACCAGGGATATTTCGTGCATCCGTCATGGATGCTGTGCAACGCCATCGACCAGGAGCATTTCTTCATCGACGTGACGCTGTACAACGACCAAGCTATCGGGATAATCGTGGGAACTACCAACTTCGCCCCCACCGCAGGGTTCAACCTCGTCCGTCGGGGCAATGCTGCGGCGTTGCTGGATGACTCCAAGGCAGAGCGAGCAAGAGTGTGGCATATCAGCAACACTGAAGGTCGTTTGGAGTTCCTGGATTATCTCTTTAGCCCCGTTGTGGATGACGAGAACTATCAGACAACAGTCGGTCGTCTTCCCGACATCGAGGTGCTGAACGACTGGTTCCATTACCGCAACCTCGGAGACCCCCACGAGCATGTAGGTGTGTACACCCGATTCCTCTTCGCTGAGAACTTCGTCCACATCGACTGGATGGGGCGTGTGGTCAAGCAGCAGAACTACCGAGGCGAGTGGAGCTTGGAGACAGCTCAGAGCCCCTCGGACTACTATAAGGTGGACAAGACCAGGCAGCGTGTCGATGACGAGTACATCGAGACGGCATACCTTGTCGATACCGTGACGTGGATGGGTGCCATGTGGGGCTGCAACAGGACTGGAACCACTCAGGAACCGACATGGTATAGTGCCGACTGGGTGATGATGGGCGGCAATAATAACTGGGATATCGACCTGCACAAGACGCAGAGCCCTGTGCCGAACATGAGGCAGACGAACTTCCAGATGGAGATATACTTCCGCATCATGTTCAACGGCTGGGATGTCACGGAAAAGGTGATGGGTCAGGATTACCACACCGTCACTTGGACGAGAGAGACCGGCGATGCCGCCAAGGACAACACTTGGAACACGGTAGGCGTGAACCAATGCTATCAGGACCAGGCACACACAAGGCTGCTGCTTGTGCAGAACCCATCGCAGAACCGCTACGACTTTGGAGACCAGTTCAAGGTGCGCCGACTCGCACGCTTCACGGTGGCTGTGCTGATACCGATGGGAACGGGAGAGAACAAGACAGTATCGAAGACATTTAATTTCGTATAGAGACATGAAAATTCAAGGTAGTGACATCATCATCCAGCGCGACCCGCTAACCTATGCGACAGGGTACACCATCCTGCAAGGTTCCCCGCACCAGACCTACGACACGCAGGCGATGGAGTATGACCCGAGCAGGGCAATCATTCCGCTGATCATTAAGCCGTGGGTGAACGCGGACGACCCGAACGGCGAGTATTCAGGACGGTGCGCCATACAGAGCGTGACGGCCATGTATCGTCACATGGTGAACAACGAGTGGGTGGACACGCCCATCGACAACACCGAGACGAGCAAGTACTACATCAGCGACGGCACCACGATACAAGGTGTGACCGCTCCTGCTGATTCCGTTGTGTTCTTCCTGAACACGCCTCCTACAAGCGTGTGCAGCATCATCATCATGGTCAACGTGACGGATGCCCTGGACGGACTTGTGAAGAGCTTCGAGAACATCATCGAACTGACCACGAAGACGGCCACCACCGTGCAGTACAAACTTCTCCCCAGCGAGGACTTCCCGACAAGCCTTGACATCTGGCCATTGGAATACACGAAGACGAATGGCAAGCGCCTGCTGACCATCGGTGTGCAGCTGTATCGAGAGAATGCCGAGGTTGCCGATGCCAACTGCAAGTACTTCTGGTACCTGTGGGACGGCTCGCAGTACTCACCCATCACGAACGAGAACCAGTGCTGGCTGAGAACCGCTTTCCTTAACAACAACACGTTCGAGTTGCCAGGCACCATTCAGGTGGAGATTGACTACTTCGACCGCCTGAGACTGATGGCCAGCGCATCGCCTATCGGAGACGAGACACCTACACAGCCCGACTACCTGCATGGAGCGCAGCGTGTGTACTTCGACTACCGCAGGATCTGCCGCAAGGACGTGGAGGGCTTCGTGTTCGGAGAAATCGGCATCAAGCTGGTTGGTGACGAGAACATCACCAGATATGTGCAGCTGAGGGCGAAGTCAGGCGACCTCACCGTGGAGGAGATGAACGAGCTCTTCCGCTTCGACTGGTATGTGAAGAACGGCAACAGCCGCACGATGTACAGCCGTGGGCAGACTGTCAGCGGCAAGGCAAGGACGAACTTCAGCGCCACATCTGCCAACGTGACAAGCCTGAAGCCCGACGTGTACTTCATGCGGGCGTTCAAGCCCATCAAGGTCGGGACGAAGTACCTTGCAGACAGCAACGGCAAGCTCGTTTGCGGACAAGACGAACTGAAAGTGTAACCCCAAAACATAATTCGATATGAAGACAATCATGTATTTATTGGTACCCTTCGCACAGGTGAAGAGCGTCTTTCCGTATGCAAGGGTATTGCCAGACGGACGGGCAGTCCTGGAACTGGCACGAATCAGACAGCTTCACGGCGTGTTCCCCATCGAGGTGGCGACACAGCACGAGGTTGACATGCTGATCAACGGGGAAAGTGAGGAAGCCCCTGATGAAGAGAACAACGAAGAGGTTGAGAACGTTGAGACCGCACAGCCCGAGGAAACTCAGCAGGCGGAACCAGCTGCGGAAGAGGAAAGTAATGAACCAGCCGAGAACGGCGAGAGCGACCCAGAACCTTCTGATGAGGGAGGGGATGGCGAGCAGTCGGAGGAAGGCGAAAACAATGAGGAATAACTATGGGAACAATTTTGACCGGTGTCCTTGACATCATTCCTGTGGCTGACGGTTCACAGGCATTCCCAACGCTGGACGTGGAAGGTGCTCTGTCGCAGTCATACAGCGGCACGACCTACTTCCCTGACTGGAAAACCCAGTCGGCGTTAAGACCTAAACTGACCCCACGCTGTTACGATGGCGTGGAGGGCAGCACGATTGAGTACGGATTTGTGGCAGGTATCGCCACGTCTGCAGGTCAGGCCAGCACGGCCAACCAGCAATGGTACTACAACGGATTGGCTATCTACTGGACTCGTGTGGGTTCGTCCAACAAGTACCGCAGCGCCAACTACCTTTCCGCTGACGGCACGACCCCTCTCCTTGAACTGGATTATTCCGACACAGCGCATCCTTGGGTGACCTTCATCGGCAACATCCCCACCGACCTCAGCCGTGGTGATGACGATATCATCCGCTTTGTCGGCAAGGTGGACGGCATCGACGACTTCACGATCGAGGCAGAGCGCAACGTGCGCATCAGCGAACTTGTCGGTGGTACAGGCAACAAGCTCGACCTCATCCTGAGCAAGACGTCGTTCGACAACGACAGCAACACGAACGACAGCATCTCGGTCAATGTGGGTGCGGTCATCAACGGTGCGTATGTGGTGGGCTTCTCTGCCATCAACGCCACTGGCTACAAGGTGTCCTTCGCAGACTCCATCGGTATCAACACCCTGTACTTCCGTGCAGGCGATACGACAGTTCCGTCAAGTGTGCAGTCGCTGACACTTCTTCCATCGTACATCGGTGGCATGGGTGTAATGATTGGCAAGCTGCTTGACGCAAACGACGGAGAGGCGGCCACTGCTTCCGAGAAAATCCGTGACCTTGGAGACCCCGACATCGTGACGATTGAGAACTTCACCGTCGCAAGTGCCGGCAGTACGACCAAGATTAAGGACAGGGAGGGCAGCATCAAGAAGGGCGAGTACCTCCGCTGTGTGGCCAAGGTGACGAACCGCACGGGCGAGACGGACAAGACCAGCAGCTACTACTGGAAGTCCGCACGCATCCTGAATAAGGCTGGGCAGAACGTCACGGCTGAGACCGCCAAGATAACGGGAGCCGACGGCAATCCGAAGGTGTATGTGGTTGACTATGCCACCGCCTTTGCCGCTGGAGGATTCCGATTCGCATGTGAAGCAACCGATGAAGCACCATCATCATGAATCTGACAGGAGTTCTTGACATAGTGCCTATTGTTGACGGCGAGGACGGGAATGACGGCCAGAACGCCACCGTCTATGAGCTTGAAGCAGACCCCAATGTGGTCACGATTGACCCAGCGAGGACGCTCATCGTGACAGTCACCGTCAGAGCCTTCAAGAGAGAGGGCTCTGGCGCCCGCACTGCCTATTCCGGCGGCACGCTGATACGTCAGGCGCTCGACTCCAACGGCAATGTTATTACGGGCTCCACCGCATCGGTTGCTGCAAGCTCCATCTCGTTCAACTCGAACATCGGCAACAATTCCGCTTCCACGTTCAAGGTGACGCTATCTATAGCTGGCGCGACGGAGAAGATTCTCTACATCCCCGTGTCGCTGTACGGCAAGCGTGACCGCTTCTGCGGGTATTGGAACAGCACCACGACGTACTACGACACTGACGAGGTGTGCGACAATGTGGTGCGCCTGTTCTCTGACGGCACGGAGCAAGCGTATGAGCGAAAGGGTGGTGGTAGTGTGATTGGCACGCCGCCTGAGAGCGACTCTGCGCACTGGAACATGATTGAGACGAATCCGAAGACCTACTTCAAGCAGGTTCTTGCCATCGTCATTCAGGCGCAGGACGGCTCGTTTGATTATCTGACCGCCGAGAACTGCGACTTCAACAAGGTGACGATTCGTGGTGTCATCAATAACCTCATCGTCAACATCACCAGCGCGAACGCTAACAACTACGGCTACCATGACACGACCTACAGCTACTTCTACCTCAATCCGCTGAAGACGGGATGCATGGTGTACTACGGCATCACTTCGAATATCATCCTGCCAATCGCCTTCTACGACGGCACGGACACCGTGCTGGAATGGAACGGTCACACGCTTCAGGAACTGAGGCAGTGCGTTGGCAAGGTCTTCTACTTCGTGAATCAGACCAACGCCCAGCAGACATCGAACTGGTACAAGTTCTACGCAGGGACAAGCGGCATGCGCCTGCTCGCTCAGAACGTGAAGCAGTACTCCGTTGGTGGCGGCACCAAGTACGACTGGGACTTGCAGGGTGTCATCAACCAGACACCGCCTGACGGCTACGGCGGCATCCCTGCTGCTGACATCCATCCTCGCGTCATCATGTGCAACAACGCCATGCTCGGATGGGGCTACTACTTCGTGAAGATCGAGTGCAAGCTCGGCATGTACAACAGCCGTGAGTGCATCTACTGGGAAATCGAGGGATGTGGCAACAGACTTGAACAACCAACATAAAAAAATCAATAACTCAAAAACATTTACTATTATGACAAGTGAAGAATTAACTACGCTCAATGACGTGTTCGGCGCATTGAACAACGACAGCAACGAGAATGCCAACAACTATGACATCGCAACGCCATGAAGGTTCCCGTTGCGACCTTCAAGACAGTACTGTACAACTACCTCACCAGCGCCTCTGTTGCAGCATCGCTTGCATCAGTGCTGGGCGTTCCTGACTTCCAAGTGAAGTTCTATTGCCCTTTCACTATCCCAGCAGGAACTGGAGAATCTCGTTTGGCGTATTTCTACGGAAATAGCGAAAGGGGCGCGGGTGCAAAAACCGGATTGGCTATACTCGCTTGGCATTATGGAGCATCATCATGGATTGATGTTCTTGTTCTTGAAGGTGGCGTGAGGGCACAAGCCACGATTGCAGGAACAAGACTGTCTGGGATGACGTACGCAACCCCTAACAGTCAACTCAATGTCCGTGGAGGGCAGACAGAAGATGTGTCGGCTCACGTTTCGATTATAACAATAAACGGTTATATTTCCCTACAATAAAGTCATACTGCTGTGATTGTCTTCCACGGACGGAAAGAAGGCTTACCTCCTCCCGTATTCCTTATCTTAATCTCTGCTGGATGGGCTGTATCATAGGCTATTTGGAAAATCTTTGAATCGCCTTGTGATACAGAAATTGCCATCGTTCTCCCGTTTGCATAAGGTTCATTGAGATTCGGCTTCTCTGTACTGCTTGAAAGATAGTACAATCCAGTGTCAAGGTCGTTCCAATCAATCTCCGCAAACTCCAATATGGTCAGTCCTGCTAAGCCGCCCAGCACTAATCGGAATAGTGCTGGGCGATGCCTACTATCTTCAACTCTCTTATAAGTTGAGAGCGGGAGAGCCGATTTTAATACCTTATGGCGTTTATGGAATGGGGCATCAGACTCAAGGTTGCGAATTGATATGCTTTTGGCATAGCAGCGACACCTTGTATGTAACATTCCTCGTATCTAATAAAGACTTATCCTATTATGACGTCACTGCATCCATACAAGACGGGAAAGTCCTTTTGCAGAGAACTGGTAGTTCGCATGGTGCAACATTACAAATACACTTGTTGATGGCTTTATAGGTACGGACTCAAAGCTGTGGCAAGTTCTTGTAGTGTTCGGCACCCGAAATTATCAATGCGAGACCAAGGATACCATGTGGAATTGTTATCAGTATAGATGCGTGTATAGATTTCTCCAGCCGAAACATAGTAGTACTGTAGCTTTTCTCCGTTTGAGCCCGTTATCTGATGAAGCCAACCTCCTTTATTGATTGGATAGTTGGAGGCCGTGTTGATATAAATATAACCCCATCCATCAACAGTGTTGTTGAAATCACAATTTGAACGCATGTCGTTATTCATCTTGTTCACGCCCAGCACTAATCGGAATAGTGCTGGGCGTTGGTCAAAGGACAACTGACATATCGGTAAGGACTGCGTTCGGCCAAAGCGGTAGGGACGGATGGATATGCAAATACACTTTCAACAAGGGCGCAGGCATCATTCTCATCAACAACAATACTGGGCTCAAACAAGCAGTCCTCGCTTTTTCAAAAGCGAACACTGGCGATTATCGCATCACCGCAATCCATACCGACAACGGTTGGGGCAGCCTGATGAAAGATTCGGAGAACAACCTATACATCCGCCACTCTTCTGACTGGGGTTCCCATCTTATTATTTGCTCAATGTCTATCACGCCAGACGGCTACGTTACATCCACGGAAGGATTGACGGACATAACAGTCTCCTAATCGGTTATGTGTTCGATTCTTCCTCCTCTGGCGTGATTTTCAGCCAACGAGTCCATGTGCTTGATGTCTTCCTCCTGTAGTGCAAACAAGTTGCTCCAAAAAACAATTGTACTGCATAGTATGAGCCAGTAGTCTTAATTACAAGCAACGTTCCAACTTTCTCCTTGCAGTTATATTGTAAGCCATCAGCTGTTGCATACACGCCAGTCGTTGTGAGGTTGTTAATGTCGGTACTTATGTTTCCAGAGGGGTACACGCCGCCCAGCACTAACACGCAAAATAGTGCTGGGCGCAGGAACACGTTTCGGAGTTCCAGCATCTTCGACTACAGCCATATCGAATGGACTGACTGGTTGTGGAATTATTGCAATACATCACGGAGGAAAGTCATGGTTATCAACTGCTGGAAATCCAAAGGTTGGGGTAATCGCAGGAACGGTACTAAGCGGTTGGAGTTTAACTTGGTCAGGAAATAAGTTATCAATAACCAATCCAGAAGAACAAGATTTTGCTGCAACATATATTGGGTACGGGTTTGGCATAGTCGACTCGTTAATATACTAACTTAAAGGGTCTGGAAGGTGACAAATTATTCCAGACATTCCTTTAAGTTTCCAATCAAATCAGCTTTATAATGGATGCATATTAGTGCTGGGCGCAGAGTACTGGAGCCAAAACCAATATTCGTTGCGGGTAAACGGTGAACTAATTGTGCCAAGAGGATTGTATGCTTATTGTCACCCGAATCAAGGCTGTGATTTGGTGTTCTTCGGCAGGGCATCTGGACACATTGTCACATATTACCTCACATCAGGACATGATTTATCTTATTATGGAATTGTAGAATCGTTAAGTCAAAATGATGAAAATGTCTTATTGCAAAGACCTACAGCACCGAATGTTTCAACAGTGACGATAGTACATATATTTTAGAATCCCCGTTTTATGTCAAGGTAATCTCAACCGCATCCCCTGGGAGTTCGCTGATTTCTTCAAAATCATTCAACTGGATAATGGAAAAAATTCTTGCCTGATAAGCACCAGTAGTCCTTACATAAAGAGTTGCATTTGTGCCGTCATCGGTATAGAAGTATGTGAGATAAGACTCTCCTGTTGTTCCATGAGCACGTTCCTTATACCCCTTATGTGCATTCTTTCCAATGACGATGGTAACATCGGTATGCCTTTCGTTTGAACTTCCACGTCCGAGAAACTTGATTGGGAGGCTGTTACTTGATGAGCATACTTTGAAATACCTGTAGCCTTGGGTTTTACCGCTGAAACGAAGAGTCCATCCGTTATTGCCCTGAGCGCCCAGCACTAATATGACTGAATAGTGCTGGGCG
>CAJOGQ010000060.1 GCA_905234125.1 uncultured Bacteroidaceae bacterium | reverse complement strand
GGGGGATTCGAACCCCCGGTACGGTAACCCGTACGTCAGTTTAGCAAACTGGTGGTTTCAGCCACTCACCCATCCTTCCGGAACTGTGCGTTCTGAATTGCTCTGACAAGGTGCATTTTCCTTCACTAAAGGAACTCCTTTGTCAATTGCGAGTGCAAAGGTAGTGCTTTTTGCGGACACTACAAAATAAATTCAAAGAAATTTTCGTACCTTTGTGGAAATTTTCTGATACACATTATATATAATAGACAATTATGCATACAAGACAGGAGAAAATGGAGGCATTTGGACGTCTGCTTGACGTGATGAATGACCTCCGCGAGAAGTGCCCTTGGGATAGGAAACAGACGAACGAGTCACTACGTGCCAACACCATCGAGGAGACTTATGAGCTCTGCGATGCCCTCATCAAGGACGACAATCATAATATCTGTAAGGAACTGGGCGATGTTCTGCTTCACATCGTCTTCTATTCGAAGATTGGTGAGGAGAAGGGAGCGTTCGATGTAGCAGATGTCTGCAACCAGCTCTGTGACAAGCTCATCTTCCGCCATCCTCATGTGTATGGCGATGCTGTTGCGAACACCCCTGATCAAGTGCGTCAGACTTGGGAACAGATCAAGACGAAAGAGAAGGACGGCAACAAGACCGTACTTTCTGGGGTGCCCGATGCCCTACCCTCGCTCATCAAGGCGTATCGTGTTCAGGACAAGGCTCGCAATGTGGGTTTCGATTGGGAAGACCGTCGTGATGTGTGGAAGAAGGTGAAGGAGGAAATCGCAGAGTTTGAGGCAGAAGTTGAACAGGCCTATAATCATGCTGAAACAGAAGAAGCTAAAGCTGCAGCCAAGCAACACGCCACCGAGGAGTTTGGCGATGTCATGTTCAGTCTCATCAATGCTGCCCGTCTCTATAAGATTAACCCTGACAACGCGCTCGAACACACCAATCAGAAGTTCATCAAACGCTTCAATTATGTGGAAGCCAAAGCCAAAGAACAAGGTTTGGACTTGAAAGACCTAACCTTGGAACAGATGGATGCTTGGTGGGAAGAGGCAAAGAATCGCTTAGTTGGATGAAAAGAAATGCGTGACGGGGAAAAACCGTCACGCACAAACTTCTATGGGAGGGGAAATCAGTCGGCGTAGATCAAGGTGAGCTTGAAGCGCCACTGCTTGTTGTCGCCCGATTTGGCTGTAGCTGGCTTCACGTCAGTGTTATTAGGCATGGCGTAAAATTTCTTGTAGCCAGTGCCAGTGATGATGGCTTGCTCGTTCCAATAGGAGTCGAATTTGATTTCTCGAATGTTGTTCTCGAGGACGGATTCGGGGCCTGAACTACAAGGGATGTTGGAGAGGGCAACTTCGACATGGGTGATTTCTTCGGAAGCGCCAGATTGTCCGTTGGTGGGGTTAGTGAAACTGCCCACTCCTTCTTCGTTGAAGTAGAGGGTGCCTTTTTCGATGAAGAATAGTTCCTTTTCGTCAACGCCAATGAGGAGGGAGAGTTTCATGTTGCTGAGATAGTTGGCGCCGAAGGATGGAATGTTGTCGGAGTAGGAATGGTCTATCACATATTCGATGTCGAGGTCAACTTTATATTTGCCGTCGACAATGCTGGTGGTAGCGTTTTTCTTGTTCATTTCAAGGCCCCCCCATGAGATTCCTCTAATATTGGAGGTAAAGGGGAGTGGAGTCATCGTGGCATCGTCATCGAACCGCCAGTAGGAGTCTTCATTACGTATTTCGTAGCTGATTGCTTCTGGGAGCAGTTTGAGGTTGGCGAGCTTGGCGGGAAGGCCTCCTGCATCTTGGTAAACACGTATGGAGTCATAACAATATCGACGGTATTCTCCTTCGCCGTGCCACATCGACTCTCCGTAAACCATCGTTTCGCGGGGCACATCTCTATAGTTTGGTGCGCAGGTGACAATCCAGTCTTTGCAGTCTGAGTAGAGATTTTCTGGCTCGATGGTCAGCATGTCTTCGTCGAAGGTAAAGACATCGTGGTTTTCGTCGAAGCCGCTCTCAATCTTGAGCTTCGCCTTACCTCCCTCGCCTGGAAAACTGAGGGAACGGGGGCTGATGGTCACCCACTGCCTTTCATCGAGTTTTTCGTCTGAGTCGGGGTCTTCAGCTCCACAAGCGATAATCACGAAGATGGAGGCCACAATCAGAAGTGCCGTCGGCATCAACAGGAAAAGTTTGAATTTCTTCATTTGTTTTGATTGTTTTTGGGTTAATACTGTACCACCGAAGTGGCGTTTCGGTTGCAAAGTTAAAGGAAACAAGCGAGATGGGAGTTGACATCCAACGAAAACGACCGACAATTTCGGAATTTGTCGGTCGTTTCTTATTTTTGGTCGTTGTTTTTCCACTCTGTCGGGGTCATGCCCGTATGCTCCTTGAAGTATCGTGTCAGAGCCTTGTCGTTGGAAAAACCCGATTCCATCGCAACTGCAGAGATTTTCTTGTCAGGATATTTTCGCATCAGTTCCTTGGCGTAATCCATACGGTAGTCGTTGACGAACTGCAAGAAGGGGCATCCCTTGATGGCTTTGATGCAATCGGACACATACCTGCTATTCGTCCCCAACGCAACGGCAATGTCGGACACCTTTAGGCCAGAGCGAAGGAAAAGTTGCTGTTCATCCATCAATTGGCAGATGCGTTGCATCAGTTGTTCATCACCCCTGACGGGTGTAGCATCCAACGATTCTTTTTCAGAGACTTCCGATGGGTCTTTTCGATATCTTTTGAATTTCGCCATCACGAAAAAGCCCACTAAAATCAATATGAGCAAGGTGATTCCACCCCACAACCAAGCGCTCGTCGCATCGCCAGAAGCAACGCGAGTTTCATTGTTAAAACGCAGAAGCCAGACTTGAGCCGATGAAGAAAAATTCCCATTCGGCACAGGGCTAACGCCGCCTGTCAACATCAAGTCTCCGTCTTGCGTCAATATGGGGATGGTCATCAATGCCGCATCCGGCAAAGGGTCAGTATGGTAAAGTGTTAGCGGTGCCGGACTTTTAGCATAGTCGATGCAAAGCGCATAGAGACGGTGGCTGTCGTCAAATCCCACCATGTAACCCCGTTGACGTAAGCGGTCAACAAAGACCGGACTGATATATTGAATCTGTCCGCCAATGCCATTCATAGGCACAGGGCATACCGTAGAAAGAGGGGAAAACACCGTGTCGCGCACTTCAACGATTGCCACTTGACCGCTTTCATTCATCACAGGCATCAGGTAAGCATAAACACCTTTTGCCTCATCGCCAATGAAACTATCATCGCTATGGAGTGCCAAATCGTATTTCAAAGGACGCCATGTCTCGAACAAAGGGGCATTGAACGCATCGCCTCGCAAACGATCCACGATAGGAGTCCCGATTTGATCACCATGTGTATCGTAACCAGCCACAATGACAACATCGTTATTAGATGTGCAAAACACATGAGGTAGGCAGCGTGTTTGTGACACATCTTTAATATGGGTGAAACTGACTTCCCCATCAAATATCTCCATTCCATCATCGGCATGCCAATTACCCACAATCAACACTTTGCCACTATCCAACTCAACGGCAGCCGCTGACGCCCTTTTCTGGTCAAGACACCCAAATCCCTTGAAGCTATGTGTGTCTGGGTCGTACATCTCCACTTCATAACTCTGCCCGATGCCCAAATTGTCTTTGAACCCTCCAGCAATAAGCACTTTCCCTGATTTCATAGCTACGGAGAAGCCTCCGTCATGGATATAGACAGTCTTCAACAAATGCCATTCGCCATCTTTGTAATACTCTGCCGTAGCTGTGGGGACAAAGCCGGAAGTATGTCCACCCACCACAGTCACCTCGCCATTCACGACAAAAACAGAGTGTCCGCTACGAGGCACATTCAGGTCTGGCAACCGTTCCACCTCTATCTTGATAAAAGGGCAGTCGGTTGTTTTGTCAACACTTGTAGCCATCGTCCGCGTCGTCACTACCAGCGTAATGCTCAATAATATGATATGTAATGCTGATTTCATCAGTTTTTGAACCAATTTTGTCAAATGGCGATTTATATTTGTGACAAAGGTAGCAAAAACTATCATACGGAAAAGGATACAGCCTCATAAAATAACCGACAAATTCGGAAATTGTCGGTCATTTCTTGTTTTTGGCGGTCATTCTCCCACATTCCAAGACATTCTTTTGTCTTTTTCATTCAAAGAAATTGGGTTTGCGCTTTCGTGCCTCTTCGATACTTACCATGCTGGACTCCCCTTCACCTCGTTCTGAACGGAGTTCGGCATATTTTTTGTCCAATTCATCGGCCAATTCGGCTCTTGTGTCAGGATTGAGCAGACGAGCACTGGCAATCACATTCTGCGAGGCATCCTTCATCCAAAGCACGGGGCCATGATAGACAGGCGCAATCTTGAGGGCTGTGTGCAGTTCGCTGGTGGTGGCTCCTCCTATCATGATAGGAATGTTGGCACCACGTGCTTCGAGCGCACGAGCCACATTCACCATTTCTTCCAATGAAGGCGTGATGAGACCAGAAAGTCCGATGATATCGACCTTCTCCTCGATGGCTTTGTCAACGATGGTTTCTGTAGGCACCATCACACCCAAGTCGATGATTTCGTAGTTGTTGCAAGCCAAGATGACGCTGACGATGTTCTTGCCGATGTCGTGTACATCGCCCTTCACCGTAGCCAACAACACTTTACCTGCTTTCGATGCACCTTCCGACCGGCTTGCCTCAATGAGAGGTTGCAGAATGCCTACAGCCCGTTTCATCGTTCGTGCCGTCTTCACCACTTGGGGCAGGAACATCTTTCCACTACCAAAAAGTTCACCCACCGTGTTCATCGCATCCATCAGCGGTTCTTCGATAATCTTCACAGGGTTACCATATTTCGCTACAGCTTCGTCAAGGTCTGTTTCCAGATAGTCGCCCACACCTTTCACCAATGCATGCTTCAATCGCTCTTCAACCGTTCCGTTTCTCCAATTGAGAGTTGATGATTTTGAGTTGACAGCTGAAGATTTAAGTGCTTCTTTCTCAGCGTCTTTCTCTGCTTTGATTCGATCAGCAATTTCAATCAGATTCTCAGTCGCTTCAGGAATGCGATTGAGCAGGACATCATCGATGGCATTCAACACATCATCAGGGATGTCGCTGTAGAGCACCTGTGTGGCAGGATTGACAATGCCCATGTCTTGTCCTACGGCGATGGTGTGATAAAGGAACACGGCGTGCATGGCCTCACGGATGTAGTTATTGCCTCTGAAGGAGAAGGAAAGGTTGCTGATACCGCCTGACACATGGGCGCCTGGCAGGTTCTTGCGAATCCATTCCGTCGCACGGATGAAATCCTGCCCGTAGTTGTTGTGTTCCTCCATACCTGTGGCCACAGCCAGCACATTGGGGTCGAAAATGATGTCAAGAGGATTGAAACCAACCTTGTCCACCAGCAGATGATAAGCACGTTCACATATCTCTATCTTACGTTCGTAGGTAGTGGCCTGCCCTTGCTCATCGAAGGCCATCACCACCGTAGCAGCACCCAAACGTTTGATTTCATGGGCTTTTTCGAGGAACTTCTCTTCACCCTCCTTCAGCGAGATGCTATTGACGATGCTCTTGCCCTGCACACATTTCAGACCAGCCTTGATAACCTCCCAATCGCTGGAGTCAATCATCATGGGCACCTTCGAGATGTCAGGGTCGCTCATCAACAGATTGAGGAAAGTCACCATTTCATGCTTAGCGTCCAAGAGGCCATCATCCATGTTGATGTCGAGCACCAATGCCCCATCTTCCACCTGCTTTCGTGCTATGGAAAGGGCTTCTTCGTAGTTCTTCTCATTGATGAGACGCAGGAATTTCCTTGAACCAGCCACATTGCATCGTTCGCCCACATTCACAAAACGGCGCTCAGGCGTGAGTTCGAGCAAATCAAGACCACTCAGCCACATGTTCTTGGGCTTCTCCACAGGCACATGGGGTGCCTTACCCTCCACAATGGCCGGGTACAACTCAATGAATTTCTCTGTCGTACCACAACATCCACCCAAGATATTCACCAAGCCCTCGTCCACATACTCCTTCACCTGCTCTGCCATCATCTCAGGCGTCTGGTCGTAGAGTCCCATGGAATTGGGCAGTCCTGCATTGGGATGGGCTGAGATATAATAAGGTGCTTTTTCTGCCAGATCCTTCAGGAAAGGCTTCAGTTGGCGTGCACCAAACGAGCAGTTCAATCCGATGGAGAAGATGTCGGCATGCTGTACGCTGGCCAAGAATGCCTCCAAGGTCTGACCAGAGAGCGTTCTGCCTGCCGTGTCGCTCACCGTAATGGACAGCATCAGCGGAACATGCCTTTTGGCCGATTCCATCGCTATTTCTGACGCATAGATGGCCGCTTTGGCATTCAGCGAGTCGAAGATGGTCTCAATCAACAGGGCATCCACCCCACCCTCCAACAAAGCCTCCATCTGCTCCACGTAGGCACTCACCAACTCATCGTAGGTCAAGCTTCGCAAAGCAGGGTTGCTCACATCGGGCGAGATGCTCAACGTCTTGTTTGTGGGGCCTACATCGCCCAACACAAACCTCGGTTTCATCGGGGTTTTCTTCGTATATTCATCAGCCAACTGACAAGCAATCTTCGCTCCAGCCAAGTTCATCTCACGGCAATAGTTCTCCACCTGATAATCGGCCATCGACACCCTTTGCGACGAGAAGTTGCAAGTGGTGATGAGGTCGGCACCAGCATCGAGATACTTCCGATGGATGTCGGCAATCACATCAGGACGTGTCAAACAAAGGATGTCATTGTTGCCCTTCATCTGTCCAGGCACATCCTTGAACTGTTCACCCCTGAAGTCCGTTTCCGTCAAGCCATACTGCTGAATCATCGTGCCCATCGCACCGTCCAGCACCAGTATGCGCTCCTTGATGATGTCGTGTAGTGTCATAATCTTACTTTCTTAGCCCTGTCAATCTCCCTCCTGTCCTCTTTTTCCTTCAGGGTTTGCCGTTTGTCGTATTGCTTCTTGCCTCGTGCCAGCGCGATGTCCAGCTTGGCAAGCCCATTCTCATTGATGAAAAGTCGCACAGGAACGATGGTGAAGCCCGGTGCCTTCGTTTCATTCTGGAGGTTGCGGATTTCCTTCTTGTTCAGGAGCAGTTTACGCTCCCTTCGCTCCAAGTGATTGTTGTAGGAGCCCGCCAGATACTGCGCCACATACATGTTCTTCACCCACAACTCCCCGTTGATGAAATAGCAGTACGTGTCCACCAAGCTCGCCTTGCCAGCACGGATGCTCTTAATCTCCGTACCCGTCAGGACAATGCCTGCCGTGAAGGTGTCGACAAACTCATAGTCGAACGACGCCCTCTTGTTCTTGATGTTCACCTGCTGATTCTTCGCTATCTTATTCTTTGCCATAATTCAAACATTAATCTTAACTCTAAACCCTAAACTATAGGAAAACCTCTGGTTTCTCCACAATCATCTTCGCCACAGCCGGGGTCACCTCCTCCTGATGTTCATCCAGAAAGTCATCGCCCAACTCGTTCAGCTCCTCCAACTGCTCATACAGCGCCATGAACTCCTCGTCGCTCATGTCTTTCGACAATTCCTCCTGATGCCGATGATACTCTTTCTTCACCTCATACAAGAGTTTCGAGAACTTTCTCATCACTTCGGGTGTTTCTGAGACTTCTGATGTCCCCCACTCCTTCTTCACCACCATCGGGAAGGGTCCCTCCAGCACATACGGAGCATATCCATTCAGGATCAGCTGGATGAATCCGCCCTCCATCACCTCGTCCAGCACATACCGATAGCACAGCACCGCATGCTGTTCTGCGCTCAGCATCTCCATATTCTCCGCTGTCAATGCCCCACCTATAGCCTCTAAATAGCCATCCGTCACCCATTCGATGAACCCGATGCCATCCAGCGTCTCATACCTTTCCTGTGCCTGTTGCTTGTCCAAATGTACCATAACTTTCGCGTTTAAGTTTGCAAAGGTACGTCATCTTTCCCGAATAATCAACAACTTGCCCCATAAATCGTCCGAAAAAGACAATAAAAGTAAATAACGATGTTCAAAATAGTGTCGCAATAAAAGGGGAAGATTGCATGATGGTGGATTTCTCATTGTTTCAAATATGGTATGCCGATGACAAATTTTCCACAAATTGGAGGATTTTTAAGGGTAAAAAGCAAAAAGAAGGTATTTTAGATGAACTGAACCACATTTTTTCTGTAACTTTACCCGCCAAACCACAAAAGGGCATGATGCCCGATATATAAATAATGAGAAGATGACGAACATGAAGTACATCGCGTTGCCTGAGGAGAAGGAACGTCGCCTGTCATTCTATCTGGCGATGGAGGAATGGGTAGCACGTCATCTGGATGAGCCAGATTGCTTCTTCATATGGCAGGTGGCGCCGACGGTCATTTTTGGACGTCATCAGGTGGTGGAGAATGAGGTGAATGTGGCGTACTGCCGAGAGAGAGGAATACAGATGTATCGTCGGAAAAGTGGTGGGGGATGCGTGTATGCCGATATGGGGAATGTGATGTTGTCATATGTATGTGACGGGGACAATGTGGGGTTCACGTTCCACAAGTTCATCAACATGGTGCTGCTGGTGCTTCGGAAATTGGGTGTGGAGGCAACCTGCACGAGCCATAATGATGTGATGATTGGCGAGAGGAAGGTAAGTGGCACGGCGTTCTATCACCTGCCTGGTCGGAATATCGTGCATGGAACCCTGCTCTACGACACGGATATGGAGAACATGCTGCAGGCCATCACGCCGAGCAGGGAGAAGTTGCAACGGAAAGGCGTGGAGAGTGTGCGCCAGCGCATCACATTACTGAAGGACTATACGGACTTGGCCTTAGAAGAGGTGAAGGCGCTCATCAAGACGACGCTTTGTGTGGGGGAAAGGGTGCTCACGCCATCGGAGGTGGAGGAGATTGAGCAGATAGAGAAGACTTATCTGAGAGAAGATTTCATACAAATATTATCCTAAATGATGATGGAACAGAATTTGGACAAAAAAGAAAAACGTACTTGTCTGTACGACAAGCATGTGGAGCAGGGGGCATTGATGTCTCCCTTTGGTGGTTTTGAGATGCCCATCCAATATGCGGGCATCATGCCTGAGCACAAGGCTGTGAGAGAGCACGTGGGGGTGTTTGACGTCTCCCACATGGGTGAGGTGACGGTTTGTGGCAAGGATGCTGAGCGTTATGTGCAACACATCTTCACGAACGACATAACTGGTGCACCTGTAGGGAAAATTTACTATGGCATGATGTGCTACGAGAATGGTGGCACGGTGGATGACCTGTTGGTATATAAGATGGGCGAGAACGATTTCTTCCTCGTCATCAATGCCAGCAACATCGACAAGGACTGGGCTTGGATGCTACAGCATTCCGCAGGGTTTGACATTGAGTTGCAGAACTGCTCTGAGGACTATGGCCAGATTGCCGTGCAGGGGCCTGAATCGGAGAAGGTGATGGAAACGGTGCTGGGGATTCCTTGTAGTGAGCTGACTTTCTACACGGTGAAAACGGTGGACGATGTGATTGTGTCTCGATCTGGCTATACGGGCGAAGACGGCTTTGAGGTGTATGCCACACCTGAGTACATCCGTGGATGCTGGGACAAACTCATTGCTTCTGGGGTGCAACCATGCGGTCTTGGATGTCGAGACACATTGCGTTTCGAAGCTGGGCTTCCACTCTATGGCGATGAACTGACGGAGGAGATTTCCCCCATCATGGCAGGATTGTCGACGTTTGTGAAACTGGACAAGGACTTCATCGGTCGTGATGCTCTGCTGAAACAAAAGACGGAAGGTGTGGCGAAGAAACTTGTGGGCATCGAACTGGCCGACAAGGCGATTCCACGTCATGGGTACACGGTGTTGAAAGACGGACAGCCGATTGGTGAAGTGACGACTGGCTATCATACCCTCTCGACGGACAAGAGCGTCTGCATGGCGCTGATCGACAGCCAATTCTCAGCATTAGGCACGGAGATGGAGATTCAAATCCGCAAGAAAACCTTCGCTGGAAAGGTGGTGAAGAAGCAGTTCTACGAGAAGAAATATAAAAAATGAAAAGTTAAACTATAAAACAATCTTGAACTATGGCTAAAGTAATTGAAGGACTTTTTTATTCTGAGTCGCATGAGTATTTGAAAGTTGAGGGCAAAATCGGCATCATCGGCATCACGGACTATGCCCAGAAGGCATTAGGCAACGTGGTCTATGTGGACATGCCTGATGTGGATGACGACGTGGAGGCTGGTACAGAGTTTGGTGCTGTGGAAAGTGTGAAGGCCGCCAGCGACCTGATTTCACCTGTCAGCGGAACAGTGATTGAGGTGAACGAGTCTTTGGAAGACGCGCCTGAGCTCATCAATCAGGATGCCTACGAGAACTGGATTATTAAGGTGGAAATGAGCGACATAACTGAGCTCAACAAGCTGATGGATGCAACGGCTTACGAAGCATTCTGTGAGGAGCAAAAATAGCGTTACCCAAAAACTCTAAACACGAAACTATGTACAAGTATTTTCCACATACGGAGGATGACATGAAGGCGATGCTGGAGAAGGTGGGGGTGAAGAGCCTCGACGAACTCTATTCCCAGATACCTGAGAGCATCCGTTTCAAAGGCAGCTACGAATTGCCACGTTCTGCCAGCGAACTGGAGTTGAGGCAAGCCTTTGAGAACCTCGGACAGAAGAACAAACAACTGACCTGCTTCGCCGGCATGGGGGTGTATGACCACTATACACCCTCCGTCATTCCAAACCTGTTGCAACGTTCGGAGTTCCTGACCTCCTACACCCCTTATCAGGCAGAAATCTCACAAGGCACACTGCACTACATCTTCGAGTATCAGAGCATGATGGCTGAACTCACGGGCATGGACATCTCCAACGCCTCGATGTATGACGGCACAACCGCCTGTGCTGAGGCGATGATGATGGCTGTGTCAGCTGGCAAGAAAGTGAACAAGGTGTT
The DNA here is from genome assembly GCA_905234125.1 of uncultured Bacteroidaceae bacterium. Classification (GTDB taxonomy): domain Bacteria; phylum Bacteroidota; class Bacteroidia; order Bacteroidales; family Bacteroidaceae; genus Minthosoma. Next base: position 18,944 of record CAJOGQ010000060.1, on the reverse strand, counting down.
GGTGACGGGTTGTATGGATCCCCTCACTTTCGAGGTGCTGAAGACCTACGCCCTGCATAAGGACATTGAGATTGAGGTGCTGCCCATCCGCAATGGGGTCACCAGTCTCGACGACGTGAAGACTGCTTTTGAAAAAGGTGGTGTGGCTGGTGTCATCGTCCAGCAACCCAATGTCTATGGCATCGTGGAGGATTTCACAGGCTTCGCCGATGCATGCCACGAACAGAAGGCACTCTTCATCATGGACAGCGTCGCCTCCGACTTGGCTGTGCTGAAGACTCCTGGCGAATGGGGTGCAGACATCGCTGTGGGTGATGGCCAGAGCTTAGGCATCCCTATGCAGTACGGTGGTCCCTACGTGGGTTATATGTGCTGTACGGAGAAGCTCATCCGCAAGATGCCAGGACGAATCGTGGGCATGACGAAAGACAATCGTAACCAGCGCGCCTTTGTGCTGACGCTTCAAGCCCGTGAGCAGCATATCCGTCGCCAGAAGGCCACGTCGAACATCTGTAGCAACCAGTCGCTGATGGCTCTCTTCGTCACCATCTATCTCTCGCTGATGGGCAAAGAGGGACTGAAGGAGGTTGCCCAGCTGTCATACGACGGTGCTCATTATCTCTGCGATGAACTGTTGAAGACGGGGCGTTTCAAACTGACATTCGAGCAGCCCTTCTTCAATGAGTTCTATGTGAAGTACGATGGTGATGTCAACGCCCTGTATGACCGCTTCATCGAGGCAGGCATCATGGGAGGCGTGAGATTGGAAGAGGGAATCCTCTTTGCCGTCACCGAAAAGCGAACGAAAGAAGAAATTGATAACCTCGTAAAAATTGCCGCCTCATGAATAACCGACTATATGGAAACTTAATTTTCGAACTCTCGAAGGAAGGCCGTAGAGGCTACAGTCTGCCAAGAAACCACGTTGGCAATTATGAGATTCCTGCTTCGATGCGCCGTACCAAAGACGCTGAGCTACCAGCGTGCGACGAGTTGACGGTGGTGCGCCACTACACGAATCTGTCGAATAACAACTTTGGCGTTGATACGGGTTTCTATCCCCTCGGCTCATGTACGATGAAATACAATCCGAAGATCAATGAGGAGATGGCGTCATTGCCCAAGTTCCAGAATCTGCACCCCCTGCAACCTGACAATACGGTGTTGGGAGTCAAAGCGCTTGTTCTCTTCTTGGAGCAGGCACTCTGCACCCTCACGGGATTGGCGCACTTCACGTTCAAGCCATACGCTGGTGCACATGGTGAGCTGACAGGACTGATGACCATCGACAACTACCATCGCTCTCGTGGCGACATGGCACGAAAGAAGGTCATTGTGCCCGACTCTGCCCACGGCACCAATCCTGCATCGGCTGCTGTCTGCGGACTGGAGGTGGTGGAAGTAAAGTCGATGTCTGACGGCACAGTGGATGTGGATGACCTGAAACGCATTGTCGCTGAGCAAGGCGATGAGATTGCAGCGATGATGATGACCAATCCCAACACGCTCGGACTGTTCGAGAAAAACATCCCGGAGATTGCAGAACTCATCCACAACTGCGGAGGTTTGATGTACTACGATGGCGCCAACCTCAACCCCATGCTGGGCGTGTGCCGTCCTGGCGACATGGGCTTCGATGTGATGCACATCAATCTGCACAAGACTTTCTCCACGCCTCATGGTGGTGGTGGCCCTGGCGCTGGCCCCGTGGGAGTGCGTGAGGGATTGCAGGAATTCTTCCCCTTCGTGAGTCCTTATAATGGCAATTTCTGCGTGATGATGCGGGCTTGCGCCTATATCCTCTCGTTGGGAGCTGAACAAATCAAGAACGTAGGTCCTTTGGCCACGCTCAATGCCAACTACATCAAGGAAAGCCTGAAGGATGTCTATGAACTGCCCATCGACGGACTCTGTTGCCACGAGTTTGTGTTCGACGGGCTCAAAGACAAGTCCACGGGTGTCACCACGATGGATGTGGCCAAGCGTCTGCTCGACTACGGCTATCATGCCCCCACGATTTACTTCCCCCTACTCTTCCACGAGTCGCTCATGATTGAGCCAACGGAGAACGAATCGAAGGAGACGCTCGATAGTTTCATTGCCGTGATGCGCAAGATTGCCGAAGAAGCAAAGACCCATCCTGACGAGGTGAAATCAGCCCCACACAACACGCCGATTGGACGTGTCGATGACGTGCTGGCTGCCAAGCATCCGATTGTGACGTATCGGGCGATGAAGAATGATGAAATGAAAGACTGAAGGAATGACTCAAACTGACATCATCATCATCGGCGCTGGCCCTGGAGGTTATCGCGCCGCCGAATATTCCGCCAAGAATGGACTGAAGGTCGTCATCTTCGAGGCTGACCGTATGGGGGGCACCTGTCTCAATGTCGGGTGCATCCCCACCAAGTCGTTTGCCCGCAATGCGGAAATCATTCAGACCTTAAAAGATTCCGAGGCCTTTGGCTTAAATGACTTAGAATACCAATTTGATTTCCATAAGGTTATTCAGCGCAAAGACGAGGTGATTTCCTCGCTCCGTTCAGGCATCGAGACCTTACTCTCCCATCCGAACATCACATTGGTCAAGGCTGAGGCACAGTTTCGGGATGCCCACACGGTGACGGCTGAAGGCGAGAACTATACAGCTCCACACATCATCGTCGCTACAGGTTCCGTGCCCAAGACATTGCGGTTGGAACAACCCGTCCGTCGCCGTGTGCTCGACTCTTCCGACCTGCTGTCGCTCGACCATCTGCCCCAGAGCCTCTGCATCATCGGCGCAGGCGTCATCGGCATGGAGTTCGCCAGCATCTTCAATGCCTTCGGCACACAAGTGACGGTGGTGGAATTTCTGAAAGAGTGTCTGCCCATGCTCGATTCCGACATCGCCAAACGACTTCGCAAATCATTAGAGAAGCAGGGCGTCACGTTCCATCTGCAGAGCCGTGTCACAGCCATCACAGACGAAGGGGTCGTCTTCACCGACAAGAAAGGGAAAGTCGTGACGGTGGAGGCAGAAGAAGTGCTAATGGCCGTAGGCCGTGCGCCTCGTGTGTTCGACCACTTCAACCGGGCAGGTTTCGACTACTCCGAACGCACAGGCGTTGCCGTCGATGAACACCTCCAGACCACTCAGCCCCACATCTATGCCATTGGCGACGCGAATGGCCGTCAGATGTTGGCCCATGCAGCCGAGATGCAAGCCATCCATGCGGTCAATCAAATCATCGGAAAGTCAGATGACATCCGTTTCGACATCATGCCATCCGCCATCTTCACCCTGCCAGAAGCCGCCTGCGTGGGACTCTCCGAAGACCGTTGCAAGGAACAGGGCATCGACCATGTCTGCAAGAAGTCCTTCTGGCGAGCCAACGGAAAGGCGCTTGCCATGAACGAGTCCGAAGGCATGCTCAAGCTCATCGCCTCGCCCCAAGGAGAAATCTTGGGGTGCCACGCCTACGGTTCCCATTCAGCCGACCTCATTCAGGAAGTCAGCGCCCTGATGTGCCGTCACACGACAGTCGAGCAGTTGGCACACATCATCCACATTCACCCCACCCTATCCGAAATCCTGCAATCCGCAGCCGAAACATGATAAAAAATGGAAAAGTCCATCAAGGGCTATATGGCCTCGGTCGGCTTCAAGTATTAACTCGTTTTGTTAAACATAGTTAAAAAGATTGACGTTCGTATTGGAGCGCCAATCTTTTTTCGTACCTTTGCGGTGCTGTTCCAAAAACTGGACTTTGGCGAAAGTATATTAAAAAAGAATTTTTCTAGTTAGAAAAAAAAATTTTTCTAGTACACTCACGAAAGTCCATCAGTTAGGCCCAAAAACTCATCATGTGAGACGGCAAAGCTGAATGAATGGACGCAAAGAGATTTTTTAACTTTATTAACAATTTAATTCTACTTAATTATGGCAAAAGTCAAGTATTGTCTCAAAGAGAACACAAAGGTGGGAACGCACAGCATCTATGCGGCGCCTGTGTCGAACGGCACGCTCGACTTCAACGAGGTGTGTGAGGAGGCTTGCGAAAACACCAGCATCGAGCCGAGCATCATGCGTGCCGCCGTCACTGAGTACATGAAGGCCGTGAAGCGCAACGTGCTGAAGGGCTTCCGCGTGGCAGTGGGCGAGCAGTTCATTTTCGTCTATCCGAACCTGATGGCATCGCTGAAGGACAAGAAGGATGCGCAGGGAAACATCATCGAGGTGGCCACACCCGAGAAGTTCACCTTGGCCGGAGCGAAGAGCCGTCTCGGTGCGACGGTGAGTTCGAAGTATAGCCAGCAGTTCGCCAACGAGGTGTCTTGGCAGCGTGTCGATGCTTCTGGCGCTGCGATTACGGACGAGGACATCACGGACGGTGGGGACAGCGGCGAGGACAACGGCAACGACGGGCCTCCACCAGAGGGCGGCGGCTTCGGAGGATAAAGCCCCCCGAGCCCCAAAGGGGGTAGAGAGCGATTGGCGAAGCGACTAAATGTCGCTTTGCCGCGAACGACCGAAGAGTTTTTATTGCGCGAAAGAAAAATATAAAAAAACAGAAAAAGATAAAGAAAAATAAGTTTTTTGACCAACGAGATCTCTTGTTCTTTTTTTATATTTTTACTTGTTTTTTCATATTTTTTCTTCGGCGGCCTGCCGCAACAAGACATCCGAAACTTGTATTTTACAACTTGATGCTGACGGCCTTTCCGCCGTATAGAACCATCTTGCCCTCTGGATTGTCGAGGTTGAGGGGCTGGGGGTTGTCCTTGGTGATCAGCACCACGTTGAAGCGACGATTCTTCAGCATGCTTGTGAACTGACCTTGACGGTCGCCGAACGATAAGGTGCGAGTGGCATCGTCATAACGGATGTCGATGGTGGAATACTTACCCTTCTCGTAGTTGTAGTTGGTTCCCTCATCTTCGTAGAGCTGGAACTGACCGTTCTGGCCTGCATAGACATAGAGGTTGATGAGTTCGGCAGGGTGCTCATCGCTCCACTCCATCGCAGGACCAAAAGGAATAATGGCACCCTCGCGGACGAAGACGGGAATCTGCTCGTAGGGGGCATCCACAACGAGACGCTGGCCTCCTTCGATATACTCATTGGTATAGAGGTTATACCAACCGATCTGTTTGGGAAAATAGACGCTACGATTGCGTGCCTTGTAGTAGCCAACAGGACAAGCCATCAGCGCTGGACCAAGCATCCACTGGTTGCCGATGTCCTCTACCTCATGGTCGCCATTAAAGTCCATCACGAGGGCACGCATCAGGGTGTAGTCCTTGAAGTGAGCCCAGCCTGCCAACGAATAGAGATAAGGCATGAGGCGATAGCGTAGCTGGTCATAAAAGACAAACGATTTGTAGGCGGGATGCTCATCAGGAGCTATGTTCCATATCTCCCGCAATGGCCACTGACCATGCGAACGGAACAGGGGAATGAAGGCTCCGAACTGATTCCAGCGCGTCTGCAACTCGCGCCACTCCTTCAGGTCTTCATTTTCTTCACCAGTTTGGTCAAACAGCTGCTGGGCCTTGACATAGCGGTCTTCCACACAGAAACCGCCCTGATCCATGCCCCAAAAGGGGATGCCCGACATCGAATAGTTCAGACCAGCAGTCATCTGGGCACGCATGTCCTCCCAACGGGTGCCAATGTCACCACTCCAAGTGGCAGTCGAGTAGCGCTGTTCGCCAGCAAAACCGCTGCGTGTCAGCAGGAACACACGAGGTTCGTCCTTCTTCCCTTTCCAGACAGAGCGCTGGCCATTGTAGATGGCATCGGCATTCACGATGCTGTAGGCATTGAAGTATTCCGTAGATGTGCCTAAAGCAGTAGGGCCACAAAGCGCCTTACGATACCACATAGGGGTGCAATCGCGCACATTCGGCTCAGAAGCATCCATCCACCAGGCATCAATTAAAGTTGACAGTTGAGAGTTGACAGTTGAGAGTTTTGTACCTTTCAGGGCAAGGCCAGAGTAAAGATTCTCGTCCATCTGGCGCCAAAACATCTTTCTTGCTCCAGCATCGTAAGCATCGTAGAAGCCATTCTTATAACCTGGGCCAACCCAGTCGTGGATATCATCCGTTGGACTCTGCACATACATCCAGCCCTTGGCATCGAGTTCCTTGTAGTTGTCGGTGTTGCAATAGAACTTCGGCCAAACAGAAATCATGAAACGTCCATGCATCTGATGCACAGCTTCGAGCATGGCCTGCGGATTGGGGAAACGGGAGGCCTCGAACTGATGAGAGCCCCACTGATCCTCCGGCCAGTAGTTCCAGTCCTGCACAATGTTGTCGATGGGGATGTGGCGTTTGCGAAACTCAGCCAATGTACCCTCAATCTCTTCGGATGTCTTATAGCGTTCACGGCTCTGCCAAAAGCCCAACGCCCACTTCGGATAGAGTGAGGCTTTGCCTGTGAGTGTGCGATAGCCGCTGATGACCTCGTCGAAGTTAGAGCCTGCGATGAAGTAATAGTCCATGTCCTTAGCCATCTCGCTCCAAATGCTCAGCTTGCCACGTTCCTCCGCATCACGGGGTTCTGCCACACGCAGACCACAGTAGGACTCGCCACCGTCAGGTCTCCACTCGATGCGCAGCTGAACCTTCTTGCCTTTTTCCAACTGACACGTGAACTTAAAGGCATTAGGGTTCCAAGCCGTTCGCCAACGTTCAGGCACCACCTCCTTGCCGTCTATATATACCCTGATGTAGCCAGCATAATAGAGGATGAACTGATAGAGTTCTGTCAACGGAGCCTCGATGAATCCCTCATACACCACGTTCGCGCCAGCCAGATTGAAACCTTGTGGCAGATTCTTGATGCCCCCCTTGTCGGTGCGGTTAGCTATCTCCGATTTCGCGGGCGTACCATATTCATAATAGATGGAATCCTCCTCGCGGACAAGCTTGTTGCCTCTGGCATCAATATAAGTGCCCGTCAGATGGCCTTCCTTGCCTGTACGATCATACAGTTTGAAAGCGCGGTTCAACTGGAGATAATCATTGGGATTGCCAAAGCGACAATAACTGTACGAATCCCACAGCAGGCCATAGTTCTTGTTCGACAGCACAAAGGGAATCGACACTTTGGTGTTATACTGAAACAAATCCTCGTTCTTGCCCTTCATGTTGAACTCCTCGCTCTGGTGCTGACCAAGTCCGTAGAAAGCCTCCTCATCAGGAGAATCAAACTTCATCTGCCAACTGAGCCCATGCTTCGCCTCTTCAGGAACTGTGAAGCCATTCTTCATACCCAGTTCACGCTCAGGCACAGTGAAATCCCAGAACTTCTTACCGTCCTTGGATTCCTTCAGCAACAGCCTGCCTTCAGCATCATAGAAAGTCACAGCTCCTGTAGCTTTAGCCACAACAGCCTTCACATTCTTGGTTTTCACCACAACCGTTTCGCCCTCATCCATCATCGTGTAACGGCCTTTTGCAGGAGCCACTTGTGGCACAATCATCAGCGATGCAGGTTTTTCAGGCAGGACATCTTTCGATGTAGCACGTACACGGATGATGTTGTCGTTCATCACTTCCAGACAAATCACTTTTGCCTCACCTCCATCAGGATGTATGGTCACCATGTTTCCGTTCATCTTCACATCCGATGCCTGGAGGGATGTGGCACTCAGCAGAGCAGAGAGCGTCAATAGTTTCAGCTTATTCATATTGGTATATAATTGATTCTTCATTTTGCAGAGTCTTTGAATGTTATCACAATTCGGGTGCAAAGTTAAGCATTATTGTTCTCATAGACAATCCTTCATGTTTCTAAATACATACCTTGATGTTTCAGATATTGACTCGATTAGCCGAATCAATCACAAGAAAAAGAGGACCAAGCAAGAAAAGGCGCTATTTTTTTCTCTTCTTTCACAAAAAAGCTGTACCTTTGCCCGCATGAAAGAAACTGCCATCCATATTTCTCTCCTCACCAAGCAGGAGGATGAGTTGTCCACACAAGAGATGAGGCTTCTCAATGAGGCTCGTCTGGCCACGTATCGCAGTTATGCACCTTACTCTCATTTCTCTGTGGGAGCCGCCGTCGAGTTGGCAGACGGCACCATCGTGAGTGGAAGCAATCAGGAGAATGCGGCCTACCCTTCTGGACTGTGTGCAGAGCGTACAGCTGTATTCTATGCCAATTCACGCTACCCTGATGTACCCATCCGTCGCATCTGCATTGTGGCACGTGGCACAGATGGAAAACCTCTGCACCGTCCCATCGCTCCGTGTGGTGCCTGCCGTCAAGTGCTGCTCGAAGCCGAACTGCGGGCTGGGCATCCCATCGAAGTGATGCTGCACGGAACTGAGGGCACTTACTTCATCCAAAGTATCCGAGACTTGCTGCCCCTCAGTTTCGATGAGAGTTTCCTCTAACTTCATGACCAAGAGATGAAGATGACACATCCCTACAACCTCATCGCCATCGACCTTGATGGCACGTTGGTGAGAAGCGACCAAAGCATCTCGCCACGCACGATTGACACGCTGACCCAGGTGCAGGAAAAAGGAGTGAAAGTGGCCATTGCCTCTGGACGTCCGACGTTTGGCACGGCGCATGTGGCAGACGCATTGCATCTGGAGAATTTTGGCGGTTATGTAATGAGCTACAATGGTGGCGAGATCTACAACTGGGGCACAAAGGAACGACTGCATGCGCAAACGCTGGATCGCGACGTGATTCCTTATATATATAATATGTGTAAAGGGAGAAACGGCATGCACGCCATGACTTATATCGGACGTGAGGTGGTGAGCGAAGTGACGGACAATGCGTACATCCAGTATTCATCGATGCGCAACCGTATGCCCATCCGTCAGGTGAGCGACTTTGTGGCGACGGCTCAGAGCACAGGAATCGTGAAGTGCATCATCGTGGGAGAACCTACGATTCTACCAGCCATAGAGAAGGAGATGCAGGAGGCACTGAAAGGGAAAGCTGGCGTATTCCGCAGCGAACCGTTCTTTTTGGAGATTGTGCCTGAGGGCATCGACAAGGCCAAGGGATTGGAAATTCTGCTCCAGAAGATTGGCATGCGCAAGGAAGAACTCATCGCATTCGGCGACGGCTACAACGACATTCCCATGCTCCAATTCGCTGGTCTTGGTGTGGCGATGGGCAATTCAACTGAGGAGATAAAGAAAGCCGCCGACAAGGTTGCACGGAGCAACGATGACGACGGCGTAGCTGTGTTTCTTGAAGAATTGAAGAATTAAGTATCTTCAATATTTTTCATTCCTCATCAGGGTAAGCCTTGTTGACGGCTGTGAGGGCATTGAGCGTCTTGGGGAATCCGATGTAAGGAAGCATGCCCGTGAGCACGGCCACCATTTCCTTCTTGCTGATTTCCATGTGCTTGCATCCCAATCCGTGCTGTTCGAGCTGAGGCTGAGCAACACCCATCGAGGCGAGCAGGCAGAAGGTGACGAGCTCACGATGCTGCATGTCGATGCCGTGGCGGGTGTAGAAGTCGCCAAAGCAGTAACTCTCCAAGAACTCCACGATGTGCTCCTGACCCTTCGGCACAGTCTTCTCCATCTTTTCAGCAGTGCCTTCACCAAAAATGCCATCAATATACTCACGTCCTTTCTCACGACGGTTCTCTGACGTGGTGGTGCCCTGGTCGTCGAGTGGCAGTTTGATGTCGTTATCCTCAAACACCTCGTTCATCTCCAACAGGAAGTCAATCATCTTGGAGAAACCAACGTATGGCACAGTCTGGTAGATGACCTCACGAATTTCGCGTGGTTTCACACCCACATTCAGACACACATCCACATACACTTTGAACTGCCTCATGGCGTTACAGCCGATGGTGCTAGCAAGGATGCACATACAACGCGTCTTCTCCAACACGGGCTCTTCTGTAAGTTTGAGCGCCTCGTCGAAAGCGAAGTTATCAAATATCTGCGTCAACTCGGGGTCACGCTTCAAGGTGTTGACCGAATTGCGTTGCGAGAAGAGTCTGCGAATCTGCTGTCTCGCATAGTCACTAATCTTAATTTCCTTCATGGTTTTTTGCGGTATTATGAAATTGATGTTGCAAATATAAGGCTTTTTTCTATTAGAACGAACTATTTTGCATTTTTTTCACTTTTTTTTATGCTAAGAAGGCACTTAAGGGGGCATTTCGGGACAAAACGGACACCTTTTCGCCTTTTCATTTTCTCGTTTCAAGAATTTGCCGTACCTTTGCACCATCCTATTTTGGGATGCATCTAATTGATTTTTCAAAACGATTCCACAAAGAATATGGGTACCACTAAAAATAGCGATCAGACGACCAGCAAAAAGAGCGGCAACACAACCGGAGTGAATAAAGTCCTCAAGGTTTGCTGGATCATCACTGCCGCCATCATCTTCCTGATGGTGTTTGGAGTATTTGCCATCTCGCAGGGATGGCTCGGAAAGCTTCCTCCTGTGAGCGACCTCCAGAATCCTATTAACAAATACGCCTCTCGTGTCTATTCTGCCGATGACAAACTGATTGGCACATGGAGCTATGCGAGCGAGAACCGTGTGATGATTCCTTACGATTCCCTGCCTCAGAACCTCGTGAATGCCTTGGTTGCCACCGAAGATGCCCGATTCTACGACCATTCAGGCATCGACATGAAGGCCATCGGACGTGCCGTCGTGAAGCGTCTGATCATGGGTCAGCGCAGCGCGGGTGGTGGATCGACCATCACACAGCAGTTGGCCAAGCAACTCTATTCAGATGTGGCCAAGACAGACGGAGCACGTATGATGCAAAAGCCCATCGAGTGGTTCATCGCCGTGCAGTTGGAACGCTACTACACCAAGGAGGAAATCATGACGATGTACCTCAACTACTTCGACTTCCTCTATATGGGCGTGGGCATTAAAAATGCTTGCAACACTTATTTTGGCAAGAACCCCATCGACCTCGACCTCAATCAATGTGCCACAATTGTGGGCATGTGCAAGAACCCTTCGCTTTACAATCCTTACCGACGTGGGGAGAAGGGAGAATACCTGCAAAACGAGCGATGCGTGGAACGTCGCAACGTGGTGTTGGGACAGATGGTCAAGGAAGGCTACATCACACAGGCCGAGATGGACGAGGTAAAAGCAAAGCCCCTCTCCGTCTTGTCCAAGCCCAAAATCACCTCCCACAAAGAGGGCGCGGCTCCCTATTTCCGCGATCACCTGCGCATCATCATGATGGCCAAGCGTCCTGAGCGTAGCCAGTATGCTTCCTGGCAGGGACAGCAGTTTCACGATGATTCCGTGGCTTGGGAGACTGATCCCCTGTATGGCTGGTGCAACAAGAACACCAAGAAAGACGGTTCCCACTACAACATCTACACGGACGGTCTGAAGATTTACACAAGCATCGACACCCGCATGCAGAAGATGGCAGAGGAAGCCCTCTTCGAACATGTGGCCAAATATCTGCAACCCGCCTTCGAGAACGAAATCAAGTATTCGAGGACTGGCCCTTACAAGCAGATTACGATGGATAAGATGAACCAGATCATCGACCGCTATGTCCGTCAGAGTGAACGCTATCGAGTGATGAAAGAGGACGGCATGAGCGACGACGCCATCATGAAGGCTTTCAACACGCCGATAGAAATGCGTCTGTTCAAGTATGGAAACTCCTACGATGAGCCAGAAATGATAGAGGCCCGCATGAGTCCTCGCGACTCCATCATCTATTATAAGAAGTTCCTGCGTGCAGGTGTGTGTGCCATCGATCCCCAGAACGGACAGGTTAAGGCATACGTGCCAGGCTTAGACTTCGAGCACTTCGCCTTCGACAACGTCCTTGGCCCTGGCCACCGTCAGGTGGGTTCTACCATCAAGCCCCTACTCTACTCGTTGGCTCTGTCCAGCCAGGGCTTCACCCCATGCGACGTGGTGGACGCAAGTCCCAAGAACTACGGCGGATGGACACCTAAAGGAAGTGCGCTTGGCATGGTTCCCCTGAAGACGGCACTCGCCCACTCCAACAACCATGCGTCAGTCTATCTGCTGAACCTCATCCGTCCGCAAAACTTCATCAATTTCCTCGACAAGCAGCTGAAGATTTCCACCTACACGATGCAGCCCAACTTGACCATCGCATTGGGTTCAGGCGACGTGAGCATCGGCGAGATGGCCAGCGCCTACACCATCTTCCCCAGCATGGGCATCCACTACTCCCCTCTGTTGGTCACTCGCATCGAGGATGCAGACGGCAACATCATCGCCAACTTCACCCCACGCATGAACGAGGTGCTCTCGAAGGAGAAGGCTTGCCAGATGATTTATATGCTCAAGGCGGTCATCAACGAAGGTACGGGTCGCGCCCTGCGTGGCGGAGCCTACCATATCACGGGTGACTTGGGCGGCAAGACAGGTACGACAAACAGCAATGCCGACGGTTGGTTCATCGGCTTCTGCCCCAAACTGGTGGTGGCAAGCTGGGTAGGTGGTGAAGACCGCGACATCCACTTCGGAAGCATGGCATTCGGTCAAGGTGCCCGTGCCGCGCTGCCTATCTTCGGCAAACTGATGCGCAAGATCTACAACAGCAAACTCTTCGGCATCAACGAAAGCGACAAATTCGACATTCCAGAGGGCTACCAACCCTGCGACAACGACCTGATGTCTCTCCCCAGCGCAGAGTCCATCCTGCATCCTGTGGAGGAAGACCCCGTAGAATACGACGAAGAATTCTTCTAACCAGCCCATGAAATATATAGGAATCATCCCCGCTCGATATGCCTCCACCCGATTCCCAGCCAAACCCCTGGCTCTATTGGGAGGCAAGACTGTGATTGAAAGAGTGTATCGCCAAGTGGAAGGCGTGCTCGACGACGTATGTGTGGCCACCGACGACAAGCGCATCATGAATGCCGTCGAAAGTTTTGGAGGCAAAGCCGTAATGACCAGCGTGAACCACAAGAGTGGCACCGACCGTGTGTATGAAGCCTTCACGAAGATGGGCAACGGCTTCGATGTCATCGTCAACATCCAAGGCGACGAACCCTTCATTCAGGCACAGCAGTTAGAAGCCATCCGCCAATGCTTCGACGATGAGACGGTAGATATTGCCACCCTCGTCAAGCCCTTCAAGCCTGAAGATGGATTTGAAGCGTTGGAGAATGTGAACTCACCTAAAGTGGTGGTTAACAAGAAGATGGAAGCACTCTACTTCTCGCGTAGCATCATCCCCTTCACACGCGGGAAGGAGCAGTCCGAATGGCTCGCAGGCCACACCTACTACAAGCACATCGGCCTTTACGCCTATCGTGCTCAGGTGCTCAGAGAAATCACCTCCCTACCCCAATCCAGCCTCGAACTGGCCGAATCTTTGGAGCAACTCCGCTGGTTGGAAAACGGCTACAAAATCAAGGTCGGCATCAGCGAAATCGAAACCATCGGCATCGACACACCCGAAGACTTGGAACGTGCAGAAAAGCTCCTCGCCAATCATTGTCCACTTTAATTTCAGACGTCGAACAGTTCCACCTACGCATCTGCAAATACACGCCCATCGCTGAGCGTAATCTGGAGCGGGGTGTATTCTGAGTGGAAATCGTTCTTCAGACGATTGATGTAACGGCGGCATTCCCAATGGCACATGGGAAGGTCGTGCAGCAAGTAGTTGCCACAAGTTTCAGGCGTCGTGGCAGGCACCTCCGTCTGTGTGAGAATCCACTCCAGACACTCGATGGTGAGCTGGCGCATGTCCTCAACGCTGTAGGAGCCAGTCATGATGATATACATGCCCGTGAGACAACCCATCGGACCCACATAGACCACATCATCTTTGACCTTCGAGTTGCGGAACCACGTCGCCATCAGGTGTTCCATGCTGTGCATGGCGGCAGGAGCCACAGCTGGCTCTTTGTTGGGTTCGGTTATTCGCAGATCAAACGTCGTGAAACCCTTATCCTTGCGCGACACATAGATGCCAGGCTTCAGATGTGTGTGATCAATCGTAAAACTTTGTATAACTTCCATATCTGTGATTGAGATTTATCTTGAGTCTGAAAACTCACAAGTGTCCCGTCAATGTCGAAAAATAATGCGTACGCCTTGTTAGATGCAATCATGTTGGTCTTTATTTCAGCATTTGCTCTACCGCTTCCTTGATGGGGTCGAGGCCTGGGAAGCCGATTTCTTTGAACGTCTGATTGCCTGATGAGTCGTAGATGGCATAGGTGGGGATGCCTTGCGATTCGTAATGCTTGAGGAGGTAATCGAATTGTTCGCTCGTCAGGTAGTAGTGGTCGCCATCGATGTCCTTGATCATCTCCTGCCAAGTGTTCAGAGGTGAGGTGGGCGAGGTAATATAGACGAACTGGATGTTCTTGCCTTTCAGTTCCTTTTTCCAGGGTGCCATTGCCTGATGACCAGCACGGCAAGGACCGCACCAGGTTGCCCACACATCGATAAGGACGGTTTTGCCTTGATACTTATTGAGGATGGTGGAAAGGATGTTCTCTGGCGCCACGTCATCATGTTTCTGATAGTAAATGTTCCCCTGACTGGCTAATTCCTGAGCGAGACGCTCCTGTTCTGCTTGAAACTCTAGAACCACAGTCTTGCAATCCTCGTTGGCGATGGTGCTCAAGATTTCACTTACATTCTCGTGAAATACAAATCCGAAGAACAACTTCTGCAATTCATAATTGTAAGGATTTTTCGTCTCAGCTGTCTTATCGATTTCAGCGAGGGAACGATTCCAGAACATCTCGCTGCATGGAGAACCTGGCTCATTCAGATACTGATAGGTGTAATCATCGGGGTCAGGCAGAACCAGCAAATTCTTGTTCTCCTGAGAGATTTTTGCATATTCTTCATTGCTACTTATTTTAACGCCACCCTTCATCATCTGCAGCATCGTGTATTTGATGCCAAAATTGCGTGTCCAGCTGATAAAGTTTCCTTCAGCCTCCATACAAAGCAGGTCTTTGGCGGCTGTGGTATATTTTGATGATTGAACCTCTGCCACACGCTTCTTGAAGGAATCCATCAGCCAAGCCAGACGCTCGTCAGAGGTAGTACATTTGCTAAGTGCCTCATACATCTGTTTGTCTATGTCTGCGTCCTGTTGCTTCTCCTGCTCCGTCACCCAATCCATATTGGTCTTGGCGAGGAATCCCTTGAAGGCCAAGAAAGGATGTTGGTCATTGGTGAGTTTCATCAGAATGGAAGTCTCCTGTCCTGGAGCGATGAGGATGGAACGTTGAGCCAACCCATTGATACCAATTTTCACCTCACGAGCCAAACGCATAGGAATCTCAGCCGTGAGGGTGCCATCATCAGCAAATGGGAATCCCTTTTCAATGGCCTCTGTCGCGCCCAACGGTATGAAACCATACACCCAAAGCGTCAATTTCATGTCGGGCTTGTACCCCAACAGCTTCACCTTGAGGGTAGCCATCCCCTTATTGATTTTAGCGACTGGCAATGTCTCGTCTTTGGCGTATGTCACGTTCTTCCAGTCTGCAGGGATTTCAAACTCAGCGTTACTTTGTTCCATAAAGGCCGATGGCTTTTCCCTTACAACTGTGTTTTGTGCCCAACCCGTCAAACTCATCAAGGCGAGCATTGCAGTAAAAATAGTTTTCTTCATATTCTTTGGTTATGTATTCTAATCATACGCGCTTTACTTTCGAACAATCACACTGCCGCTGGCCTGATGAGTGGCCAATATCAGCACTTCGGCAATCTGTACATGTTCTGGGGCATTGGCTGCATAGACGGCCACATCGGCGATGTCGTCACCCGTCAATGGCTTGATACCTTTATAAAGACTGGCAGCACGTTCATAATCTCCATGGAAACGGATATTGCTGAAGTTCGTCTCGACCAGCCCTGGCTTCAGATTGGTTACCCTGATGGCAGTGTTGGCCACATCGATACGCAGCCCATCTGAAAGTGCCTTGACAGCGGCCTTGGTTGCACAATACACATTGCCTCCTGCGTATGCAGCATCACCAGCAACAGAACCCACATTGATGATATGACCACGATTGCGTTCAACCATGCCTGGTACAATCAATCTTGTCATGGTCAGAAGGCCTTTGATGTTTGTGTCAATCATGGTTTCCCATTCATCGAGACAGCCTTCGTACTCGGGCTCCAGACCAAGAGCGAGTCCTGCATTGTTGACCAGCACATCGATCACCTTCCATTCTTGAGGCAACTCGTTCAAATTCTTCTTGGCCTTTTCACGGTCTCTCACATCGAACACCAAAGTGATGACCTCAGTTCCTTTGGCAGTCAGCTCCTTGCGAATCTCTGACAACCGTTCTTCGTTCCTGCCCGTGAGAATCAATCTGTCACCGTTCTCGGCGAACTTCTTGGCACAAGCGAGACCTATCCCACTTGTCGCACCTGTTATCAATACAATTTTCTTCATATTTCCGTCGTTTATCAGTCGAGATTGCAAAAATACGTATTTTAAATGAAAACAATGGTGAAAAGGTGAATTATTTTGTTTTCAACTGCCTTTTTTATTGAAACTGCCACGATTGTTGCAACAAATGTCCTATCTTTGTACATTGGATTAGAACTTTTGAGAAGTATTGAATATGGATATAGCAAAAGCATTTGAAGTTGCTTTCAACAACAAGAAAGCCAAAAATTGGGAGAAGATCTACGTAGTCGTAGATATTCATG
The DNA here is from genome assembly GCA_905234125.1 of uncultured Bacteroidaceae bacterium. Lineage (GTDB taxonomy): Bacteria > Bacteroidota > Bacteroidia > Bacteroidales > Bacteroidaceae > Minthosoma. The sequence goes on along the minus strand of CAJOGQ010000060.1, from coordinate 2,281 downwards.
ACACCATTTTGAAGGCCTGTTATGAGAAGGAAGAGACCTACGACTACTTTCCGTATGCGAAGGAAGCCCTGCAACTGATGACGAATCGGGATGACATCTGCTTGATTCTATGGAGCAGCTGCCACGATGAACAATTAGCAGCATACAGGAGCCACTTTGCAGGAGAAGGAATCCATTTCGACTACGTGAACGGGAATCCAGAAGTGGGAAAGACGAGTTTCCAAAACTTTGAAGTGAAGCTATATTTCAATGTGGGAATTGATGACAAGTTCGGATTTGAAGCTGAAACGGACTGGATAAAGGTCATTGAAGTTTTGGGAAGGTTCTGATTTGTATGAAAATAAAAAAATAAGAAAATAGAAGATTCGAATATATGAAAAAAATTATGACAATCCTATTGGCTCTCTACTATGATATGCTCACCAAAGGATACATCAACGGCTAATTACAGCTTATTCAACGCAAAGTATTTAAGTTTTGCCCCATATTGTCACAGTATTTCTTCCATTCCTGTTTTCTGAACTTTCATTCCCATGTTCCTGTAGAAAGATAATGCAGGGTCGTTGCCTTCCCAAACATTAAGGGTAATGTTGTAGCAGCCTATCGACTGGGCATAGTTACGGACATATTCATACAAAGCCTTACCAACATGCTTGCCGCGAGCATTTTCATCTACGCAGATATCATCAATATACAGCGTCTTGATGTCCTGTAGCAGCCGATGGTTCTTGACCTCGCTAATCTGACAGAAAGCATGGCCAAGAACTGCTCCATCATCGAAAACGAAGATGGGCTTGCTGTCATCATTCAGGATTTCTTCAAGGTCTTGCTCACTATATTTGGGCGTGTTCCCTTTGAACAGGTCTGGGCGAATACCATTATGTACTGCGTCCGCTTGATACAAAAGCTCTATCAACCCTTTTATGTCTCGTTTGTCTGCTCTTCTTATCATTTTGGTCTCATTTGTTTCTAAACGGCTACAAAATTACACTTTTTTCATGAGAATAATGCTCCAATATCAAATCATAATGCTCAAACTGGCAAAATTTCGTTGTTATTTTGTACTTTTTGTCGGCAAATTCGACGAATATTTTGGCGTATCTTTGTGTTATCGGCGTCCGCCACCAACGTATCCACCATTGCCACGGGGCGCGTTACGAACGGTGCGAGGGGCTGCGTCATGACGGTCGTTGCGTGCAACCATCTGCCTATCAGGGTGTGGAGCTGGAGCGTGGTGCATCGCAGGTGCAGTCACATGACGGTTTGCATAGAAATGAGGATCTCTACGATTGTTGCCACCCCTGTAGGTCACAAACACACCAGGACGAGCATTGTAGAAACGTCCCCTATCGTAGTGAGCGTAGATCGCAAACGTCCAGCCACCAGCTGTCCAAGCTACAGGGCGATAGAAATGTACGAGGTTCACAAACTTGTCGTACTGCCAAGCATCCAGCACGTAACGGAGGTCGGCATTGCGGCGGTTCCACCAGATTCCGAAAACGTCAGCATATCCGTTCAGGCTCATCAGGTAGTCGAGGTTAATCTCATAGACAGCCTCATACTGTGCAGGAGTGAGGTTCAGTTCGTATGCCATCTTGTCGCTGAGGAACAGAGCCTCATGCTTAGCCACATTGTAGCTCATTGCGTTGGCCGTGATGGTCATCACCATCAACATTGCCATGAATAACATCTTCTTCATAATTTTGTCTCCTTTACTTTAATATGTTCAACATCGAGTTCTTGATCACGGTGCAAAGTTCCGAACTTTTTGTGTCATAGCAAAGGGAACAATCCTAAACTGACAGGGAGTTTATCTAAAGCTTCATAGGGAAAACCTCCAAACACAAGAAGAATGCGAATAAATCATCAGAAATATATTATACCTCCCCCACATTTCTCGTATATTTAACTTGAAGTTGACACTTTTTCACCCATTCTTCCAATAAGCAAACAGTACGCTGGGAATTTGTGCCAATTCGATTGGCACAATTATGTAATCCTCCATTTGTGCCGTTTCATATGGCACAATTTCTCCATACTTAGACATTCAGATGTATTCTGACAAATCATCTGATGATATTAACGTTTATGGTAAGTTCTAAAAATTAATATTTGTGAGTGGAAGCCGTACCTTCTGAATCAATTCAGTTGGCAGAAGCCCTTCAAAGGGTATCTCCGGCTCGCGAAAGTGTTCGTTTATCCACTCATTTGACTTGATTTTTTGACGACAGGACACAGTTACCCCATAGAGGCGATAAGCTGCGGCTGGTATTTGTTGATT
>CAJOGQ010000059.1 GCA_905234125.1 uncultured Bacteroidaceae bacterium | reverse complement strand
CAAGCAGGTCAGAAAACCCTGAGTTAACTCAAATCATCAATCGAGTTAACTCATTTGATGAATCGAGTTAACTCAACTAATTTTTAGTCTTAATTGAACAATGCAACAAGCGGATAGTTAGTCGTAAGGAAAAGGATGGTTTCTTACCGAGAAACTGGTAGTTAGATTACGAGAAACTACCATTCCCATTTTTTGAAGATTATGAATTGGATTTTTGGGAGATTTTGAGCGAAGTGACCACTCCCAAAGACACCTCGCAAGGTGTCCTCAATCTTCCAAATCTTCCCAATCTTTCAAATCATCCGCAACGCGGATTAGTAAAACAAAAAACGATTATGCCACAAGTGGCGGATTTAGAGGATTAAAAAAATTGGATTGACGAGCCGGTACCCCCCAAGGCGTTGAGCCGGAGCTTCAAGGGCGACGAGCCGGTAGCTCAAAGGCGTTGAGGCGGTGGCTCGTTCATTACGCCCTTCCAGTCAATGTATTTGGTTCTTCACACATCAAAATTTTGTGCCCCGATAGAACTCGAGGATCTTCTGGCGGAAGAGGAAGGTGTAGCGGGCTTGGAGGGCGGTGGACTCGGCCTTGGTGAGGGCAATCTTGGATTCCTGATATTCGGTGGCAGTGGCTTTGCCGTTCTCGTACTTCTTCTGCATGAGGTTGAAGGAGGTTTGGGAGGCGGCTAAGGCCACGTCGCTACTGGCACATTGCTTTTGGGCGGCGAGGGCGTTGTAGTAGGCCTGCTGGATTTCCTTGTAGAGGGCTTTCTGAGTCTCTTCAAGATGGAGCTGTTCAGTGGTTACCTGCAGTCGTGCTTGGCGCACGGCGTTGCGAGTGGCGAAGCGGTTGAAGATGGGCACGGATAGGGATATGCCGAGGGACTGGTTGAAGTTGTCTTCCAACTGCTTGCCAAACGATGCGGCCTCGAAACCAGAGGTTTTGTAGTAGTTGCTACCCATGCCGGCAGAGAAGTGGAGAGAAGGGTAGTGGCCTGCCTGTGCGATGCGGACACCCCGTTCGGCACTTTGCACGCTGAGTTTGCCAGACTGGATTTGGGGCTTGATGTTGAGGGCTTCGGCATAGATGGCATCGGGCGCAGGGAGCACCACGGTGGAGGGATCGTAGGTTTCGGGCTGTTGGACGTCGAACTGCTCTGGGGTGGGGAGTTCGAGGAGTTGGGAGAGGTCGAGCAGGGCGAGCATAGCTGAGTTCTTCTGTTGGGTGAGCGCCAATTCGTCGGATGCCACGTGGGACTTGGCTTCGGCGAGGTCGGTTTCTGCCACTTTCCCATTGTGGAAGAGCAGGTCGATGCGGTGCTCCTGGTTGCGACTGAGTTCGAGCTGACGTTCAGCCACTGCGACGAGGTCTTTCTGATAGACGGCTTCGAGATAGGCCGAGACCACCTGCACGCTTGCATTCTCCTTGGCGCGTTCGAGTTCGGCGATGGCGGCCTGGAGGTTGAGTTTGCTCTGCTGGATTTGGTTGGTGATTTGTCCGCCCGTGTAGAGAGGCACGTCAGAGCCGAGGTTGAAGGATGTGCTCTGGGTGTTGCGGTTGGCGTAGGTGTTGTCGATGGTTAGTCCACGTCCGAAGCCGAAGCTCTCGCCAGCCGAAGCCTGCAGATTGGGCAGACGGCTGTTCTTGGCTGTGCTGAGCGCTACCTCTTGATTCTTCACATTGTTCTCCTGCAACTTGATGTTGATGTTGTGCTCGATGGCGTAGTCGATGCATTGATGCAGGGACCAGGGTGCATTGAAGGATGGTGGGATGGAAGAACTGGTGTTTTCCGTCTGAGCGATGGCTGGTGCAGCCAAGAGCGCACATATTATATATATATAGGAACGTTTCATATCATTTTTCACTATCAATGATTTCGATGCCTCTTACTTTGTCGCCCACCTTCACACCTTGTTTCACCTCGATGTAGATACCATCGCTGATGCCAGTGGTAACAGCGCGACGCTGGAACTGCTGAGTGGGGGATGTGGAGTCGGTGAGCACATAGACGTAGGTGGAGTCGCCGACAAACTCGAGGGATGCCTCAGGCACGCAGATGGTCTTCGTGGCACGTTCGAGCACAATCTCGGCATTGGCACTGTAGCCAGCACGGATTTTCACATCGCTGGGCAGTTGGATGGCGGCCTTGATCTCGAAGAGGTTGGCACCGTTCTCCTCCACAGCCTTGGGGGCAATGTATTCGAGGGTGGCCTGAAGGCTGAGGTCTTGGATGGCACCCACAGAGATTTCTACAGGCATGCCCGTGGTGATGCGTCCCACCTCAGTCTCGTCTATCTTGCCTCTGAAGATGAGGTCTTGCATGTTGGCCACGGTGGCGATGGTGGTACCGTCGTTGAAGGAGTTGCTGAGGATGACGGAATTACCAATCTTGACGGGCACGTCGAGCACGATGCCATCGATGGTGGAGCGAATGAGCGTGGTGCTCATCTGCGCATTGTTGAGCGAGATGCCTTCGCGGACGATGTTGAGGGCGTCCTTGGCGTTGTTCATCTCCATCTTGGCATTCTTCAGCGTCACCTCTGACTTCTCGTAGTCTTCTGCGCTGACCACCTTCTCGTTGAAGAGGTTTTTCATGCGGTCGAAGTCTGTCTGTGCCTGCTTGAGGGAGATTTCGGCCAGCTTCACACGGTTCTCGGCACTGCTGAGGCTCGACATATCGGGTATGACCTTCACCTTGGCGATGACCTCATCTTTCTTCACCACATCGCCAGCCTCCTTGTAGAGGGCAGAGATGATGCCTGAGATTTGAGGCTTGATGTTCACCTCATCGCGAGGCTCAATCTTGCCCGTAATGATGGTGGTCTTCTCGATGTCGAGAAGTTCAGCGGTGTTGATTTCGTACGTGGTCACTTTCGGCGTGGACTTCTGGTAGAGGAACACGAAGGTGCCGATGAACACCAATGCTATGAGGGCGATACCTGCCCATCTGAGAATCTTTTTCATATTGTAGGGTTTTAATTATTCATCTCTGATTGCGTCAACTGGTTTGATGGCCATTGCTCGGAAGGTGGGTGCCAGTCCAGCCAACACACCCAAGAGGGCGAGAAGGATGCTGGATCCGATGGCGATGGCAAAGGAAATCTGGAAGGTGGCACCAGAAGTGTCATCCTGCAGGGCATGTTCCACCATCTGCAAGATCATGACGGCAAAGGTCATTCCACTCAGGCCAGCCACAAGGGTGAGCACGATGCTTTCGCTCATGATCATCGTCAGAATGTCAATGGGCTTGGCGCCGATGGCTCGCCGGATGCCGATTTCGATGGTGCGCTCCTTCACCGTCACCACCATGATGTTGCTCACGCCGATGGCGCCTGAGAAGAGCGTGCCTAAGCCAATCATCCAAACGAGGATGCTCACGCCCTGAAAGAGGTTGTCTATCATCGAGAAGATGGCCTCTGCATTCACCGTCAGCACGGCCTGTGTGTCGTCAGGATGTATGGTGTGGATGCGCTTCACTACGGCCTCCACCTTCTTCTGAATGTCTGACATCTTGTAGCCCTCGCGAGCCGTCAGACAAAGGATGTCCACCTTGTTGCCTCGATTGTAGGCGTGTTGCATGGTGGTGTAGGGGATGTGGATGGTTGTGGTGGCGTTGCCTCCGATGCTGACACCGCCTTCGCTCTTGCCACTGATGCCCACCACCTGGTAGTGGATGCCGTCGATGATGATGAACTTGCCCAGAGCCTCCTCGTCAGAGGTGAAAAGCTCTTCCACGACGCGACTGCCGATGGTGCAGACCTTTCGGCGCTTGTTCACATCCACATCGTTCAGCGCACGCCCAGCCCGAATTTTGGGGTCATCTATCTTGTCCACATCGGGAAACTCTCCCTTGATGGTCACGTTTGATTTCTTGGTGTCGTAGGACGCTGAGCCTCGCCAGTTTGAGATGGTGGGCGATACAATCTCCAATTCGGGCACAGAGGCACGGATGAGTTGCACATCGCGTGTCTCGATATTCCACGAACGCCCTTTCTTGAAGCCCTTGTATGCTTCGCTGGTGGGCGATGCCATCATGAAACCCGAGTTGTTGGCAAAGCCTGCGAAGTTGTTGGCGAGGGTCGATTCCAAGCCTCGTCCGCCACCCATCAGCAGGAGGAGCATGAACACACCCCAGAAGATGCCGAACGCTGTCAGGAACGTGCGGGTCTTGTTGCGGGCAAGAGAAGTGAAAATCTCCTCCCATTGGTCGCTGTCGAATCTCAGTTTCATCCTCGTTGTAGAATTGAAGAATTTAGTTTAGCCTCGTAAGGCTTCGATGGGTTTCACTCTTGCGGCCTTGCTGGCTGGAAAGAATCCTGCCAGAGCGCCAGCTATAATCATCACGAAGGTGGCCTGGATGCAGGTGCTGATGTCCACCGTTGGGTCAACAAAAACGGAAGACTGGAAGAAGCCCATGTCCATCGTCTGACTGCCGTAATAGGCATCCATGTATTCGCAGAAGATGACGCCAAGCACCATGCCGATGTAGCCGAAGATGGTGGTGATGACGATGCTTTCAAGCACCACCATGCCGATGATGTCTATAGGCTTGGCGCCGATGGCCTTGCGGATGCCAAATTCGTGGGTGCGTTCCTTCACGGAGATGAGCATGATGTTGCTCACGCCCACCACGCCACTCAGCAGGGTGAGCAGACCCAAAATCCAGAAAGCGGTGTGGAGAATGTTCTCGGCCTTGGTCATGTCGGCATTATCGCTGGCTGAGTTCCAAATCCAGAGGGCAGAACGGTCTTCAGGATCAAAGTCGTGCTTGCTGGCCATCACCTTGCGGAAAGCCTCCTCAAAGGCCTCGTTCTTCTCTTCTGTATCGAGGTTCTTGGCTTTCATCAGCAACTGGTCTATTTCGTAGCCCTTGCCGTATATGGTCTGAAGGGTGGTGAAGGGTGCGTAGAAATCGTTGCTGCTCATCATGCCGTCATCTTTGTAGATGCCGATCACCGTAAAGCCGATGCCATCGATGCGCACCTGCTTGTTGATGGCTCGCTCGCCGTGCTTGAAGAGGTCATCGCGGTTCTTGTCGCTGATGACAATGACCTTGCGTTGTTCGGCAAGGTCTATCTTGTTGATGAAGCGTCCTTCCAATAGCTGGATGGCTTCCATCTCTTGGGTGGCAGGCTCGGCACCTTGCAGGGAGACTGTGTTCAGGTAGTTCTTGCCGACGGATGCCGAATTGGCAGTGTGGCTGATTTGTGCGATGGCAGCGCTGAGTTCGTTTGGAAAGTTGCGCAGGGTCACCTCGCTATCGCTGTCATCGAGTTTGATGCGGCGTCCATCCTGAATGCCGTTGTAGGGTATGGAAGTGAGTCCAGGGAACACGTGGATGGCATCGAATGCAAAGCCTTCGCTGGCCTGCTCGAAGGTGTGGATGATGCCGTTGCTGGTGCCCTGAAGAATGATCAGCAGGAAGAGTCCGCACGCCACAGCGAATCCTGTGGCAAGCGAACGCAACTTATTGCGACTCAGCGAACCGAATATCTCACTAAACGTGTCAACTATATTCGAAACTCTCATTTCTTATCTCTAAACCCTAAACTCTAAACCCTAAACTCTAAACCCTAAACTCTCAACTGTCAACTCTCAACTGTCAACTCTCAACTGCCCACAATTTGTCCGTCCACAATATGTATGATTCTCTTCGTCTGTTCTGCCACATCCTGCTCATGCGTCACCACGATGATGGTGAGTCCCTGCTGATTGAGTTCCTTCAGTAGTTGCATCACTTCGATGGTGGTCTTGCTGTCGAGGGCTCCTGTGGGCTCGTCAGCGAGGATGATTTGGGGCTGGGTGATGAGTGCCCGTGCGATGGCCACACGCTGTTTCTGACCGCCTGACATCTCGTTTGGCAGATGGTGTGCCCAGTCGCGCAGTCCCACCTTGTCGAGATATTCCATTGCCAAAGCGTTGCGTTTACTTCTGCCCACACCTTGATAGAAGAGGGGTAGGGCAACGTTTTCCATCGCGTCCTTGTAGGGGATGAGGTTGAATGACTGGAAAACGAACCCAATCATGCGGTTACGATAATCTGCTGATTTGGTTTCGCTGAGGTTTTTGATGAGGGTGCCGTTGAGGGTGTATTCGCCCTCATCGTAGTCATCGAGGATGCCGAGGATGTTGAGCAAAGTGGATTTGCCTGAACCCGAAGCACCCATGATGGCCACAAACTCGCCCTCTTCGATGTTGAGGTCTATACCCTTCAAGACGTGCAAGGGTTGTGCGCCCTTGTACGTCTTGTGGAGTCCTTTCAGTTGAATCATCATGTCAATTTACAATTTGACAATTTACAATTTGACAATTTACAATTTACAATTTGCCCCGTGGCTTGTTGGCTCATTGAATTTTTACACCTTCGTGGATGGCCAGTCTTCGTGAGTCGATGCTGGCCAAGCCTCCAGACTTTTTGGTGAGGTGGGAACATTCGCCCTTCAATTCAATCTCACCTGTGCCACCAGCCGAGACGGTGAGGTTCTGGCACTGCACATCGAGGTCAGCATCGCCAGCACCGCTGATTTCCACGTTGATGTCGTTAGCTTTCACGTCGGCTTTCATGTCTCCATCACCACTGATGCTGATGTCGGCCTTCTTGCACTTGATTTTCTGTGCATTGATGTCGCCTGCACCACTGATGTGGATGGTCAGTTGCTTGCACTTCACTTTTTCGATGTCCACATCGCCTGCACCGCTGATGTGGATGGCGAGATCGCCCGCAAACTCAGCCTCGTCCTTCAGGTCAATGTCACCTGCACCTGCAATGTCGATGCTTTCGAGTTCAGGAGCTGTGATGGTGAGTTTGATGCTGGGTACTCGGCTGGGAGATGTCTCCTTGTGCTTGATGGTCAGCACACCGTCAGCCACGCTGATGTCGTTCTCCGCAATCGCCTTCTCGTTGCCAAGTACCTCCACTTTCTGTGTCTCGCCTTGACGAAACTTGATGTCGGCATTTCCCAACAGGTTGATGTGGGTGAACCCATCCAGTTCCAGAGTTTTTGTCACTACTTTTCCCCATTTCTCGCTGTCGCGGAAGTCATCCTTTCCAGCTTCCTTGCGCACGATTCTTTTTGTGGTTTCTGTGCTGAAGTTGCAGGAGGCCATGCCGAACAGCGTCAGCCCCAAGCTCAATGCCATGCAGAAATGTTTGATACTCATTGTCCTATTTATCATTTATCATTTATCATTTATCATTTATCATTTAGGGCTTTGCCCGCTCTGATACTTGATGATTCCTTGTGTCAGCTCGTCCATGCTGATGTTGAGGCTCACCATCTGACGTGCCACATCGGGCAGGGTCTCATCCATGAACTCCTTGCGTTTCATCTTTTGGATGGCGCTTTTGGCTCCAACTGACACGAAATAGCCGAGGCCACGCTTCGTGTAGATGATGTCCTGATTCTGTAGCAGGTCGTAGGCTCGCGCACAGGTGTTGGCGTTCACCTCCACTTGGGATGCATACTCACGGACACTTGGGATGCGCTCGTCTTCCAGCAGTTTCTGATGCAGGATGTCGTCGCAAAGCAGGTCTGCAATTTGCAAATATATGGCTTTATTATCTTTGAATCGCATAATTTTCACATTTATTTATTAAAAGAAGACGTAATTTGTGCTTTTTGGTACAAATTGTAACTTTTCCAGATGAGAAAAGCGGCGATGAGGAGGAAGATGAAGGAGAAGGCGTAAGCGACGGTGGTGGTCAGCTGAGCTATTTCCTCGCTGCTGTAGTCATCGATGCCCAAAAACTCTGGGAGGTTGGGGGTGGCTGCGCTGGTGATGAAGAAGATGATGCTTCCGACGGTTCCGAGCACCTGAAGGGCAATGTAGGTGAGGATGATGTTGTACTTGTACTTCAGGGCATTGCCAAAGAGGTAGATGATGATGTGGAGGAAAGCAACGCAGAATGTGGCGAAGGTGAAGGCATGATAGAAGGATGCGATGGGGGTGCCGTCAGCTATGTCTACAGGACTGCCTGCTCCCATGGTGCGGATGAAGACCGTATCCACGATGTTTTTGATGGAGCACATCTCCCAAGCGGATGCCGTCAGCGATGTGATGCCGTTTTCTGTGCCGAAGCTGATGAGAGTGAGCAGGGCATTGATTCCGTCGGCCAGAAGCATGGAAATGCAGCAGACGATGAATCCACCCACAATCATGAGCAGGGAGTGCCAGGTGAACTTCTCCAGATTGGTGGCAGGAAGGGTCAGTTCCGTGATGCGTCCCTGTTTGTTGCGCAGGTTGTGCAACCAGCATCCGGCATAGATCTCCATCATGATGAGGAAGAAAGTCACTTCGTAGATGGCTGTGAGGTACATCCAGTTGTAGCCCTCGAAGCCGTTGGGGTCAGGAACGTAGTATTGGTTGTCCATCGCGTCGTTGACGATGGAATGGTACATCGTGTAGCGTGAGATGAAGCCGATGAGGGCTAAGCACACGGCACCAGCGATGGTGACGAGCCCCATGTTGCGATAGAACGACTTGTTGATGGTGAGGTCGTATTTTGCGAAGTTCGCAAATCTGTCTTTATTGAAATTCATAATCTTCTGATTGTTTTAGTGGTTAAAGAATGTCGTTGTCACGTTGTCACATTATGATTGGCTCACTCCATATCGGTTGAGTGCGTCGATGAAAAGTTCTTCCAGATTGACGGGCTCATCCATGTTCATCTTCTCGTTCAGGAGCACAGCGTTTTGCTCGATGATGGTCACGTGGTCAAGCAAGGTCTCCACATCGCGCACCTGATGGGTGCTGATGATGACAATCTGGTCGTCCCTCATGCCCTGTGCCACCACCTTGCGGAATTGGCTCTTGCCAGGGATGTCGAGGCCGTTGGTGGGCTCGTCCATCACCAACAGCTTGGTGCGCGATGCCAAGGCGATGCACATGTAGATCTTCTTCTTCTGACCCATCGAGAGGGCGCCCAGGTTGATGTTGGGGTAGTTGGGGAGCGATTTCATGTCAAACATCTCGAGGAGATTCACCATCAGTTCCTCGTCGAAGTTGGGGTAGAAGGGCTTGAGCACCTTCACATAGTCCATCAGCTGGATGGAGGGAAGGTTGTACTCTTCTGGCACGATGAACATCTCGCGCAACAGCTCAGGCTTGCGCAACTGGGTGTTGACGCCATCGAAGGTGATTTCTCCTTGTTTCGGACGAAGCAAACCCATCACCAGATAGAGTAGGGTGCTCTTGCCTGTTCCGTTCTTGCCCAAAAGGCCGTAGATGCCTGGCTCCTCGAAAGAGAGCGAAAAGTTTTCCAGCACATTGTGCATGGCGTTGTAACCATAGGTCACGTTCTGAATCTTTAGCATAGTGTCTTTGTTTATTTAATAATGTATAAGCAGATGCTTGGTTTGTTGTTTAATTAGTGCACTACTTTCGTAATACACTGCAAAGATAGGGCATTATGACAATATCTTCCAAACAAAATGAGAAAAATCTTTATTTCTTTAACAACTTTTAACCATTAACACCCCTACCATGTCCCAATTATTCCCTACCTTTGCACCCGAAACGTGTAAACCCCACGTTTCCGACACCATTATGAAACTAAAGGAAATCTTAGGTGCCCTTGAAGAATATGCTCCTTTGGCCCTGCAAGACGGCTACGACAACGCGGGATTGCAGATTGGATTAGCAGAGGATGCAGATATTACAGGGGCATTGTTGTGTTTGGAAGTTACCGAAGACATCGTCAACGAGGCTGTCCTGCGGGGCTGCAACCTCATCGTGAGTCACCATCCCATCCTGTTCCGTCCTGTGAAGTCCATCAACAGCGACGACTATATCGGTCGCACGATCTTAACGGCCATCAGGAACAACATCGCCATCTATTCTGCCCACACCAACCTCGATGTGGCTCTTGGAGGTGTCAACTTCAAGATTGCAGAGAAGCTGGGACTGAAGGACATCGAGTTCTTGTCACCAAAGGAATACGTGGTGAATGGCAAGACCATCAAGGCAGGCGAGGGCGTCATCGCCACACTGTCCACACCTACATCGAAACGCGCCTTCATGGAGAATGTGAAAGAAGTGTTCCGTCTGCGTTCGTTGCGCGTGAACAATGCCGATAAGCGCAACATCAGCCGCGTGGCCATCTGTGGGGGCTCAGGCTCGTTCCTCATCCCAACGGCAGTGGAGAAGGGCGTGGATGCGTTCATCACAGGCGAAATCGGCTACCACCACTTCTTCGGCTACGACAATGAGATACTTCTCATGGAGATAGGACACTACGAGAGCGAACAATACACCATAGACCTGTTGCGCGACATCGTGACCCGATTCGCCCCAACCCTCTATGTGTGCAAGGCAGAAACCAATACAAATCCAATCAATTATTTATAAACTAAAAAATGGCAAAAAGAAAAGAAAACCCCTCGGAAATGCCCGTGGAAGATCGTCTGAAAAACCTCTTCCAGTTGCAGACCATCCTGACAGAGATTGACCGCATCCGCACCTTGCGTGGTGAGCTTCCTCTCGAAGTGGAAGACTTGGAGGACACCATCGAGGGTCTGAAGACTCGTATCAGCAAGACGCAATCCGAAATGGGCGATATTCATGCTAAAATCAACGAGTATCGTGCGAAGATTGAGCAGGCCAATGCACAGTTGGCCACCTATCAGGAGCAAATCAACAACGTGCGCAACAATCGCGAGTACGATCTGCTGAACAAGGAAATCGAATTCCAGAATCTGGAAATAGAACTCTGCAACAAGCGCATCCGCGAGGCGCAGGGACAGGAGAGAAACCGTGAGGAATATCTCGAAAGGAACAAGGCAGACCTCGACGGACGTCTGCAAGACCTCGAAGTGAAGAAGAATGAGTTGGACGAAATCGTGGCTGAGACCAAGGCTGACGAAGAGAAACTGCGCGAGAAGGCCAAGACCCTCGAAACGCTCATCGAGTCCCGTCTCTTGCAGAGTTTCAAGCGCATCCGCAAGAACTGCCGCAACGGACTTGGCATCGTTTACGTGCAGCGTGATGCCTGTGGTGGTTGCTTCGCCAAGATTCCACCACAGCGCCAGCTCGATGTGCGCATGCGCAAGAAGGTCATCGTTTGCGAATACTGCGGACGTATCCTCATTGACCCAGAACTCGCAGGCGTCAAGTCTGATGCTCCTGTTGGGGAAGAGAAACCAAAGCGTCGTTCACGTCGCAAGAAGGACGAGGAATAAACCTCTTCTCAACCTCACAATCCCCCCCACAAAGGTGCCTTTCTTCACAGATGGGCACCTTTTTTTGTGATAATTTTGGTATGTGAAAAAAAACGTGTACCGTTGACTACGTCGTTATCGCTTGCGCTTTCATAACAAAGTGGAGAAAGAACGTACTGGCACTCGACAATAAAAATAAAAATGAATTTTTTTTCCTTTTTATTTTGTATTGTGCTCGTTTAATCGTACCTTTGCAATTGAATTACTTAATCTAACTAATAACTAATCAAAACAAGAAGAGCATGGAAAAAATGAAACTATGGGTGCTCGCCACCATTTTGGGCTGTGGCGCATGTGTGTTCTCAGCCTGTGATAAGTCTGATGATGACAATGAAATGGAGGACTTCGATACTGATGTCCCTATGGGCGTGTATGTTCCAGACATCGGCTTCAATCCCATTGACAGCGTCTTGGCTGAGGTGAATCCTAACGAAAGGGTGGTGTTCCTGCTGCGTCATGCTGAACGTGGCTGGAATTACTCTCGCACTGGAACCTTGACGGAAAACGGAAAGAAGCAAGCGCAGACTGTCGGCGAACGGATCAAGAGCGATGAGGTCGCTTTTTATGCGCACTCTGATTATATACGCACGAAACAGACCTGCCAAAACATCGCCATTGGTCGTGGTAGTGAAGATGTTGCAGCTGGCGATGAGGAATGGGGCATCCTTTCGGGCGAATGGTATGAGAAGGATCACGGCGTGGTGAGTAAAAACGGATGGGGCTCATGGGAGAATGTGTCCCAATGGGAATACGAAGGTGGCTTTGAGCAGGGCTATTATAACCTTGCCGATCGTAGCGAGGAATGGCTGGACTCTTTAAGGGCGCATCTGCCCACCATGAGGCGCCTCAATATCCTGGTGTCGCATGATCTGATGGTGTCGGCCATGACTGTCTATCTGACGAACGGGATGGTTGACCTGCGTTACTGGCAGACCAAGAAGTGGCTGAACTATTTGGCTGGCATTGCCATCATCATCGACCCGCAGGGCAACATGCGATTCAGGACTGTCCGTGGCCTCGATTCTGGCGTGATGAAATGACAAGACATAGAAAAAAGGGAAGCGATTTGCTTCCCTTTTTTCTGAAACGTATCATTCGTGTATTTGCGAATTTGTCGAGCGACATCAATTACTGAACGCAGGCAGTTCCAGCCACTTGATGTAGCAGAAGTCCTGACGATGGGGCAGGTGCTTGTTCTTGGGATACATGCGGACTGCGCTCTTGTACTGGCCAAACTGCTTAGGAGTCAGCTGTGCCTCAAACGTGTAGTTGTTGCCCTCGTGGCCAGTCATCTCTAAAGGCTCCACAGAAAAGACCTTTTCTTCGCCTTCGTCGGTGGTGTAGACGTTCACCTTTTCCAAGCCGACAGCATCGTTGAGACCCTGCTCGTTGATGACATACTTCAGCGTGTACTTCCGTCCAGCCTCGCAACCTGTTGCTGGGAAGTCCCATTCGGCGCTTACCACGCTGATGGCATCCCAACGCTCTGCAACGGCTTCCTTCCATTGGGCGATGTCCTTAGCCAGACGATAGTTGTCCTTCGAGATCTCCTTGAAGCGCTTGGCCTCCTTCTCGTAGAACTTCGCATAGTAGTCATCGAGCTGACGCTTCATCGTGTAGTGAGGCGCAATCTGGGCGATGGAGTTCTTGATGACCTTGCACCAGCCCTTCGAGATGCCCTTCTTGTCTTTGTCGTAATAAAGCGGTATGATCTGGTTTTCCAACAAGCTGTAGATGGTGGCGGCATCGAGCTGATCCTGATAGCCCTGATTCTGATAGGTGCGCTTCTCTGTGAGAGCCCATCCTGCGCCCTCGCGATAGCCTTCCAACCACCAGCCGTCCTTCACGCTGAGGTTCACCACGCCGTTCATTTCGGCCTTCTCGCCCGATGTGCCAGAAGCCTCCAAAGGACGGGTTGGCGTGTTCATCCAGATGTCCACACCTGAAACGAGGCGGCGTGCCAGCAGGAAGTCGTAGTCTTCCACGAAGATGACCTTGCCCTGGAACTCGTCACGCTGCGAAATCTCATATATCTTCTTGATGAGTCCCTGACCTGCACCGTCGGCTGGATGTGCCTTTCCTGCGAAGAGGAACACAACAGGACGCTCAGGATTGTTCACTATCTTGCTCAGGCGATTCAAGTCGGTGAAGAGCAGGTGTGCACGCTTGTAAGTGGCAAAACGACGGCAAAAGCCGATGATGAGCGCGTTGGGGTTGAAATGCTCCTCCAGCTTGGTGATGCGTGAGGGGTCGTTCTGGTTCTTCAGCCATGTGGCGCGATACTGCTTCTCGATGTAGAAAATCAGGTTCTTCTTCATCACCATGCGCATGTTCCACAGCTCCTCATCAGGACAGTCGTAGATGCCCTTCCACTTCTCTGCGTTCGACTGGTCAGTCATGAAGGCGGGGTCAAGATACTTCTCGTAGATGTTCTTCAGCCATCCTGCGGCCACCCAAGTGGGGAAGTGCACACCATTGGTCACATAGCCCACATGGTTCTCATCTGGATAGTAGCCTGCCCAGATGTTGGAGAACATCTTCTGGCTGACCTTGCCGTGAAGCATTGATACACCATTCACTTCCTGGCAGGTGTTGCAGGCAAAGGTGCTCATGCAGAACTTTTCGCTGTGATCGTCAGGATTGGTGCGACCCATGCCGATGAACTCATCCCATGAGATGCCGAGCTTGGCTGGATAGGCACCCATGTACTTGCCGAAGAGACCTTCCTCGAAGTAGTCGTGACCAGCAGGCACAGGCGTGTGGACGGTGTAGAGCGATGAAGCACGCACCAGTTCCATAGCCTGGTTGAACGTCAGGCCCTCCTCGATGTAGTCGCACAGGCGCTGCAGGTTGCACAGGGCTGCATGGCCTTCGTTGCAATGGTAGATGTCCTTCTTGATGCCGAGTCGCTTCAGCAGGAGCATACCACCGATGCCCAGCAAGATTTCCTGCTTCAGGCGGTTCTCCCAGTCGCCACCATAGAGGGCATGCGTGATGGGCTTGTCATACTCTGAGTTCATCTCGTTGTCTGTGTCAAGCAGATAAAGCTTCACACGACCCACATTCACGCGCCATACGTAAGCATTCACATGATAGTTGTTGTAGGGCACAGAGATGATCAGCGGATTGCCCTCTTCGTCCAACTGACGCTCGATGGGCAGGCTTCCGAAGTTCTGAGCCTCGTAGTTGGCTATCTGCTGACCGTCCATCGAAAGGCTCTGCGTGAAGTAGCCGAAACGATACAGGAAACCAACGGCACACATGTCCACGTTCGAGTCTGAGGCCTCCTTCACATAGTCACCAGCCAGCATGCCCAGACCACCAGAATAAATCTTCAGGGCTGAGTGGATGCCGTACTCCATGCAGAAATAAGCCACCGATGGACGCGTCTTGTCAGGCTCCACCTCCATGTAGGCACGGAACTTGGCATAGATATCCTTGATGCGCTTCATCAGCGCCTTGTCCTTCAAGATTTCCTCCTTGCGGGTGTAAGTCAGACGTTCCAAGAGCATCACAGGATTGTGGCGCACGTCATGATAGATTTCGACATCGAGTTCGCGGAACAAGTCACGAGCTTCAGGGTTCCACACCCACCACATGTTGTGGGCAATCTCGTCCAGACACTTCAGTTCTTCTGGCAATGTAGCCTTCACAGTCAGCATCTTCCACTGTGGGGCATTTGCATAATCAGCTTTAATCTTCATAATGCTATAATTGTTTTTGTTGTTTTTTAATTGATTGCTATTGATGATTTGCAAAGTTAAAGACTTGTTTTGAATTGACAAAGGATTTTAAGAAAAAAATCATCATAAAAACCAACATTTCCCCATCAGCTCGTCGCCAAAGGGGAAATTTTTAAGTGGTCATTGTTGTTGATAGACACGCACGTAGTCAATTTCGTACTTCATCGGGAAGGCCGTTTCGTCTATCTCGCCACCATTGTCGCCACCCAGGGCGAGGTTGAGCAGGAGGTATTGGGGACGTGTGAAGGGGTTCAGGTTCTGGCCGATGGAGCCATTGACGGTTTGGCTCATGGGGATGTCGTTGAGCAGTTCATCATCGAGGTAGATGCGGATGGCTTGGGGTGTCCAGTCCATGCGCCATACGTGGAACTTTTCTGCCCACAGCGCATCCTTCTCCGTGAAGTGGCTGAAAGGCGTTTTCTTCGAGTTCCACACGGCTTGATAGGGACGGTCATTGCCCCAAGCCACATTGGCGAGGATGTGGGGAACGCCCTGAATGCGATAGTATTCCATCACGTCAATCTCACCACAGGAAGGCCATTTCATGCCCTTGCCGAGCAGCCAGATGGCAGGCCAGGCACCTCCAGCCGTGGGTATCTTGGCACGCACCTCGAGGCGTCCGTAGAGGAAGGAAAAGGACTGACTGGTGGTAAGCGAAGAAGCCGTGTAGTTGATATACTCGCGTTCGCTCTTCCAGTCTTTCCCTCCATCAGGCGTGTAGAACGGATTCTTTTTCTGTTCCTTGCGAGCCTCAATCACCAGGCACCCATCCTTCTGATAGGCATTCTCTTCCTGATACCATTGGGCTTCGTGGTTGCGCACAAATCCACGTTCAGCAGTCCAGATGTTGTGGTCGTAGGCTCCATCCGTATCGAACTCCTGACTCCAGATGAGCGTCCACTCCTGTGCATGTTGTGAAGCATCAGAAACAGCCTGAGCCGAGACGGTTTGCAGACCTTGCATCAGCAGGGTTGCAGAGGCGATGATAAAGATTTTTTTGTTCATTTTCGTGTTATCAGTTAAGTTTTTATTGCGGCAAGCCGCCGAAAGAAAAATATAAAAAAATAGGAAATAATAGGGAAAAATAAATATTCTGACCTACAGAATCTCTCATTCTTTTTTATATTTTTATTTGTATTTTTATATTTTTCCTTCGGCGTCAAAGTTGAGTTATTGATGCATCAATTCCGCATACGATGGAATGTCCTCCAAGAAAGTGTAGGAGCCGTCTTGCAGGTTGACCTTGCAACAGTAGTGCTTCAGCCCGTTGCTCACCACCAGATACTCAACCTCGAGCACCATGTTGTAACGGCAAATCTGGTTGAAAACCTTCTGGGTGATCTCCACATCAGGACGTTTGTACTCCACAATCATGCGAGGCCGCAAACCAGCCTGCTGATAGACCACTGTGTCACATCGGCGACTCATCCCATTCAGCGTCACAGCCACCTCATTGGCCATCAGAGTAGGGGAGTAGCCCTTGTGCTCAATGAGGAAGTGGACAAAATGCTGGCGTACCCACTCCTCAGGTGTGAGTGCAACGAACTTCCTGCGAAGCACATCCATAATCTTCACCATCCCATCCATCTTCTTGATGTTAGCCTCGAATGGTGGCAAATTCAGAGAGGGCATCATTGGCGCATTGACTAATTTTGTTGGCACAAAGGTAGTTCTTTCATCTTTATCCTCCAAGCATTTCACACTTTTTCACCTATTCTCCCAATAAAATACCCCAAAGGAATCATCATTCCTTCCCCAAATTTGCAAAAACAAAAAATTAACCAACTCAACTTTCGCAAGTTGAGTTAAGGAGCAAGGAGCGAGGGGCAAGGAGCAAGAGGATACCTTGCTCATACATACCCAGATGGCAAACAAGCGAACA
>CAJOGQ010000058.1 GCA_905234125.1 uncultured Bacteroidaceae bacterium | reverse complement strand
GACAGTGAAAGAAGTAAGTGAACTTAAGACTATCCTCAAGGATGAGTACGGAATTGAGCCTGCTGCTGCAGCTGTTGCTGTTGCTGCTGGTCCTGCAGCCGAAGGTGGTGCTGCTGCTGAAGAGAAGACTTCATTCGACGTTGTTCTCAAGAGCGCAGGTGCTGCTAAGCTCCAGGTTGTGAAGGCTGCTAAGGAAGCCCTCGGTCTCGGTCTTAAGGAGGCTAAGGATCTTGTTGACGGTGCTCCTTGCAATGTGAAGGAAGGCGTTGATAAGGCTACAGCTGAGGCAGTGAAGGCAGCTCTCGAGGCCGCTGGTGCTGAGGTTGAGATCAAGTAAATCATTACTTTCAATAACTTTGGTTAAGAATCCTCAGGTTGAGGGTTCTTAACCTTTTTGTGTCTTTCTGAATTATCATTATAACAAATATACAAGATGTCTCAAATCATCAACAACCGAGTAAACTTTGCCACCGTAAAGAACCCGATGCCTTATCCTGACTTCTTGGACGTTCAGCTCAAGTCGTTCAGGGATTTCTTGCAGTTGGACACTCCCCCAGAGAAGCGCAAGAAGGACGGTCTTTATAAAGTGTTCGCAGAGAATTTCCCTATCGCTGATACTCGCAATAACTTTGTTCTTGAGTTCTTGGACTACTATATTGATGCCCCTCGCTATTCCATCGAGGAGTGTCTGGAGCGTGGTCTGACTTACAGCGTTCCTTTGAAGGCCAAACTCAAGCTTTATTGCTCAGACCCAGACCATGAGGATTTCGACACCGTCATTCAGGACGTGTTCCTGGGTTCGATTCCTTATATGACAGACAACGGAACGTTCGTGATCAATGGTGCCGAACGCGTTGTAGTTTCCCAGTTGCACCGTTCGCCGGGCGTATTCTTCGGTTCGAGCGTGCATGCCAACGGTACTCCACTTTTCTCTGCTCGTATCATCCCGTTCAAGGGTTCGTGGATAGAGTTTGCCACCGACATCAACAACGTGATGTATGCCTACATCGACCGTAAGAAGAAGTTGCCAGTGACAACCTTGCTTCGTGCCATCGGTTTTGAGAATGACCAGGACATCCTTGATATTTTCAATCTTTCTGATGAAATTGAGGTGACAAATGCCAATCTCAAGAAGGCGAAGGGTCGCAAACTCGCCGCTCGTATCCTCCAGTCGTGGAATGAGGACTTTGTGGATGAGGATACAGGTGAAGTGGTTTCCATCGAGCGTAATGAGATTGTGGTGGATCGCGACAGTGTCATTACCGACGATGTGATTGAGAAGATCAAGGATGCTGGAGTGGAGAAGATTCTCGTGCAGCGTGAAGACGCCAACACCGCCGACTTCTCCATCATCTTCAATACGCTTCAGAAAGACCCAAGTAACTCTGAAAAGGAGGCCATCACCTTCATTTATCGTCAGCTTCGCAATGCTGACCCTGCCGATGATGCTTCGGCTCGTGAAGTGATCAATGGTCTGTTCTTCTCCGATAAGCGTTATGACCTCGGCGATGTGGGTCGTTACCGCATCAACCGCAAGTTGAATCTGGACATCGATCCAGAGACGAGAGTCCTGACGCAGAAAGACATCATCGAGATTATCAAGTATCTCGTAGAGTTGGCCAACTCAAAGGCTGTGGTCGATGATATTGACCACCTCTCCAACCGCCGTGTGCGCACTGTAGGTGAGCAACTGTCCAACCAGTTTGCCAGCGGTCTTGCTCGTATGAGCCGTACCATCCGTGAACGCATGAATGTGCGTGACAATGAGGTGTTCTCTCCAACCGACCTGATCAACGCGAAGACCATTTCCAGTGTCATCAACTCTTTCTTTGGAACGAACCCATTGTCTCAGTTCATGGATCAGACCAACCCATTGGCTGAGGTGACGCACAAGCGTCGTCTTTCTGCCCTGGGTCCTGGCGGTCTGTCTCGTGAACGTGCAGGTTTCGAGGTTCGTGACGTGCACTACACTCACTATGGTCGCTTGTGTCCTATCGAGTCTCCTGAAGGTCCAAACATCGGTCTGATTTCTTCTCTTTGCGTCTATGCAAAGATCAACAACCTCGGCTTTATCGAGACACCTTACCGTAAGGTGATTGACGGTGTGGCTGATATCAACATCGACCATATTGTTTACCTTTCTGCCGAGGAGGAAGAGGGCAAGATTATCGGTCAGGGTAATGCGCCTCTGAAGGATGATGGTCATTTTATCCGCAAGGTCGTGAAGTGCCGTAAGGATGCCGACTATCCCGTTGTGCCTCCCACAGAGGTGGACTACATGGACGTGGCTCCACAGCAGATTGCTTCTATCGCTGCCGCGTTGATTCCGTTCTTGGAGCACGACGATGCTCACCGTGCCCTCATGGGTTCAAACATGATGCGTCAGGCTGTTCCATTGATTCGTACCGAAGCTCCTATCGTGGGTACTGGTATTGAGAAGCAGGTGTGTGAGGATTCACGCACGATGATTGTTGCAGAAGGTGATGGTGTAGTTGAATATGTGGATGCAACGACCATCCGTATTCTCTACAACCGCACGGAGGATGAAGAGTTTGTCAGCTTCGAGCCAGCCCTCAAAGAATATAAGATTCCAAAGTTCCGTCGCACCAACCAGAACATGACCATCGACCTCCGTCCTATTTGCGACCGTGGTCAGCATGTCAAGAAGGGCGATATCCTCACCGAGGGTTATGCCACTGAAGCTGGTGAATTGGCACTGGGACGTAACCTCCTTGTGGCTTACATGCCTTGGAAGGGTTACAACTATGAGGATGCCATCGTTCTCAACGAACGTGTCGTTCGCGAAGACCTCCTCACTTCTGTCCATGTGGATGAGTATTCCCTCGAAGTACGTGAGACGAAGCGTGGTGTCGAGGAACTCACTGCCGATATTCCTAACGTCAGCGAGGATGCTACCAAAGACCTCGATGAGAATGGTATCGTTCGTGTGGGTGCCCGCATCGAGCCAGGCGACATCCTGATTGGTAAGATCACGCCAAAGGGTGAGTCTGACCCAACTCCTGAAGAGAAACTGCTCCGTGCCATCTTTGGTGACAAGGCTGGTGATGTGAAGGATGCTTCTCTCAGGGCTACTCCTTCTCTCGCTGGTGTCGTGATTGACAAAAAGCTCTTCTCCAAAGCCATCAAGACCCGTGCTTCGAAGGCTGAGGACAAGAAGATCCTGCCCAAGTACGACCAGGAGTATCAGGACAAGATGGATGGCCTTAAGGAAATCCTCATTGACAAGCTCCTTGAACTGACGAAGGGCAAGACCTCTAAGGGTGTGAAGGACTATATGGGTGCTGACATCATTCCGACAGGTGCCAAGTTCATTGCAGGTGCGCTCCACAACATCGACTATACCGCAGTTCAGCTTTCTGGTTGGACGAAGGATGAGCACACCAACGACCTGATTCGTCAGTTGGTCATCAACTACCTCAAGCAGTACAAGATTTTGGCTGCTGAACTCCACCGTAGGAAGTTTGCTCTCACCATTGGTGACGAGCTTCCCTCTGGTATCATCCAGATGGCCAAGGTGTACATTGCCAAGAAGCGTAAGATTGGTGTGGGTGATAAGATGGCAGGTCGCCATGGTAATAAGGGTATTGTCTCCAAGGTGGTTCGTCAGGAGGACATGCCGTTCCTCGAGGATGGTACTCCTGTGGACATCGTGCTGAACCCGCTGGGTGTGCCTTCACGAATGAACATCGGTCAGATCTTCGAGACCGTGCTTGGTGCTGCAGGTAAGAAGCTGGGTGTCAAGTTCGCCACTCCGATCTTCGATGGTGCCCGTCTTGAAAACCTTTGCGAATGGACAGACAAGGCTGGTCTGCCACGCTACGGACGTACCTTCCTCTACAACGGTGAGACGGGTCTCCGCTTCGACCAGCCAGCTACCGTGGGTGTGACCTACATGCTGAAGCTCGGCCATATGGTTGAGGACAAGATGCACGCCCGTTCCATCGGCCCGTACTCACTCATCACCCAGCAGCCACTTGGTGGTAAAGCCCAGTTCGGTGGTCAGCGTTTCGGAGAGATGGAGGTTTGGGCACTCGAGGCATTCGGTGCATCCCACGTTCTTCAAGAGATCCTTACGATTAAGTCAGATGATGTCAATGGCCGCAGCAAAGCATACGAAGCCATCGTCAAGGGCGACCCAATGCCAACCCCCGGCATTCCTGAGTCACTCAACGTGCTTCTCCACGAGCTCCGTGGTCTTGGTCTTAGCATCTCATTAGATTAACGTAAAAAAAGATATAACATGGCTTTTAAGAAAGAAACCAAAATCAAGAATAATTTCACCAAGATTACCATCAGCTTGGCGTCTCCAGAGGAAATCCTCGAGAACAGCTGTGGTGAGGTGCTGAAGCCGGAAACCATCAACTACCGCACTTACAAGCCTGAGCGCGATGGTCTCTTCTGCGAACGTATTTTTGGTCCCACCAAGGACTACGAGTGCCATTGTGGCAAGTACAAGCGCATTCGCTATAAGGGTATCGTCTGCGACCGATGTGGTGTGGAAGTGACGGAGAAGAAGGTGCGTCGTGAGCGCACAGGTCACATCGCTCTCGTTGTGCCTGTTGCCCACATTTGGTATTTCCGCTCTTTGCCTAACAAGATTGGTTATCTGCTGGGTCTTCCCACCAAGAAGCTCGATGCCGTCATCTACTATGAGCGCTACATCATCATTCAGGCTGGTGTGGCTGAGGATGCTGAAAAGGGTATCCTCAATGGCGAATTGCTGGCTGAGGAAGATTACTATGATATCGTCGACAACCTCGACCCCAACAATGAACTCCTTCCCGATGAGGATCCTAACAAGTTCATTGCCCTGATGGGTGCTGAGGCCATTGAGTATATGCTCAAGCGCATCGACCTCGACCACCTGGCCAACGAACTGCGTGCACAGGCCGATAAGGATGGCTCCGTTCAGCGCAAGACTGAGGCGCTTAAGCGTCTGCAGGTGGTGGAGTCCTTCCGCGCCAGCAAGGGTAAGAGCCGTCCTGAGTGGATGGTCATGCACAACATCCCTGTGACACCTCCAGACCTCCGTCCGCTCGTGCCACTGGATGGTGGACGTTTCGCCACTTCCGACCTCAACGACCTCTATCGTCGTGTCATTATCCGTAACAACCGTCTGAAGCGACTCATCGAGATCAAGGCTCCTGATGTGATTCTCCGCAATGAGAAGCGCATGCTTCAGGAGGCTGTCGATTCTCTCTTCGACAACTCTCGTAAGAGCAGTGCCGTCAAGAGTGAGAGCAACCGTCCATTGAAGTCTCTCTCCGATGCCCTCAAGGGTAAGCAGGGACGTTTCCGTCAGAACCTCCTCGGTAAGCGTGTTGACTACTCTGCACGTTCCGTGATTGTGGTAGGTCCTGAATTGAACATGGGTGAGTGTGGTCTGCCTAAGCTCATGGCTGCCGAACTGTACAAGCCATTCGTCATCCGTAAGCTCATCGAGCGCGGTATCGTGAAGACCGTGAAGTCTGCCAAGAAGATTGTGGATCGTCGCGACCCCGTGGTTTGGGACATCCTCGAATATGTGATGAAGGGTCACCCCGTGCTTCTCAACCGTGCACCAACGCTTCACCGTCTCGGTATTCAGGCTTTCCAGCCACGCATGATTGAGGGTAAGGCCATTCAGCTCCACCCACTCGCATGTACGGCGTTCAACGCTGACTTCGATGGTGACCAGATGGCTGTGCACCTTCCTCTTTCCAACGAGGCAATCCTCGAGGCTCAGCTCCTGATGCTTCAGTCTCACAATATCCTTTCTCCTGCCAGTGGTGATCCTATCACCGTGCCTTCTCAGGACATGGTGCTCGGACTCTACTATATTTCTAAGGTGCGTCCAGGTGCCAAGGGTGAGGGTCTCACCTTCTATGGTCCTGAAGAGGCCATCATCGCCTTCAACGAGGGCAAGGTGGATGTGCATGCGCTCATCAAGTGCGTGGTTCGCGACATCGACGAGAACGGCCATCCTTACAAGCACCTGGTGGAGACCACAGTGGGTCGTATCACCATCAACGAGGTGATCCCAGAGGAGATTGGCTTCGTCAATGAGGTCATCGGTAAGAAGGCGCTCAAGAAGGTCATCACCCGCGTCATCAAGGGTGTGGGTATGGCACGTGCCTGCCAGTTCCTCGATGGTATCAAGAACCTCGGCTACCGTAAGGCTTACGAGGGCGGTCTGTCCTTCGTGCTCGACGACATCATCATCCCTGCTGAGAAGGAGCAGATTGTGCAGGACGGTCACGACGCCGTTGACCAAATCACCATGAACTACCAGATGGGTCTGATCACCGATAAGGATCGCTACCAGCAGGTGGTGGAGACTTGGACGAAGGTGAACGACTCGCTCAAGAAGACCCTCATGAAGCAGATGACCGAGGCCGACCAGGGCTTCAATGCCGTCTTCATGATGCTCGATTCTGGTGCCCGTGGTTCTGCCGACCAGATTTCCCAGCTCGCTGGTATGCGTGGTCTGATGGCCAAGCCCCAGAAGGCCGGTGCTTCCGACAATAACATCATCGAGAACCCTATCCTTTCTAACTTTAAGGAAGGTATGTCCGTGCTCGAGTACTTTATCTCTACCCACGGTGCCCGTAAGGGTCTTGCCGACACCGCCTTGAAGACGGCTGACGCAGGTTACCTCACTCGTCGTCTGGTCGATGTGTCTCACGACGTCATCATCAACGAGGAGGACTGTGGTACACTCCGTGGTTTGATTTGTACAGCGCTTAAGGATGGCGACCGTGTTGTTGCTTCCTTGGCAGAGCGCATCTTGGGCCGTGTGTCTGTTCACGACATCGTCAATCCCCAGACCAACGAACTCATCGTGGCCAGTGGTGAGGAAATAACCGACCGTCTGGCTGCTGAAATCGAGGCTTGTGGCATCGAGACTGTCGAGATTCGTTCCGTCCTCACTTGCGAGAGCAAGAAGGGTGTCTGCATGAAGTGCTACGGACGTAACCTCGCCACCCAGCGCATGGTGCAGAAGGGTGAGGCTGTCGGCGTTATCGCCGCACAGGCCATTGGTGAGCCTGGTACGCAGCTGACCCTCCGTACATTCCACGCCGGTGGTGTGGCTGGTAACGCTGCCGCCAATGCACAGATCAAGGCTAAGAACAAGTCCAAGATTGAAATCGATGAGTTGCGCACCGTTCCACGTCCTACGGCTGACCATCCAGAAGGTCAGGTGGTTGTAGGTCGTTTGGCTGAACTCCGCTTCGTCGACCTCAATACAGGCATCATCCTCTCCACCGTTCCTGTTCCTTACGGCGCTAACCTTTACGCCAAACCCGGCGACACGGTTGAGGCTGGCCAGGTGATCGCTGACTGGGATCCATTCAACTCTGTCATCGTCACTGAGTTCGATGGTGTGGCACAGTTCGAAGGTGTGAAGGAAGGTCTTACTTACCGCGTTGATGTCGATGAGACCACGGGTCTGCGCGACCTCATCGTGACTGAGGCAAAAGACCGTGCCGCTGTGCCTTACTGCCACATCCTTAACAAGAAGGGTGGGGAACTGCTCCGCACTTATTCCTTCCCCATCAATGGTCACATTGTGGTGGAAGACGGACAGAAGCTCAAGGCTGGTGACATCCTCGTCAAGATTCCACGTTCAGTAGCCAAGGCTGGTGATATCACGGGTGGTCTCCCACGTGTGACTGAGCTGTTCGAGGCACGTAACCCATCTAACCCTGCCATCGTGGCTGAAATCGATGGTGAGGTGACCATGGGTAAGGTGAAGCGTGGTAACCGCGAGATCATCCTCACTTCCAAGGTGGGTGATGTTCGCAAGTACCTCGTGCCACTGTCCAAGCAGATCCTTGTGCAGGAGAACGACTATGTGCGTGCCGGTACACCACTTTCCGACGGTGCCATCACGCCTGCCGACATCTTGGCCATCAAGGGTCCGACGGCTGTGCAGGAGTACATCGTTAATCAGGTGCAGGACGTGTATCGTATGCAGGGTGTGTCCATCAACGACAAGCACTTTGAGATTATCGTGCGCCAGATGATGCGTAAGGTGAAGATTGAAGACGCTGGTGACACCCGCTTCCTTGAAGAGGGTATTGTTGATAAGCTCGACTTCCTTGAGGAGAACGACCGCATCTGGGGCAAGAAGTTCGTCACCGATGCAGGCGACTCCGAGACGCTTGAGCCTGGTATGATTATCACCGCCCGCAAACTTCGTGATGAGAACTCCATGCTGAAGCGTCGTGACCTCAAGCTCGTGCAGACACGCGATGCCATTCCTGCCACTTCCGTTCAGATTCTGCAGGGTATCACCCGTGCAGGTCTGGGTAGCAAGTCGTTCATGTCTTCCGCCTCCTTCCAGGAGACCACGAAGGTGCTCAACGAGGCTGCCATCTGTGGCAAGAGCGACTCGCTCGAAGGCATGAAGGAGAACGTGATTTCTGGTCACCTCATCCCAGCTGGTACAGGTATGCGCGACTTCGAGAAGATTATCGTCGGCGCTAAAGAAGACTTCCAGACCGTCGAGCGTCGTCCATTCGATGCCGACCTGATATTCTCTTCCTTCGACAACGATTTCTAAACGATACAACCTCAAAAAGAACAGGGGGCAGAAGTGTTTAACTTTTGCTCCCTGTTCTTTTTTGTTTTTATAGGCATAAAATTCGTTTAATTCGTGGGAGAAAAATAAATTCGTGGTATTTTCTTTGGTATTGTCTTCGACTTTCACTACCGTTGAACCACATTCTAAGGTACTCACGTTCGGAAAAACTCAAATAAATTTGTTTTTTCTCTCACTTAATCGTACCTTTGCCCCCACAAAACCATATGACAATGAAAAAGAAGATAACTTGGACTGTTGTGGCAGTGGTGGTGTTGGGCATCGCCGCCCTGATTGTATGGCATTTCTGGCCTGTGGAAACCATCAATCTGGAGGAGTACACCCCTTCGGAGGAGTTTGAACCGGCATGGGAAGCGATGACTAACCAGCCAGAAGAGAAGGCACCCACCTATGACATCGAAGAGACTGTCCGTGCGATGAACGCCCTCGAGGTGGCGCAGTGCCAGTCCGAGGACTTCATGTCCTACCTCGAATATGTGGCCAAGCAGGACTTCACCCGTGTGGCGCCTGAAGTGCTGGAACAGAAGAAGAAACTGTTCCCCATCCTCCAGCGCCTCTACGAACTGCAGAAGGAACACAAGGAGTTGGACGACGTATGGATGCTCATGCGCAGTGCCACGAGTGGTGCCAGCACCTTCGTGTCGGAGGTGAACCCCGTTGGCGTCTTAGGTTCGATGCTCACGGGTGATGCTACCCTGAGTTCCATCTCCGTAGGCAGCAGTATGGAGAAGGCACAGACTGCCGCCTTTGATGAGTATGAGAAACAGAAGGAACTGAAGCGCCAGTTGGAGCGTGAGATTGAGGCTGTCCGCCTCTCCTACATCGAATACTTGGAGGACTACGCTCCCATCTATTATAAGTACATGCAGGAGTGGAACACCCTCTGCCTCAAGAAGGACAAGGCCTACATCGACCTCTACAGCTCCCGTCCCCTCGATGCCTACAACCAATCCCAAGAAATCCTCAAGGACTATCCCACCAACCGCGAAGCCCTCCTCCTCAAGGGACTCTCCCTCATCCAAATCTCCACCTGGACCCTCCCCTCACCCTCCCTACAGGGAGGGGGTGGTATCCATGCTAATGAGGGACAAGATTCGCTTTCTTCATCCTCCCATGAGCTCTCTCAACCCGATGAGAGGATGGCGCTGCTGTCAGAAGCAGAGGGGGTGTTAGACCAATATATCCAACTCTATCCCTCCCGTTCCGCCCCCGCTTTAGTCCTCAAAGGACTCCTCTACCGCGAGCAAGGCGAGGTGGGCAAGGCCGTCTCCTTCTTCGACCAGGCTTCCATCGAGTACCCCCGTCAGGCCGCTGCCCTCACCGACCTCCTCGACAGCTACAAAGCGCGCACCTATCTGAACAAGTCTGCCGAAGGCAAGTATCTCCTTCGCCTCTACCGTTCCACCATGGAAGGTTTCGGCATCTTCAGCCCCAACCTCCTCAAGGCCCACTACTATGCTGAGCATGACGACGTGGAAAACAGCAAGAAGGAAATCTTCAACCACTTCTATCGTCGCAGCAATCAGGGCGTGTACGACTGCCTCCTCAGCGACATGCAGTATTGCGAGGACAACATGTACAGCAGTTTCCGCCAGATCCTGCTCGAACAGTCCTTCCTCGATGTAGCCGTTGAGCCCACCATGAACTGGACGCTCTCCGACAAGGACGACGAAATCAAGGTGACCATCAACAACCGTTCCGACATCGACCTTGAAAACGTCCGCATCTTCCTCTGCCTCCACTACACCGATATGTACAAGGACGAGTACGACGTGCAGAAGCTTCCCTCCGTCAACATCATCAAACACAACGACAAGACTGAAATCGGCGTCGTGAAGCTCAACTACGAGGACAAGAAGTACAACGACATCACCCGCATCCGTGCCATCGCCATGACCGACGACAAGATCTGCTGGATTGACAATGTGGACTACAAGTACATGAAAGCTCAAGAAACCGTTGCTCGTGGGGAAAACGCTCAACTCTCAACTGTCAACTCTCAACTGTCAACTCCCCAGGCCCAGCTTCTTTCCGATTTCAACATCAACGACTCCAAGCTTCTCTCCCTCATCTCCCAAGGCATCCAAATCTATGGAACGGTCTCCGACGGCAACATCTGGAACGACATGAAGCAAGACGTGAAGAACCTCGTCACTGGCAAGGATCGCAAGCTCCGCATCGAGCTGCCCCGCATCCTCACCCTCATCGACCCCGTCTTCTCCCTCCACCAGCTCAACGACAAGGACAAATCCATCCGTCCCTCCGAAAACTATCTCTCCGGCTCCAACATCCGTCTCAAGTTCGACTACGAACCCAAGCAGAACGAGACCATCCCCCTCTACATCTACAGTGATTTTGCCAACTTCAAAGTCACTATCAAGTTCGAGGATGGTAAGCCTGTCGTGAAGAACGTGGAACTGATTTGAGGGTGTTCACGGACAACAGATTTTGGAGCCTTGCGCGTTAGCCTTTCTGTGATTTCTGTGTTTTCTGTGTGCCTCCAAACAGCCTTTTCCGTGTGAAAACAGGGGTTTCCCGTTATTTTGTAACATGTTTGAAAACAAATGTAACATATACAAAGGCGCATGTAACACAATTGTCGTACCTTTGCAACCACTTACAATTAACAAATCTTTTTATCAATTAACAAATCTTTTATCAAATGAAAAAAGTATTACTATCATTGGTTACGCTCTTCTTGATAGGGGGAGGTAATATTGTACAGGCGCAGGAGGATGAAATCATCGATTTCGATGGATCTTTCTACCACAACTGGTCTGAAGTGAGTGCCGAAGCTCAAGACAATGGTGCCGCTGTTGGAGACAACATCGGCGTCAAGTTGAATGAAGAAGTTGCCCTGTCAGGAACTATCTGGGGCAATCTCACTGGTGCTGTTCCTTATCTGTATTATGCCAACATTTCTGAATACTCAGAGTTGCGTTTTGAGGGAACTCCTGGTGCAGTTCTTCGTTTGATGTGCAACCGTGTCACAGATGAGGGTCCAATATATGAAATAAAGCCGACAATCCCTGAAAGCGGAAAGCTAACTGTCAAGATCAGCGATCTGAAGTACCTCAATGGTGGTACAGCTTGTGATTTTGTGTGTCTGCAGTCTATCAAGGTGCCTGCAGGCTGGCAAGGTGGTACAACTGCTGCCACAATCACGTCCATTAAGCTTGTGAAGCCAGGTGATCCGCTTTCTGTTCCAAAGGAGAGCTTGAAGAGTAAGATTAACGAAGCTAAGTTGTATAGCTCTTATGCTAAAACAGAAGCAAGCTGGAATGTGTTGACTACAGCTATTCAAGCTGCTGAAAATGAACTGAAAAATGCTTCCGCTACCGCTGAAAGTCTTGCTGCAGCTCAAAAGACACTTGGTGATGCCATCAATGGTTTGACCTTGCAGGATGGCTATACGGATTTGACGGCGGATATGTTCTTGAAGTATAGCAGTGTGGACGATCCTGGCGAAGGAAGTGCCGTCGGCTGTGCATATGATGTGAGAAAATCCACTGGTCAGCCTTATGGTGATGGGAGTGTGGGTGAACTGAACTGGGCTGATTTGACTGAATACGACAAGTTGATCGTTGTCACTGCTGGTGACATCAAGCCGCGTTTCTGCATGAATCGTTTGGTGCATGATGGTCAGCAAGCTGCAACCCAAGAAGAATCCAATATGATTGACATCAATCCGAACAATAGCTTCACGTGGTCAACAGAGGCGTATCAGACTGTTGAGGGCAATGCCTATATCATCGACCTAAATGCCATTGTTGATGATTATGGTTTTGCGCGTCTGCACGCTATTAAGAAGCAAGGTTGGGGAGACGGTGTTATCGTCACCGACATGCTTCTCTACAAAGAACCTGTAGTTGAGGAAACTGACGTGACAATTACTATGCCAGAAGGATATGATGATAGGACATACTCTGATGACGTTGCTCTTGACTTCTCAACAGCAGAAGGCTTGACGGCTTATATCATCGTGGATGTGGTAGATGGTGCCACTATTATGAAGGAGGTTACCAAGGTTCCTGCCAACACGGGTCTCTATCTTGTTGGTAAGGCTGGTGCTACTTACACCGTTTCTATCATCAAGGACTTCCAGTCTGATGAGTTCAAGGATAACTTGCTTGTTTCAGCCATGAACGGTGTGCCAAAGCCTGAAGAAGGTATGCTTCACTATATGCTTGGAAACTCCTCTCAGGGTCGCGGTTTCCTCATGATTAAGAAGTCTGGTACAGCAGCACAGACCCAGAACAAGGCTTACCTGCGCCTTGCTAAGGGTGGAGCTAATGCTCCTGAGCGTCTCTTCATCGGTGAGGGCGAAGCTACCCGCATTGCCAACATCAACGTGGAGAAGGCTAATGGTGCTTGGTACACCATCAACGGTGTGAAGCTGAACGGCGTGCCAACTCAGAAGGGCATGTACATCCGTAATGGTAACAAAGTCATGATTAAGTGAGTGAAGAATCGAGCTCGCTCGGATTCATCCGAACGTGAATGACTTCGAGCGTAGCTCAACGTAATGATTAAGTAATTCATAAGAAAGGAGAAATAAGATTATGAAAAAGTATATTAAGCCAGAGATTGAGGTGCAGAACATTCAGTTGTTGAGCATGATTGCCGCTTCAGGCAAAGTTGGTCCAGAGGTGTTTGATGAGGGCACGATCCATCCTAAGGATGCTGACATCAAGGAGATGATTGGTTTCGATTTTGACGAAAACGACTTCATGTCAGACATCCCTCTCTTCTAAACGCCCCTCAATTGATCATTCGCCGCCGTTGGATTCCCTCCAGCGGCGGCTTTCTTGTTTTCTTTCTCACGGAAAAATCTGCTTAATCAGTGTAATCGCCGCAAAGCGGCATGCTTTATAAGGAAAAAGTGCCTTCAGCACGATTAACTTGATTTTTCTGATTTTCCACAGCCTCCTGTGGAAATTTTTTCTATCGCATCTTTGTAAACGGTAGCCTCTGCGGGCTTGCCGTTACGCCTTTATGTCCCAAAACAGCCTTTATTTTGTAAAATATTTTACGAAAGTTCTACACTGACTTTAAAAAACGAAACGGAAATGGGAGAGGAATGGGAGCAGACCCTAAGCGGGATGGGAGCAGCCTCATCTTAATTGAATCTACGCCAGAAGTCTGATTCGTGCAGGCATTCCCCTGTATATGAGGTGATTCCCGCTGAAAACGCCCGTCAAACGACTATCGACTTTTCGACTGCACAAAACGAGTAATCTGTTAAGGGACGTTAAAACCCATTAAGAGTCTTTAACTTTGTTTCCTTTTTTCGTGTGCTTTATACATTTTCGAAATTCGTCAACAAAAATAAATGTGATTCAAGTTCCTCAAGTTTTTATTGCGGCAAGCCGCCGAATTCTTTTTTTATATTTTTATTTGTATTTTTATATTTTTCCTTCGGCGCCACCGGCGCAACAAGACATCCGAAACTTGTATAGATGTGATTTCTGTGATTTCTGTGTGACCCTCAAAAATAAACTTTCTGTGTGTATTCGCGAAATAATCCACATATTTCACGAAAAATTATCCATTGAGACGGTTCCATGTATAGAAATGTTCCTACCTTTGCCAACTAACTAATCGGTTACTAATCGGTTACGGGCGAAAACTATACACATTATTTATTTAATAACTAACTTTTTTAACAATTAACTTTTATCAACAATGAAAAGAAAACTACTTTTCGTGGCACTATGTGTCGTCAGTGCATTAGGCTTTAGAGCGAATGCTAAAACTGATGTGACAGGTACGTATCTTGTGAATGCAAACTTGTCGTCTTTAGATGGTTGGACTGTAAACAGCATAACAGCCCATAATACTAACGGAGCGACTAATGTGGTTGAATTCTGGAATAAAAGCGATGAATTCAGTCTGTCACAAACAATCACGATCCCAGCTGGCTACTATCGTCTTGCTGTGAATGCTTTCTACAGAGAAAGTTGGACAGGTAATGGAACCAACAATGACATGGCGTGGATTTTTGCAGGAGAAACTACGATGAATGTGGCTGCTCTTGGTTCAATGGATGATTTGAGTGGATACGAAGGAAGCAATGACCTTTATAGGGCTGCTACAGCGTTTTCTCAGGGTAAGTATTCCAATGAATTTGATTTCCATGTGACTGAACAGACAACACTGGAAATCGGTTTCAAAGGTACATGTCCTAATGGAGGATGGTGTATTCTCGGCCCAGTAGCACTTTATGAGTATACTGTTGATGATTACAAGGTTTCTTACAATTCGGTTAAAGACCTTGCATCTGCAGCATTGGAAAATCCTGCTTATGCCAATGTGACAGGAGAAGAAAGGACTTCTTTGAGCAATGCAATCAGTGCGACAATAGACAACACTATTGATGCTTATATAGCTGCAGAAAAGGATTTGAAGGCAAAAATGAATACTTTCATTAATGCCAAGAGTGCTTACGATGCATTCGTGGCAGAGAAAGAATGGGCAGACAAAGTAGGTGCGACAGTTACTGCCCCATCATCTGCTGCAGAAGCAGCTGCTGCTACTCAGAATGCAAAGGTAAAGGGATTCAATGCTATTGCAGGCAAATACACAACCGATGGTTCTGCTCTTTTCATTCCATCATGGGATAAAGACAATTTCGATGCTCTTAGTAACGAACATTGGAGTGGTAAAACAAGTGAATATTTTGACAAATGGAATGGAGGCTCCACAACTTGTAAGATATATAAGACGGTGACACTTCCGGAAGGTCACTATGCATTTTATGCAGCGGCTCGTGGTCAAGCTGGTGCTTCGACAGCTACTTTGAAGGTGCAAATTGGTGAAGAAACTATTGCTCGTGCATGCACGATGAAGGGTAATCGTGGTTATGGCATCAACACTGATGGTGAAGCTGATTTCACAGACGAAGGGACATATGCATGCGATGACCTTGGCTTCGGCTGGGAGTGGCAGTATATAGTATTTGATCTTGACGCAGAAACAGAGGTGACTCTTTCAATTGAAGGATCTGTAAAAAATTCATGGGTGTCAGCTGGTGATACAAAACTGTTGACATACGAAAACATTGCTGTTTCCAAGGCACGCTATGACACTGCTCTTGATATTGCGCAGAAGAATCTCAGTGACGAGACTTATAGTAATGTACAGGGGGATATCAGAGCAGCTCTTGAGGGGGCGGCTACTGCAGAGGTTACAAAGACATTTGCTGGTTATGATGCCGCAGCAGAGTTGTTAGAGAACGCAAATGAGAAGTTTGTTGCAGCCAAGCCTTCATGCGATAGTTTCTATGAAGTGAAGACTAAGGCCGAAATACTTGTAGGCGTTCCTTACAGCACGGAAAAAGCCGATGCTGAAACTTGGAATTTAAATTTGTCTAATGCTCTTGCAACTCAAACATCTGCTGTCGAGACTGCAAAAACAGTTGAAGCCATAGATAATGCTACAGTTGCACTGAAAGATGCCATGAAGACATACGTGTTTGCTGCTGACCCACAAGAGGGTTCTCAGTTCGACCTCACGTTCCTCATGACCAATCCTGACTTGACCAATCTTCCTTCATGGCAGAAGTGTGATGGTTGGTCAACAGAGCAGGAAGATGGTAACTATCAGGTGATGAACAATGATAAAGCCACTTCCACAGATGGAACCAAGACGAAATTCTATGAGTACTGGTCTTTCAACGCAAAGGGAAATGGCAAGTTCAACCTCTACAATCAGGTCACTCTTCCAAAGGGAACTTACACAATGTCTTGTTACGCTTTTGCCAAGCAGCAGGATGGCGAGGAGGGTAAAGAGCCTGTCAAAGGAGTGTTCTTCTATGCAAATGATACACAAGGTTCAGATTGACTAAACAGGCTATATCCTTCGTTACTGATGAGGAGCAGAGCGTGAAGATTGGTTTGAAGCCTCTCGAAGGTAACACCTACAACTGGATGGGTATCGGCTATGTAGAACTCTATAAGCAGTTTACAGATTACACTCCATATACTATCACGATGGCTGGTGAATTTGCTCCTGTATCTACATTGACGACGATTGGTGGCTCTGCTACTTCGTCAATGGCTCTGAAGACAGTGACTGTGACTGTTGATATGGATGAGATAGAGGAAGGAACCAAGATTGAGGTGACTGCTGAGGAACTGGACGAAAATGGTGATCCTGCTGGGTTCATTGATGTAGCCAATCCTGAAGCAGGCGTTTACACCTATCAGCAGCCTCGTGCCAATGTGAAGGTCACTGTACAGCGCGAAAAGAAGGAAATCGTTGTGAAACTTTATAAGCCTACAGAGGGTAGCAGTGAAACTCATGGTATGTCTACCTTCATCGCTCCATACGACGTGGATATCTCTGACAAGAAATACAACAAAGATATTCAGGCAGCCTATACGGTGGATGGCGTCGAGAATGGCGAACTGGTGATGACTGCAGTGGAAGACGGTTTGATTCCTGCCTATACCCCAGTCATTCTGGAGTGTAAGAAAACGAAATCTGTGATAGAGGTGACATTCAACGACAATGTTGAGAAGCCAACCAAGACCGCTCCTTACACTGAGGGTCTCTTGACGGGTGTGCTCACTGAGACATACGCTCCTGCAGGTAAGTATGTGCTCCAGAATCAGGATGACGGATTGGCATTCTATCGCGTGGACAAGGAGAAGACTATCAAGGTGCCTGCTTACAAGGCTTATCTCACGATGGAGGGAAGCGCCGCTAAGGCTATCTTCTTCCCAGGTGAAGACGAGGAAGCCAATGCCATTGCTGCACTTGATGTGCTCACTTCTGGCTATGATGGCATCTACACCGCCAACGGTGTGCAGGTGAACGCGCTGCAGAAGGGTCTGAACGTCGTGAAGAAGGGTGGCAAGAGCTATAAGATTTTTGTGAAATAATTAAAAAGGAGAAAGAACAATGAAAAAGGTATATATGCAGCCTCAGATGGAGGTGTACAAGATGGAGACGGAGAACCTGATTTGCTTGTCTGGTAAGACCAGTCCTGCAGACCCTGCAAAGGAGGTCCTCATCAAGAACGGTATTGACTTCGATGATCCACTCGAGGATTTCGACAATCCTATGGACGACTTCGAGAATCCACTTGGTGGCCTCTTGGGTCTCTAAGATTCCATCATGGAATGATACGAGGGGACGGTGCACACGCATCGTCCCCTTTCTGTCTTCAAAATCTTCTATTATCGTATCTTTAGCACGCTTGGTTTACCAAGAATCCGCCGAGAATCGGCGTGGTCGTTATAATATTTTGGTATTTATTGATGATTTTCGCGAAAATCCTTGCAGGATTCCCGAATAATGCTTACCTTTGTCATACTATTCTAATTGATTATGGCCCAACTCTACACTGATTACCACCGTTTATGCTTGAGTCTGCATGATGAACTGTTCATTATCGACCTCAACCAGACGCTTTACTTTATGGCTGACGACCACTACACCCATGTGTACTACGTCACAGGCACCCACTTCATGGTGCCCTTTGGCCTCTCGCGCATCGAGGAGAGTCTTGAGCGGCTCGCCATCCGCCATCCGCACCCCTTCCAAAGGTTGGGACGGAAGTACATCGCCAATCTCGCCTCTGTGCTCAATATCAACACCACCAAACAGCAGCTGACCCTCCTTGCCGCCAATGGTAAAACGGTCACTCTGCAAGTGTCCAAACCCGTGCTCCGTGAACTGCTCAGTACTATCACCGATACCTACGGAAATGGGCTCATTTAACATAAAAGCAAAATCATTCACGAAAAATAAGCAGTGTTTCACGAAAACCAAAAGTTTTATTAACCTTTCTTTACCTTCGTTTTCATATTTTTGCAACCGATTATGTGGACGCATGCCCTAAAGCAGGGCAAAAATCCATGATGTTTTACACATATTTAATAAATAATAAAAAAGCTCAGACAACAAGAACAAATCAACAAAGGATTCCGTGCCTTCGGGCACTGAACCGATAAAATTAAGTGACAAATATAAACAATTAACTTATTAATAACTTTTTTAATTCTTAACAGTATGAGAAAGACTACAATGACCGTAGCCGCATTCTTGGCAGTCGCTGCTTCTTCATACGCAGCGGTAACTGTAGGAAACAATGGTTACAAGTCCACTATCAAGAAAGATGCAACTGCAACTTCTATTGAGGTAGTGCTGAAAAAAGGTACCTATGCGATCACATCTA
>CAJOGQ010000057.1:13664-30224 GCA_905234125.1 uncultured Bacteroidaceae bacterium | reverse complement strand
TTTGAGTTAATTCATTTGATGATTTGAATTAACTCAAACGATTTTTAGTCATAATTGAACCAAAGCAACAAACGGATAGTTTGTCGTAAGGAAAAGGGTTGTTTCTTACCGAGAAACTGGTAGTTTGTTTACTACCATCAAGAAGCGAGCCGGTACCCCCAAGGCATCGAGCCGGTAGCTCAAAGGCGTTGAGTCGGTAGCTCATCCATGAAGTCCTTATGGTTTTTCCTACATAGTCATCCAACACATTTTACATAGTTATGTTGAAAAAATGGTCAACACCTCACATTTTCGTTGCAAGTATTTGTCCTTCAGGTCGTTGTCCATGTGAGGTGTTGCCTGAACACCTCACATCCTTAAAATATTGAAACACATCGAATTAAGCTGCAGAATGTGAGGTGTTTGGGATTTTCTCTCTTCATCTCTCACTTTTTTGAGCCGTGAACGGCTTTGGAAATCGGATTCATCTGTTTAATCGCCCAGAAGGGGTATGTTTATATAAGACAAGTCTCAGTAGAAAATATAACTGTTTTTGTTGACTTATTTCGAAAATGTATCAATCATGCGAAAAAACGAAACAATGTTAAAGACCCCTAACGGGTTTTAACGTCCTTTAACGGATTTACCGTTTTTTCGAGTCGAAAAGTCGATGGTCGCTTGGGGGACGTTTTCAGAGGGAACACTTTATATATCAGGCTTTTGCCGCACCTTTGTAGCAGATTCGATATAGATGAGGCTTCTCCCATCTTGCGTAGGGTCTGCTCCCATTCCTCTCCCATTTCCGTTTAGTTTTTTGAATCATCGTTCAACTTTTGTAAAATTTTTTACGAAATTCTAGCGATTTTTGGGGTCAAAGTGATAACGGCAAACTCACAAGGGCTACCGTTTACAAGGAGTCGACAGAAAAAATTTCTGCAATAGACTGCAAACTTAGAGTGCAATCCGTGCCATCCGTGAGAGAAAAGAAGATTGTTGAGCCGCAACCATCATGACATTTTTTACTTATCGTTTTCATATTTCATTTAAAATTCGTATCTTTGCAGCCGAAATCTATCAAAAGCCTAATCGATATGAGAAAATCTTTATCAACCCTGCTGTTGTGCGGTGCGATGGCAGTGGGAGCCACGGCGCAGACGTTGCCGTATCAGAATCCGAGTTTGAGTGCCAACGAACGTGCCAAGGACCTTTGCAGTCGGCTGACGTTGGAGGAGAAAGCCCAGCTGATGCTGGATGAGAGTCCTGCCATCCCGAGGTTGGGCATCAAGAAGTTCTTCTGGTGGAGCGAGGCGTTGCATGGGGCTGCGAATATGGGAAATGTGACCGTGTTCCCTGAACCTATCGCTATGGCGGCTTCGTTCAATCCGAACCTGCTCTTCAAGGTGTTTGACGCCACGAGCACGGAGTTCAGAGCCCAGTATAACAAGCGCATGATTCAGGATGGTGGGGAGGACGAGAAGTTCCACAGCCTGAGCGTCTGGACGCCAAATGTGAACATCTTCAGAGACCCACGATGGGGTCGTGGACAGGAGACCTACGGCGAAGACCCTTATCTGACTTCGGTGATGGGCACGCAGGTGGTGAAGGGCTTGCAGGGACCTGAGACGGCCAAATATAGGAAGTTGTGGGCTTGTGCCAAGCACTATGCCGTGCACAGCGGTCCTGAGTACACCCGCCACACGGCCAACCTCATCGACATCACGCCACGTGACATGTGGGAGACTTACATGCCTGCCTTCAAGACTTTGGTGCAGGATGCGAAAGTCAGAGAGGTGATGTGTGCCTACCAAAGACTCGACGATGACCCTTGCTGCGGAAGCACCCGTCTGTTGCAAGATATTCTCCGCAATGAGTGGGGTTTCCAGTATCTGGTGGTGAGCGACTGCGGAGCCATCAGCGACTTCTACGACTCGCATAAGTCCTCTTCAGATGCCACCCATGCAGCGGCCAAGGCGACCATAGCAGGCACGGATGTGGAGTGTGGTTATGGCTATGCCTACAGGAGCATTCCAGAGGCTGTGAGAAGAGGTTTCATGACTGAGGAAGAGGTGGATAAGCATGTGATTCGTCTGCTGGAAGGCCGCTTCGACCTGGGCGAGATGGATGACCCTGCGTTGGTGGAGTGGTCGAAGATTCCTTATTCGGCGATGGACTCGAAGGAACACCGTCAGATTTCGCTCGACATGGCTCGTCAGACCTTGGTGCTCCTGCAGAACAAGGGAGGCGTCCTGCCCCTTCAGAAGAACAAGGAGAAGATTGCCGTGATTGGTCCCAATGCCGACGATGAACCCCTGATGTGGGGCAACTACAACGGCACGCCCAACCGCACCGTCACCATCCTCGACGGCATCAAGACGAAGCAGAAGAACCTGCTGTATCTGCCTGGTTGCGACCGCACCTACGACAAGGTGATGGATTGCCTCTTGGCCACGAACTGTCAGATGGACGGCAAGAAGGGTCTGAAGGGCACGTTCTGGAACAACACGAAGATGGAAGGCAAGCCCGTGACCACGGAATATTATACGACCCCATTGGCTGTGACCACAGCTGGCATGCACAACTTCGCCCCTGGCGTGAATCTGGAGGATTTCTCTGCCAAGTACGAGACCGTCTTCACCCCCAAGGAGAGCGGCGAATATGTGGTGAATCTAGAGTCGGTGAGCGACTTCGAACTCCTGATTGACGGGGTGAGCAAGGTGAAACAGCGCACGTGGCGAACCACTCCCACCCGTACAGCCATTCAGGCCGAGGCAGGCAAGTCGTACAAGATTGAGGTGCGCTTCAAGCATGTGAAGACTTGGGGCGCCAACATGAAAATCAATGTGGCCAAGGAACTGCCTATCGACTATGCGAAGGTGGTTGAGCAGCTGAAGGGCATCGACAAGGTGGTGTTCGTGGGTGGCATATCAGCTGCATTGGAAGGCGAGGAGATGCCCGTGGAGATTGACGGCTTCAAGGGTGGCGACCGCACCCACATCGAACTGCCGAAGGTGCAGCGTGACTTCCTCAAGGCGCTGAAGGCTGCAGGCAAGACCGTCATCTTCGTCAACTGCTCTGGTTCGGCCATCGCACTCCAGCCAGAGACCGAAAGCTGCGATGCCATCCTGCAGGTGTGGTATCCTGGTCAGGAAGGTGGATTCGCTGTGGCTGATGCCCTCTTTGGCGATGTCAACCCCAGCGGAAAACTCCCTGTCACCTTCTACAAGACCTCTGCGCAACTGCCTGACTTCGAGGACTATTCGATGAAGGGACGCACCTACCGCTACTTCAACGACCCACTCTTCGCCTTTGGCTATGGACAGAGCTACACGACCTTCGAGGTGAAGAACGGCAAGATTGAGAAGAAGGGCAAGAACTACGAACTGACTGCCGATGTGGCCAACACAGGCAAGCGTGACGGCACAGAGGTGGTGCAGGTGTATATCCGTGACCTCAGCGACCCCGACGGCCCGCTGAAGTCGCTCCGTGCCTTCCAGCGTGTGGAGGTGAAGGCAGGCCAGACCGCCCAAGTGACCTTGGAACTGACGTCCAAGTCCTTCGAGTTCTTCGACCCCGAAACCAACACGGTGCATCCGAAGTTTGGCAAGTTTGAGGTGCTCTATGGCAACAGCTCGTTGGACAAAGACCTGAAGAAAATCGACCTTTCCGTTGACCCCGAGAGAAGAGAAGCCCCTGATGTCTGGAAAGAATAATTAATTCAATATGAAAAAGATACTGTCACTTTTAGTTTTTAGCTGTTCACTGTTCACTTGCCTGGCTCAGACCTACGAGTTCAAGCAGGTGTGGAGCCCTGACAAAGGAGACGGAACGTATGTGAACCCCGTCATCAATGGCGACTTCCCTGATGTGGACGTGATTCGTGTGGAGGACACTTACTACATGGTCTCTACGACGATGTATCATCTCCCTGGAGCCACCATCATGAAGTCGAAGGACTTGGTGAACTGGGAGTATTGTGCCAATCCGCTGAGGAATATCCTCAACAACGATGCCTACAATCTGAAGAACGGGAAACACCACTATGCACAAGGCATGTGGGCTTCGTCGCTCACCTACCACGATGGCAAGTTCTACCTCTACTTCCCTTGCTCCACGTGGTCGGAAGATGGACAAAGCGTTCTCCTGACAGCCACCGACCCCGAGGGCACCTGGAAGGACACCCGACTGAACGAGCGTTATCACGACCCAGGGTGGCTCTTCGACGATGATGGCAAACTCTATGTGGCTTGTGGCATCGACAACATATCTGTCACCCAACTGAATCCGAAGACCTTCAAGCCTATCGGTAATGGGAGTACAGTCATCTCTAAGGCCAACTCGGGTCTTGAGGGCACCCACATGTACCATATTGGCGAATACTACTATCTCTATTCCACCTATAATCATGGCGACTATGTGAAATATTTCACCAGTTCGCAAACCATCTTCCGTGCGAAGAAACCCATGGGTCCCTACGAGGAGTGCCCTTATCGTGTGTTCTATGACAGCGCCATCCATCAGGGCGCTTTGGTGGAAACCCAGACAGGCGAATGGTGGACGATGCTCTTCAAGGATGCAGGCTCCCTCGGACGAATCCCCTATCTGGAACCCGTGAAATGGGTGGACGGATGGCCAGTCATCGGCAACAACGGAAAGGATGTGTCGAAGAACGGAAAGGCACACAAGAAGCCCGATGTGGGGCAGACGTATGAGAAGACCTATCTGCCCACCAACGACGACTTCACGGACGAGAAACTGGGCATGCAGTGGCAATGGAACCACAATGCCCTCAGCACGAAATGGTCGCTGAAAGAACGTCCAGGCTGGCTGAGACTCTACACGGCAGGTGTGACCAGCGAACTGAATAACGCACGTAACTCACTCACGCAACGCATTCTTGGTCTTTCGCCAGAAGGCACATCCTCCGACCGCTACAAGAGCTCCTACGGCTCGGTGAAGATGGACCTCTCAGGCATGCAGGAAGGCGACGTGGCAGGTCTGGCCGTGTTCCAGAATCCTTATTCGTTCATCGGCGTGAAGATGGTGGACGGCAAGAAGGTGTTCTACAGCGAACGTTGCACCTTCGATAGTCAGAATCTGAAGAAAGAGCAGACGAAGACAGGAGCGGAAGTGAAGGAGGATGTGGTGTATCTGCGGGCTGTGGTGAACTTCGGCAACAACTCCTGCAAGTACTACTACAGCTACGACGCCAAGAAGTGGACGACGTGGGGCTTGACGATGACCATGCGCTACACCCTCGACTACTTCGTGGGCCAGCGATTCTATCTCTTCAACTATGCCACAGAACGTATGGGCGGCCATGTGGACATCGACTGGTTCATCACCGAACAGAACTACGTGGAGGGCATGTTTGGCAATCAGGAGGACACCGCCGTGAGAGGCATTGAGGCAGCAGAAGAGGACTTCATCTCCACCGCCATCTACACGCTTGACGGCAAGCAGCTCAACAGTCTGCAAGACGGCTTCAACATCATCAGAAGAACCCGTCGTGACGGCTCTTTCGAGGTGAAGCGTGTGTGGAAGTTTCATAAATGAAAACATGTGTTTCGAGGTTTGAAATGGAGATGACAGGAATTCCGTACCTTTGCACACGAAAACCAAAACAGTCAACAATTATCAAACAAATCATCTTTTCCTAAAAGAAGCATCTTATGAATTTGAAAACTACTCTTTTTGCCATTTCGGCATGGGTGCTGTCGCTGTCGGCGATGGCCCAGGTGACGTATAAGACCCTGCCACCTCTCCATGTGGACGGCAACCACATGAAAGACGAGCAGGGCAACATCGTTGTCTTGCACGGCGTGATGGACACCCCGAACACCTACTTCAATGGTGGCCGCTGGCAGGGTTCGAAAGCCCAAGGCTGGTGGGATGACTACAACGACACAGGTGCGAAGAACTGTATCACCTACTTCACCAAACTCTTCACAGCCATCACCGACACCACGCATGGCGCTTATTGCAATATTTTCCGCTTGCACCTCGACCCAGCATGGACAAATGGAAATGCTGGTGCATGGAAGGTAGATGAACGTGAGAAGGGCGATGGTGAGGCAGACATCAGCAAATACACGGGTACGAAACTCACCAAGTGGATGAAGACCCTCTTTTTCAAGCTTGCCCAAAAGGGTATGGACCACGGACTCTACATCATCATGCGCCCACCAGGCGTATGTCCTCACAACATCTATGTGGGTGGCAGTTACCAGAAGTTCCTGCTCGACGTGTGGGATAGAGTGACGAAGAACGACTCCATCCTGAAATACTCAGGTCAAATCAGCATTGAGCTGGCCAACGAGCCCATCAATGTCTATATGTCTGACGGCAAGAGCTCCAACCA
Source organism: uncultured Bacteroidaceae bacterium (assembly GCA_905234125.1). Lineage (GTDB taxonomy): Bacteria > Bacteroidota > Bacteroidia > Bacteroidales > Bacteroidaceae > Minthosoma. Next base: position 23,887 of record CAJOGQ010000057.1, on the reverse strand, counting down.
AGCCCTCCACGACTTCTTCCAGCCCATTGTGGACAAGATTCGTGAGAACGGCTTCAAGGGCATCGTCTGGGTGCCTGGCACAGGCTATCAGAGCAACTACAAGGAATATGCCTCCTACCCCATCACGGGTGAAAATATCGGCTATGCCGTACACAACTATGCTGGATGGTATGGTTGCAGCGATGACAGTTACGACACAGACAAGGCCATCAAGCAGTTTGGCGAACAAGTGCCCATTATCCGCACCAATCCTATCGTGATTACAGAGGTCGATTGGAGTCCGCAGAACAAGAGTGGCGCAATTGACCACTACAACGAGTTCGGCCAGCCCGTCTATAAGAACTATGGCACTTGGGCAACGGCTTCCACCAGCAAGTGGGGCAAGGCCTACAAGGCCATCCTCGACTACTATGGCAACATCTCCATGACCCTGACGGGCACAGGTGACTACATCGACATTGACGACTATGTGAACAAGAGGAAAGTCACTCCTGCCTTCAAGACGACGATGGAAAAGAATGGCGTTGACCCCTACGAGGCCTGTGGCGTGGCTTGCTTCGATTGGTATAAAGAATATGCCAAGGTGAACTATGCATCGAAAGAGCGCTATCAGGAGCCTCAGAAAATAGAGGCAAGACCTTTCAGTGGCGACAAGGAGCTGGTGACTTCTTTCCTCTTAGACAACAAAATCACCATTACCAAGTCCTTCACAACGCTTGATTTGAAGAAGGGTGGCAGTGCAGGATGGCGATTCGAGGAAGACCTCAACGTGGCTGATGCCAAATACCTGATTGTTCATCTGGCTCGTAAGGCACCCACCAACATTTACCTCCGCATCTATGACACCGCCAACTACTGGGGCAGTTACTACGAAGTGGATATGAGCTCGAAAAAGGAAATCACGATTGACCTGAACGACATGAAGGATGCCCAGGGCAATGTCATCGACCCAACCCATATCCGCATGGCCGCTTTCACTTCTCCTTCAGCCGACGGCAAGATTTATGTCTCTGACATCATTCTTTCCAACGATGGTGAGACAGAATATGTGAGTGGCATTGAAGGTGTGAAGGCTCCAGCTCTCAACTCTCAACTCTCAACTCTCAACTATTACGACCTCTCTGGTCGCCGTGTGAAAAACCCCACCAAGGGTATCTATATTGTAAACGGTAAAAAGGTATTTGTCAAGTAATATGAAACGGATATTATCACTTATCGTCTTGAGTTTGTCCCTTCTGACCTCCTTTGCCTACAAGAAGGAAAGCATCGACATCACAGTCAATGGCAAGAAGCGCAACATGGTGGTGTTCACCCCCGGCGTGAAGAAAGAGAACATGCCCCTGATGATTGTCACGCACGGCATGAATCAGAGTCCAGAGTATCAGTATGATTCCGACAAGTTCTACAACCTGATTGACAACGAGAAGTTCGTGGTGGCCTATCTGCGCAGCGATGGTAACACGTGGGACATAGGTGGCACGACAGACCAAAACTTCGTGCTCCAGACTATCGACGAGATGTACAAGAAGTATGGCATCAACAAGAGCCGTGTCTATTGGTCTGGCTTCTCGATGGGTTCCATGCTCATGTATCACTGTATGGCCAACGTGCAGGACAAGATTGCTGCGTTTGCCCCAACCAGTGGTGTGCAGTTCAGCGAACAACCTTGGACGAAGTGCAAGAAGCCTGTGAACCTGATTCATTGTCATGCCTACGGCGACGACGTGTTCAAGTATAAAGATTACAACATCCATGAATATGTGGAGAACATGGCGACGAAGGTGAACGGGAATACGGACTACAAGAAGACCACCAAATACAACCCTGGAAGCTGGTACGACGGCGACAAGGAAGTGTGGAGTGGTGGTTCGAAAGGTGGCGAGGTGGAACTCTTCTCCTACAACAATGGCGGCCACTGGCCTATGGATGGCAATGCGAAGGAGATTTGGAACTTCTGCAAGCGATTCAGCCTTCAGACCATCGAGGAAGAGTATAATATGATTTACCAAAAGGCCAATGACCTCCTCATCGAGTGGCAGGACACACCTGCTATGACTTCCAAAGCTGTTTACTCAGCGTTGAAGACTGCCATCAACACCTATGCTCCCGAAAAGATGACGAACGACACCAAGCGCCAGAATGCCATCGACAAACTGAACTCCTACATCACAAGTTTTGAGAAGGTGAGCGCCAATGTAGAGAAGGTGACGAATGGTGGTACCATCGAACAGCCCTCTGACTTCGACCCCAACTTCCACATCTACCTCTGCTTTGGTCAGTCGAACATGGAGGGCAATGCAGCTATCGAGGCTCAAGACCGCACAGGCGTCGACCCACGTTTCAAGATGATGGCTGCCGTTGACATGACTTCATCCAACCGCAAGAAAGGTGAATGGTACAAGGCCCTTCCCCCACTTTGCCGCAACAGCACAGGACTCACTCCTGCCGACTACTTTGGTCGCACGATGGTGGAGAACCTGCCTGAAAGCATCTCGGTGGGTGTCATCAATGTGGCTGTAGGTGGAGCCAAGATTGAGTTGTTCGATGAGGACAAGTGTGCAGACTACATCAAAGGCGAGGCCGACTGGTTCAAGAACTACTGCAAAGAATACAACAACGACCCCTATAAGGTATTGGTCACGATGGCCAAGAAGGCACAGCAGAAGGGCGTCATCAAGGGAATTCTGCTCCATCAGGGCTGCTCCAACAACGGCCAGCAAGAATGGCCAGCGATGGTGAAGCGTGTCTATGTGCGTCTGCTTCACGACCTCGACCTGAAAGAGGAAGAGACTCCGCTGCTCATTGGTGAACTGCTTTCCCAAGAGAAGGGAGGCATCTGCTGGGGACATAACAATGTCATTGCCTGGACGCCAGAAGCCATCCCCAATGCGCATATCATCTCTTCCAAAAATTGTCCTGGTGCCGCTGATGGCCTGCACTTCACGGCTGAAGGCTACCGTATGATTGGCAAGCGTTATGCTGAGAAGATGCTCACCTTGTTGGACCAGACCGCCGAGGTGGACTTCGACACCAGCGAAAGCTTCTTCCCACTCAAGAAGGGAGCGTTCAATCCTTCAATGCTCTATCACGGCACCTTCACAGGAACGGCCTCTTTAGGTTCTTTCACCGCAGGTCAGGGGAACGGTATCGGTGGTTGGCGCTACACGAAGGGCGTCGATTTCTCTGCTTACAACTACTTGGTGGTGAAACTGGCACGAACCAGCAACAAGCATCACGTGTTGAAAATTTACGACACTGACGATGTGCTCAATCCATGCTACAGTTTTGAGTTGGGCAATGAGAAGGAATACGTCATCGACCTTCACAACATGAAGGATGAGAAAGGCAACACCATTGACCCAAGCCATCTCTATATCGTGGGTTTCCAGTCGGATGCTTCCAATGCAAAACTCTACATCAGCGAAGTATTCCCCAGCATGGATGGTCAGACTGATGCCACAGCCATTGAAGAGGTCAAATACAAAGTGTCAAAGAGCGACATCTATTACGACCTTTCTGGACGTCCTGTAAGTAACCCCACTAAGGGAATCTACATCAAGGGAGGCAAGCGAGTGCTGGTGAAGTAAGCACCACTTGCGCCCTGTACATTTGTTCATGACAAACTATTTCAAGAAAGACTACGAAAAGGGACTATGGAGCATAGAAATCCTCACGCTGATTTATATGCTCTATACCTTTATTCTGATAGGTATCTATTGGAAAGGACTCGCCGACCCGATGGGGATGGTGGTGACTCGCCTTCTGATGGTGGGTGCGATGGGAGTTATGTATGCCCTCTATCGTTGGTATCCTTGTCGGGCTTTACGCATTCTGAGGGTGTGTCCTCCCCTGTTGGGACTGATAGCCTGGTATCCAGAGACTTACGATTTCTGTAGCCAGTTGCCTTACCTTGACCACGTTTTTGCTGGGATAGACCAAACGCTCTTTGGATGTCAGCCAGCATTGGTGTTCCATAAGGTAGTGAACAGCGCCTTCTGGAGTGAGGCCTTCTGCATGGGGTATTATGCGTACTATTATATGATGGGGGCCACGCTCATCTTCTACCTGCTATGTCGCTATCCAGAGGCAAACAAGGCAGGGTTCATCTTCCTGGGTTCCTTCTTCCTCTTCTATGTGATTTTTGAGTTTCTGCCAGTAGCAGGACCACAGTTTTACTTCAAGGCTGTAGGTGAGGAAACGGCTGATACAGGTGTCTTCCCTGCTGTAGGCTATTATTTCCAGACCCATACGGAGATGCTGACCTTCGATGTCAAGGGAGTCTTCGGTCAATTGGTGTTAGGGGCACAAGAGATAGGCGAACGTCCCACTGCCGCCTTTCCCAGCAGCCACGTAGGCATGAGCACGGTGACGATGCTGTTGGCTTGGAAAGCCCATAATAAATGGCTCTTCTGGGTCATGATGCCATTATATCTGTTTCTGTGCTGTGGAACGGTCTATATCATGGCGCATTACCTCATCGACTCCATCTGTGGATTCTTTGTGGCTATCGTGTTCTTTGGATTGACCAGTTGGTTGTATGAGAAGCTTTGTGGGAGGAACCACGAAGCACCAACAAGGTGAAGGTAAAAATTAAGAAAGATGACTATCATTTATCCATCTCCCATCTTTGGCCCTGTGCATAGCCGTCGCTTGGGCGTGTCGTTGGGCATCAATCTCTTGCCTGGCGATGGCAAATGCTGTTCGTTTGACTGCATCTACTGCGAGTGTGGCTTCAACCACGATTTCGTGCCCAAGCAGAAAATGCCAACTCGTGAGGAAGTGAGCCAAGCCCTTGAAAGCCAACTCATCAAGATGAAGGAGGAAGGGCCAACACCCGATGTGTTTACGTTTGCTGGCAATGGCGAACCGACGCTACATCCTCATTTTCCTGAAATCATCGATGATACGCTGAAACTGCGTGACCAGTATTTCCCCAATGCGAAGGTGAGTGTGCTGACCAATGCCACCCAGATTCTGCGTCCATCCGTGTTTGATGCCCTCTGCAAGGTGGACAACAACATCTGCAAACTCGACACCATCTCAGAGGAGTATATTCGCCTCATAGACCGTCCCAATGCAGGCTACGACGTGGTGAAAATCATTGAGAAACTGAAGGAGTTTGGGAACCGTTGCATCATCCAGACGATGTTCATGCAAGGCGAATATGAGGGAAAGTCGGCAGACAACACAAGTGAGGCTTTTGTGGAGCCTTGGCTGAAAACCGTGGACGAGATACATCCTCGTGAGGTGATGATTTACACTATTGACCGTGAGACACCAGCCCACGGACTGAAAAAGGCGCCCCATGATGTGCTGGATGCGATAGGCGAGCGTGTGAAGAAAATGGGCATAGAATGTAAAGTGGCGTATTGAGCTTCGTGGGAAACCACGAAGAACCAACAATTGTTGACGTTAAGGTTAAAAATAAGAAGATATGAAAAACTTGGTATTCTTGACAGGTGCAGGGATGTCGGCAGAGAGTGGCATCAGCACATTCCGTGACAGTGGAGGCCTTTGGGAACAGTATCCCGTAGAGGCAGTGGCCAGCATTCAGGGTTATGAGCGTGACCCAGAGTTGGTGCAGAAGTTCTACAACGAGCGTCGCCAGCAACTGAGCAGTGTGGTACCCAATGAGGGGCACAAGCTGGTGGCAAGTCTTGAGGACAAGTTCAACGTGACCGTCATCACGCAGAATGTGGATGACCTGCATGAACGTGCTGGTTCTAAGAACATTATCCATCTGCATGGCGAACTGATGAAAGCCACATCGAGCCGTAATCCCAACGACCCCAATTGCATCGTCACCCTGCCTGAAGACAACCCTATCATCCGCATGGGCGACAAAGCAAAGGATGGCAGTCAACTGCGTCCGTTCATCGTGTGGTTTGGCGAGAGTGTGCCCATGATTGAGCCAGCTATCGAAGAGGTGATGAAGGCTGACATCCTCGTGGTGATTGGCACCTCGCTCAACGTCTATCCTGCGGCAGGCTTGCTGAACTATGCCAATGCCGACTGCAAGATTTATCTCATCGACCCCAAGGAGGTTCCTTACAACCCCAATTTGGGCATCCACCATATCATGAAGGGAGCCAGCGAGGGAATGAAGGAACTGTGCGAGATTCTTAAATAACGTGGATTTTTCCCTTTTCTCTTTTCACTTTTCACTTAATATTCTCTTAATATACCCTAAAATCCGTTAAAATCGGGCTTAACGCTTCGTAGATGCAAAAATTGTTCGTAATTTTGCACCGTTTTGTATATTGGCTTATTGCGAACAATGAATAAAATAGACATAAAACAGGCGTTCTGGAGCATCATGCTGATGGTGGTCATGCTGTTTGGCATCACTGGATGTATGAGCGACAATGAGAACGAATCATCGCCTAAGTGCGCCATCATCTCCTTTGCGGTGGGTAACATCAGTAGCCCTGTGGTGACGAAGAAATACGACAGTAAAGGCCATGCCACTGACACCATCGTCACCAAAACCATAAGTGGCAGTGAGATTTTCTTCAACATCGACCAAGTGAACGGACGCATCTACAACATCGACTCGCTCCCCAATTGGGCGAGTCTGAGAGCCGTTGTGCCTACGTTCAGCAGTTATGGCACGGTCTATTATGTGGTGCCAAACGAGGATAATCTCTATTACACGCTCACATCGGGCAAGGACTCTATCGATTTCACCAAGCCTGTGCAACTGCTCTGTGTGTCGAGCGACACGAAGTCTTCTCGATTCTACACGGTGGAAATCAACAGGCATGTGGCCAATACTGACACGCTGGAATGGCGCAAGACACAGTCCAACCTTGACATCAATGAGTTGAACAAGGTGTTGGTGGCTGACAGCAAGGTGTTTGCGTTTGGAAAGAATGCAAGCGGACAATCAGTGGTGACTTGGGCTGAAGCTGACGATGCAACCACTTGGAGTTCGCCTGTCAACATTTCCGTGGATGAAGCGACTGTGACGTTGTTTGAGGGTCAGTTCTATGGTATGGGAACGGATGGTTATCTCTACAAGGCTCAGCTTAATGAGAAGGTTTCCACATGGCTGAAGGCGTCTAACCAGAAAGTGAAACGTCTGTTGGGAGCTGACGGATTCCGTCTCTATGCTTACGACGGCAATGCCATCATTGGTTCGTCAGACCTCGATACATGGACAGAAGAGGGAACGACAGACCTCGACATGTTGCCAGAATCACGCATCAACGCCACATCCTACGCAACCAGCACCAATAAGAATATTGAAGTGGCAGTGATGACGGGACTGTCGAGCAAGAACGACAAGTATGCGGTGGTGTGGTACAAAGCCTCATCGGACGATGTAGCCACCAACCAATCATGGGCTTATATTCAAGTGACGAAGGACAATCCTTATGGGTTGCCTGCGTTCAGCGACCTCAGCACGACCTACTACCACAACGCTCTTTGGGCGATTGGCACAGTGAATGACCAATACAAATACCTCTATCGTTCAGACGACAACGGTATCACGTGGCATCCCCAGACAGAGCTGTACCCTGTGCCGACTGACCTTGACCCAGCCAATGGGAAAGCCAGCATCGTGGCAGTGGGCAAAAAACTATGGATTGTCCAAGAAAACGGCAACGTATGGCAAGGCTCTATAGAATAATCATGGCTCTGCTCTTCCTCGTCTCAGCGGGGCAAGTGAAGGCACAGCAAGAACTCGAATACGCTCTGGAACTGGGTGCGATGGGAGGTATTGGCTTCTATATGGGCGACGCCAATCTGAACGGCTTCTACAAGCACGTGACGATGGCAGGAGGGGCGATGGGACGATACAACATCAACCCACGAATGGCGCTGAAGTTCGACCTTGCCTACGGCAGTGTGAAAGGCAATGCGACAGAGGGTAAGAACAAATTTCCCAACAGTCCTGAGCAGAAATGGACATTCAACAATTCGCTCGTGGATTTGGGTTGCCAATATGAACTCCACTTCTGGGGCTACGGACGGGGCAACAGCTACAAGGGACATAAACGACTGACACCCTACATCCAGATGGGCTTGGGGTTCACCTACTGCAACGACGCACTGACGATGAACATTCCTGTGGGTGTTGGCGTCAAATATAAATTCAAACCTCGATGGAACGTGGGACTTGATTGGTCGATGCGCTTCTCCATGAGCGACAAACTCGACGGCATCAACGACCCCTACCGCATCAAGAGCGGATTCCTCAAAAACAAGGACAGCTACTCATGGACGATGCTCTACATCTCCTACGACCTCTGTCCCAAATATAGAAAGTGCAACAACTAAACTGAGTCAGCAATGTTTGAAGAACAGATTGATATGACACGAATGCCTCGCCATATTGCCATCATCATGGACGGCAACGGGCGTTGGGCAAAAGCACGAGGCAAAGAACGCACCTATGGACATGCTGAGGGAGCGGAACGAGTGCACGACATCATGAATAAGGCTGTCGACTTGGGCTTGGAATATCTCACCCTCTACACCTTCTCTACGGAGAACTGGAGCCGTCCAAAGCCAGAGGTTGCAGCACTCATGGCACTGATACTCAAGCATCTGGAGGAGGAAATATTCATGAAAAGGAATGCTCGTTTCCGTGTGATTGGTGACACCGCTCGTCTGCCTCAGGTGGTGCAAGACACTTGCAATTATCTGACAGAGCGTACTCGAAACAACACCAGCACCTGTATGGTGTTGGCTCTGAGCTATTCTTCGAAATGGGAGATTACCCAGGCTGTTCAGAAGATTGCCCAAGAAGTGAAGGAGGGAGAGCTGAAGCCAGAAGACATCAACGAGGAGACCATCGACCAGCATCTGGCCACCAACTTCATGCCTGACCCAGAACTGATGATTCGCACAGGAGGTGAAGAACGTCTGAGTAACTACCTTTTGTGGCAGTGTGCCTACTCTGAGTTCTACTTCACTGATGTCTATTGGCCTGACTTCACTCAAGAAGAATTCTGCAAGGCCATTGTTGATTATCAGCATCGCCAACGCCGTTTTGGCAAGACAGGCGAGCAGGTGACGGAAGGAAAATAAGGTGTTACACATTATATATAATATAGAATAATTGTCAACTAAATATAGTACATGAGGATTTTAAGATTCATCATACTCACATCCATGCTTCTCTTGTCAGCACAGGCCTCGATGCAGGCGCAGGTGCAGACAAAGCCTGAAGTAACATACGGCAGGAGCCAGAAGTATGAGATTGGAGGAATCAGCGTTGAGGGCGTGAAGAACTATGAGGACTACATCCTGATTGGGATTTCTGGCCTCAGTGTCGGCGAGGTCATCTCCATGCCTGGCGACGAGATCACAAACGCCATCAAACGTTATTGGAAGCACGGGCTGTTCTCGAACGTGAAGATTGAGGCAGACAGCATTGTTGATCAGAGAGTCTATCTGAAGATAACTTTGGCTATGCGTCCACGTGTGTCGCAACTGAACATCAATGGCGTGAAGAAATCGGAGCACGATGACCTGAGCGACAAGATGGGCATTGTGAAGGGCAATCAGCTCACTCCCAACATGATAGACAAGGCCAAAATCATCGTGAAGCGATACTTCAGCGACAAGGGCTTCAAGAATGCAGAAGTGGACATTGTGCAACGTGACGACCCATCCAACGATGCGCAACTGATTGTGGATGTGAACGTGGACAAGAAGGAGAAGGTGAAGGTGAACAAGATCTTCATCGCAGGTAACAACAACCTGTCCACCAAGAAGTTTCATGGTGGCTTCTTCTCAGGAGGTCTGCTGAAGAAGACTAACGAGAAGGGCTTCAAGAGCCTCTTTAAGGCCAAGAAATTCATTAGGGAAAAGTATGAGGAGGACAAGGACAGGGTAATTGAGAAGTATAACGAGTTGGGTTATCGTGATGCTTACATCGATGCCGATAGTGTAGTCGATATTGGCAACAACCTCGTGAATGTATATCTGCACATCGATGAGGGCGACAAGTACTACCTGCGTGATGTACGATGGGTGGGTAACTCCATCTATAGTACAGAGACACTCAACAAAGTCTTCCAGATGAAACGTGGTGATGTGTACAACAAAGTGTTGATTGACAAGCGCCTGCATGACCAGAGTGATGACAACTCTGTGCTGAATATGTACTACAACCAAGGTTATGTGTTCAATCAGGTGCACGATGTGGAAGCAGATGTGGATGGAGACTCCATCGACCTCGAAATCCGTATCTACGAAGGCATTCAGGCCAC
>CAJOGQ010000057.1:0-13626 GCA_905234125.1 uncultured Bacteroidaceae bacterium | reverse complement strand
CGTCGTGAGTTGCTCATCAAGCCTGGCGACCTTTTCAGCATGGAAGCCTTCAGATATTCTGTGCAGGAAATCGCACAGATGGGACACTTCGACCCTGAACACATCGACCCCAAGCCGATTCCCAAGCAGGAAACGGGAACCGTAGATATTGACCTTGGACTGGCACCTAAGGCCAGCGACCAGATTGAGTTCTCGCTTGGATGGGGACAGACTGGTATCATCGGTAAAGTGGGTTTGAAGTTCACAAACTTCTCCATGCGTAACCTCTTTGGCAAGAACCGCCTCCATCGAGGCATCTTCCCACAGGGTGATGCTCAGGAGCTGGAGATCAGTGCCTCAACCAACGGTACTTACTACCAGTCTTACAACATCTCGTTCCTCGATCCCTGGTTTGGTCGTAAGCGTCCTAACCAATTCTCTGTGGGTGCTTTCTTCTCACGCCAGACTGACATCAGCAGTAACTACTACAACAGCAGCTACTACAACAACTACTACTCGATGCTCTATGGCATGGGCAACTACAACAGCACATACTACAACAACTACTCCAACTACTACGACCCGGACAAGTATATCGAGATGATTGGTGTCAACATCGGATTGGGTAAGCGTCTCACATGGCCTGACAACAACTTCTTCCTCACGGCCACGTTGGGTTATACCCGATACATGATGAAGGAGTGGGAGTACTTTATCATCCAAAACGGTAACTGTAACGACATCAGCCTCACACTCAGTCTGTCACGTCGCTCTGTCGATAATCAGATGTTCCCACGTCGAGGCTCGCAGATTAGTGCTTCTGTCTCTGCCACACCTCCCTACTCGCTTTGGGATGGCGTAGATTATGAGCACATGGCTACCAGCTATATGGATGCCAACTATCAGCGTGACATGAGTCGCAAGTACAAGTGGATTGAGTACCACAAGTGGAAGTTCAACTCACGCTTCTTCACGCCACTTGGCAGTAAGAGCAAGTGCTTCGTGCTGATGTCTCGCTTCGACTTTGGTATCTTGGGCAACTACAACAAGTTTAAGAAGTCGCCATTCTCCACCTTCTATGTGGGTGGTGACGGTATGTCGGGCTACTCTTCCATGTACTACTCTGAGACCATTGGTCTGCGTGGTTATGACAACGGTGCCCTCACACAGGGTTACAACTATGGCTATGCCTACGACCGCATGACCCTCGAATTGCGATACCCACTCATGTTGCAGGGTTCCACCAACATCTATGCCTTGGGATTTGTCGAGGCAGGTAATGCGTGGTCAGAAATCAAGAAGTTCAACCCCTTCGACATGAAGCGTTCGGCTGGTTTTGGTGTTCGCCTCTTCCTCCCGATGGTCGGCATGATGGGTATCGACTGGGCTTACGGATTTGACAATATCAATGGTTCCAAGAGCTACGGCGGAAGCCAATTCCACTTCGTGCTCGGACAAGAATTTTAATACATAATCTCAACAATATGAAGAAGCTTTTATTGACCATGATGGTGCTATTGGCATCCATTGGTGCTAACGCACAGAAGTTTGCGCTCGTCGATATGGAGTACATTCTCAAGAATGTGCCTGCCTATGAGCGTGCCAATGAACAACTGAACCAAGTATCCAAGAAATGGGAAGGTGAAGTCGAGGTTCTCCTCAACGAAGCTGAAACGCTCTATAAGAAATACCAGTCAGAGTCTGTCTTCCTTTCTGACACTCAGAAAACCAAGGCTGAGGAGGCCATCATGGCCAAGGAGAAAGAGGCCAGCGAATTGAAGAAGAAATACTTCGGCAGTGAGGGCGAACTCTACAAGAAGCGTCAGAGCCTCTTGGCTCCCATTCAGGACGAAATCTACAACGCGGTCAAGGATATCTGCGACCAGAAAGGCTACCAGCTCGTGCTTGACCGTGCCTCTGGCGGAAGCATCATCTACGCCTCCCCCAAGATTGACATCAGCGAAGAAGTGCTCCAAAAACTGGGCTACGCTCATTAACCAGCCAGCCCATGAGTTCGTGATATTATCACGTAATAACGTCATATCGAAATAAAATGATAACGAAATAACGTCAAAAACAATTATTAATTTAACAAAGAAAATGAAGAAAATTATTTTTGCTATGCTCTTGGCTTTGCCCATGAGCGTGTTCGCACAGAAGATTGGACATGTAAACATCGACGCAGTTGCTCAGGGTATGCCTGAATATGCAACCATGCAGACTGAACTCCAGAACCTCGAGAAGCAGTTCCAAGAGGAGATGCAACGCAAACAGACTGAGATTCAGGGTAAGGCCGACGCATACGACAAGGAGAAGGCCACACTCTCTGAGACCCTTCGCACCTATCGTGAGCAGGAACTCCAAAAAGCTGTTCAGGAGCTTCAGCAGTTTGGTCAGACCAGCGAGCAGGAGTATCAGCGTGTTGCAACTGCCAAGCAGAACGAAATCATGGAGAAAATTATGAAGGCAGTTGAAGAGGTGGGTGCCGCTGGTGGTTACACCTACATTCTGCCTGGCAACGCCATCGCCTACATTGGCGCTGGTGCCGCTGACATCACTGATCAGGTGAAGGCTAAGGTGGGAGCTAAATAAAGCCTCCCCCCCCTCCGAAAGAGGGTAAATTATTAAGGTTAGGGTTAAGGTTATATGAACAAAACACTCATACTCATTGCATTATTCTCCTGCGCAGGTCTTCTTTCTGCGCAGGAGGAAGTGCCATTAGCTTCCGCCAATGCCCCTCAGCAAGTTGTTGTCGAGCCACGTCCCTTCGGCTACCTCTCCTGGAACGACGTGCTCCATGCGATGCCTGAGTATGTGCAGGCACAGAAGAGCCTCGATGAACTGAGGAAGACCTGTAATGGAGAGATGGAACGCGCCGAGCAGGAGTTTTCAAAGAAGTTCGCAGAGTACATCGATGGCCAGAAGTCTTTCCCTGAGAACATCATGCTCAAGCGTCAGAAGGAGCTGCAACTGCTGATGGATCAGAGCCTTCAGTTCAAGAAAGAAGCAATTGAGATGCTTCAAAAGGCAGAGGAAGAACTCATGGAGCCACTTAACGCCAAACTGAAGGAGGCCGTTATCGCTGTGGGCAAGAAACGCAACTACTCACGCGTGTTCAACACCGATAGCAATGCCCTACTCTACATCGGCGAAGATGGCGAAGACTGCACAGACGCTGTGCTCATCCAACTCGGTATCAAATAAAATGGGCTACATTGGCGTTTTCGATTCAGGTTATGGCGGTCTGACCATCCTCGATGGCATCCGTCAGCGAATGCCTGAGTACGACTATATCTATCTTGGTGACAATGCGCGTGCCCCCTATGGTACGCGTTCTTTCGATGTGGTGTACGAGTTCACCCTCCAAGCCGTCAAGAAACTCTTCGAGATGGGTTGTCCCCTCGTCATCTTAGGGTGCAACACCGCCTCAGCCAAAGCCCTGCGTTCCATTCAGCAGAAAGACCTCCCCACAATAGCACCAGACCATCGAGTGCTGGGCGTCATCCGTCCCACAGCCGAAGTGGTGGGTCAACTCTCCCACACCAAGCATATCGGCATCTTGGCCACTGAAGGCACCATCAAGTCCCAATCCTATAACCTCGAGATTGAGAAGCTCTATCCTGATTGCACCGTCGTGGGCCAAGCCTGTCCCATGTGGGTTCCCTTAGTCGAGAACAACGAGTTCGACAAACCTGGTGCTGACTACTTTGTCAGAGACTCCCTTCAGAAACTCCTGACCCAAGACCCTCTCATTGACACCATCATCCTGGGTTGCACCCACTTTCCCCTCCTCCTCGACAAGATCAACCAGCAACTCTCTCAACTTTCAACTCTCAATTGGCTACGCCGAGCTAAAGGTTCTCAACCCCCAACCATCAACGTCATTCCCCAAGGCCAGTACATCGCCACCAGCCTTGAGGACTATCTTCACCGTCATCCAGAGATGGCTTCCCGCCTTACCCGTGGTGGCACCTGCCAATACCTCACCACCGAATCATCCACCAAATTCCGTGAAAGTGCATCCCTCTTCCTCCATGAGGAAGTCAACGTACAGCACATCACCCTCAACTAAATCACAAAAAACAGCGACTTTTGATTCCTAATCAATGCACGTCGATGCCTTCAAACTCCAGTTCTGAGATGACCGTGTCTTGATACTTCGTGCCAGGATATACATCGAGAATCTCGAAACGAAGACGCCAACTGGGTTTGTCTGAATCGTGATAGCCAAAGGGACCAAACTTCTCTAGGTCGAAGTACTGCATGGCACGCTCGTCCTGCAAGTCGAGGATGCAGACGGGCTTACCCAAGTAATACACCTTGATGTACTTGGGACGTGAGTTGGCTTCCCAAGCCGTTTTGGTCTTCACATGACCAGGCAGAATCTTCACAGCAGTCACTCGTGGACAAACACCTGCAAACTCATATTCGAGCCATTCGCCGATACCTTGCCCTTCCACACCTTCTGCCCAGACAGCATCGAAAGTGAAGTCGTGTGCATTCTTGGGAAGGTAGTTGAAACGTCCCTGTGCCTTCAAGTGGCTCGAAGCCGTCACACGTTGCACTTCGCCACCACAGTACCAACTGCACTTTCCTGAATAGAGGTCATCAAGAATTGCATTCTCCTCTTGAATGTTCTCCAGTTTCTGCCAGTCAGCCTCAGTCATCAGCTCTCCATCGTTCTTTTTTGCCTTCTCATTCAGTTGGTTCCACGCTGCCAGCTGTGCATCAGAAGGCATCGGCCACACATGCGAGGGCTTCACCATAGGAAGGTTGTTTGCAGAATTGGGATTGGGTCCCTGTGCCTGTACTGACAATCCTGCCAGCACCAGCGTCATTGTCAAAAGAATCTTTTTCATTGCTGTTTGTTTATTGAATTTCGTCACGATAACATCTGTGTCTCTCCCTTTTGTTTCATTCATTCCTCATACACGTAAGGATGAGGGTCTGGAACCAACTCCACAGGTTCGTCCAGCACCTTATACGTCCAATCATACTCACCTTCGAAAGTGAATGTGGCACTCGTTGGAGTCATGTTTGAGAACGTGAATCTCAGAGCATGCGTGCCAGCAGCGGGACCTTCTTCAATCAAGTATTCCACACCTCCGATGGTGTCGCCCTCACTCTCGAAGTTATGGCTCACGATGAAGCCACCAGCCTCGGTATTGATGTAGAAGACACCAGGTTTGTAGTCAGGATACTCCTTGCAATATTCCTCATCATACTTCATCGCCTCGATGTAGTGGGTCGAGTCACGCAAGTCAAAAAGCATGGTGCTGTCTTCGTTAATCCACACCTTGTAGATGTTCAACGCCGTGTTGGAATTGACATCAGCCACAGCAGTCGAATCACTCATGTCTGTTGACTCATTTTTCACTTTACCGTCGCAAGCCATCAGCATCGCAAGACTTGCCAAGCACATCAGTGCCACATGGATTTTCTTCATATTCAACAAGTTTTAATAGTAATCGGTGCAAAGATAGGCTTTTTTTCTGACACGAAAAAGAAATTTGAGAATAAAATAAATGATTTCCTTGTGTATTATCCTCACTTATCCGTACTTTGACTACGTCTAAGGTACTCACGTTCGGAAAAACCCAAATAAATTTGGTTATTCTCTCACTTAATCGTACCTTTGCACCCAAATTAGAAAAAATCAGAAACAATGGAATACAATTTTAGAGAGATTGAGCAGAAATGGCAACAGAAGTGGGTGGAGGAAAAAACCTACAAGACCACTGAGGATGAAACGAAGCCAAAGTTTTATGTTTTGAACATGTTCCCCTATCCAAGTGGGGCTGGTCTCCATGTGGGTCACCCTCTGGGTTACATCGCCAGCGACATCTATGCACGCTACAAGCGCCTTCAAGGTTTCAATGTGCTGAACCCTATGGGTTATGATGCATACGGACTGCCTGCTGAACAGTATGCCATCCAGACAGGACAGCACCCTGAGAAGACGACTTTCCAGAATATTGACCGCTATCGTGAGCAATTGGACAAGATTGGTTTCTGCTTCGATTGGGATAGAGAGGTGCGTACCTGCTCTCCTGATTATTACAAATGGACTCAGTGGGCTTTCCAGAAGATGTTCAATTCCTACTTCTGCAACAAGTGTCAATCGGCTCAGCCTATAGAGCAATTGATTGAGCACTTTGAAGAGAAGGGTACTGAAGACCTTGACGTGGCTCAGTCTGAGAGCCTCTCGTTCACTGCTGAGGAATGGAAGGCGATGGATGAGAAGCAGAAGAGCGACACGCTGATGAACTACAGGATTGCCTTCATGGGTGAGACGATGGTGAACTGGTGTGCTGGATTGGGCACGGTGCTGGCCAATGATGAGGTAGTTGATGGCGTGAGCGTGAGAGGAGGTTTCCCTGTGGAGCAGAAGAAGATGAGGCAGTGGTGCCTGCGTGTTTCTGCATACGCCCAGAGGCTCTTGGATGGCTTGGAAACGATTCAGTGGAGTGACTCCATCAAGGAGACGCAGAAGAATTGGATTGGCCGTTCTGAAGGTGCTGAAGTGGAGTTCCAGATTGCTGATAGCGATGAGTCTTTCACCATCTTCACCACTCGTGCAGATACAATGTTTGGTGTCACTTTCATGGTGCTGGCTCCTGAGAGTGAGTTGGTGGAGAAGTTGACCACCCCTGAGCAGAAGGCTGAGGTGGATGCTTATATTAAATATGTGAAGGGACGTACTGAACGTGAGCGCATGATTGACCACAAGGTAACGGGTGTGTTCTCTGGTTCGTATGCCATCAATCCTTTCACAGGCGAGAAGAATCCTATCTGGATTTCCGAGTATGTGTTGGCTGGTTATGGTACGGGCGCCATCATGGCTGTGCCTGCTCATGACAGTCGTGACTATGCCTTTGCCAAGCACTTCAACTTGCCCATCATTCCACTGATTGAGGGTGCTGATGTGTCGGAGGAGAGTTATGATGCCAAGGAGGGTATTGTGATTAACTCACCTCGTAAGGATGTGAAGCCTTACATTGATTTCAGCCTCAATGGTCTGACCGTGAAGGAGGCCATCGCAGCCACCAAGAAGTATGTGAAGGAGGCTGGTATTGGTCGTGTGAAGGTGAATTACCGTCTGCGTGATGCCATCTTCTCTCGCCAGCGTTACTGGGGTGAGCCATTCCCTGTCTATTACAAGAACGGCATTCCTACGATGATTCCAGAGAAGTGTCTGCCTATCGAACTGCCAGAAGTGGATAAGTTCCTGCCGACAGAGACAGGTGAACCTCCACTCGGCAATGCCACTGTGTGGGCTTGGGATGAGGCGAACAAGAAGATTGTGGAGAACTCGAAGATTGACAACAAGACGGTATTCCCCATTGAGCTCTACACGATGCCAGGCTTTGCTGGCAGTTCTGCTTACTATCTCCGCTATATGGATCCACACAACTCAGAGGCTCTTGTGAGCAAGAAGGCTGATGAGTATTGGCAGAATGTGGATCTCTATGTAGGTGGTAGTGAACATGCTACAGGCCACTTGATCTATAGCCGATTCTGGAACAAGTTCCTTTTCGACCTGGGCATCTCCTGCAAGGAAGAGCCATTCCAAAAGCTCATCAACCAAGGCATGATTCAGGGCAGAAGCAACTTTGTCTATCGCATCAAGGACACCAACACGTTTGTTTCTTTCGATAAGAAAGACGATTATGAGGTGACACCTATCCATGTGGACGTGAACATCGTCAGCGCAGATGTGCTCGATGTGGAAGCTTTCAAGGCATGGCGTCCTGAATATGAGACAGCTGAGTTCATCCTCAACGACGAAGGCAAATACATCTGCGGATGGGCTGTGGAGAAGATGTCGAAGTCGATGTTCAATGTGGTCAACCCCGACATGATTGTGGAGAAGTTTGGTGCTGACACGCTTCGTCTCTATGAGATGTTCTTGGGACCCGTGGAACAGAGCAAGCCTTGGGACACGAACGGTATCGATGGCTGTCATCGATTCCTAAAGAAGTTGTGGAAGTACATGACCTCTAACGAGGAGCAAGGAGCCCCTTCAAAGGAGGAACTCAAGGCGCTCCATACCCTCATCAAGAAGGAGACGGCTGACATCGAGGTGTTCTCTTACAACACCACCATCGCTGCCTTCATGGTGTGTCTCAACGAACTGACCAAGCTCAAGAACAGCAGCAAGGAAGTAAAGGAGACCCTGAGCATCTTGTTGGCTCCGTTCTGTCCTCATTTGGCAGAAGAACTCTGGCACCTATTGGGCCACTCCACCAGCGTGTGTGATGCTCCTTGGCCAGTCTGCAACGAAGATTACCTGAAGGAGGACTCCGTGAAGATGATGGTGGCCTTCAATGGTAAGGCTCGTTTCCCACTGGAGTTCCCAGCCGATGTGACCAAGGAAGACGCTGAAAAAGCCGCTCTGGAGAATCCACAGTCAGCCAAGTGGATGGAAGGCTTCACGGTGGCCAAGGTCATCGTCGTGCCAGGCAAGATGATTAACATTGTTCTGAAGAAATGACTAAATCGAACATATTGCGTGAACTGAAGGATTATGCCCTCATCTCTGTGGGTGTAATCCTTTATGCTGTCGGCGTGACGGTGTTCATGCTTCCTTACAGCCTGACCACAGGAGGAGTGGCAGGTGCGGCATCCATCGTCTATTATGCCACAGGCATTGAGGTGCAGGTCACATACGTGATCGTCAACATCATCCTGCTCATCATCGCCATCAAGGAACTCGGCATCCGATTCTGCATCAAGACCATCTATGCCGTGTTCTTCATGACCTTCGTGCTTTGGCTCTTCCAGCGTATCATCGAGGTGCCCGATCCCAACAACCTTGGAGCCAAGATGCTTCCTCAGCTCATCGGCGAAGAGTCCTTCATGGCATGCGTCTTGGGCGCTATTCTGGCAGGCACTGGTGTGGCTCTTTGCTTCGAGAACAACGGTTCTACAGGTGGCACAGACATCATCGCAGCCATTGTCAACAAGCATAGGAACATGTCATTAGGCTCCGTCATCATGGCTTGCGACGTGGTCATCATCTCTTCCTGCTACTTCATCTTCCACGACTGGTTCCGTGTCATCTATGGCTTCGTAATGCTCTTCATCTGTTCAGCCACCATCGACTATTGGATGCGTCGTCGCCAGCAGTCCGTGCAGTTCATGATATTCTCACGCAATGCTGATGCCATAGCCGATGCCATCGTGCAGACCCATCATGGCGTCACCATCCTCGATGGAGAAGGTTGGTACACACACACCGACCGCAAGGTGATTGTCAGTGTCATCCGACGAAGAGACCAAGCCATGATGCAACGGATGGTCAAGCGCATTGACCCCTATGCCTTTGTCTCCATGACCGATGCCAGTGGCGTATGGGGAGAAGGATTCGACCAGTTCAAGGTCAAGGACACCAACCCTGGCGCTGGGCGATTTTCATTACACAAACCCCCACAGACCAAACTGGCCACGCTTGTCTGCGTGACCAACAACACCACCAAGATTGACACAGCCCAGCAGGTCTTAGGAGATTACTACGACATCCGTTCCCTTCTCCAGGTAGGCTGTGACACCCGCAAGGAGTTCTATTCCGTCATCTTGGGGCAAGAACCTCGCAAACGAGTCTCCTTCATCAAGAAGTTCTTTGGTTTCGATGCCTTCTATCTCTCCAAGGACGGCACCGTCACCCTTGTCCAAGGCAACTACGACCAAGCCGAGTACGACATCACAGAGCACCCCAATCTCGAAGCGCTGAAGGAATATTTAGAGAAACAGAAGAAGACAAAATAAAAAGGTGGGCATTCTTATGAGTGCCCACTTTTTGTGCTCTATAATGACTATGCTCCAAATGGCGGATTAAGAAGAATGGGGCGAAGCCAATGGCACGATTAGCAACCTATTGAAAAGTATTGGGAACATCAGGATAAGTAGTGTTGCTGAAAGCATTGTAACTTTGTGGCCGATTAGATGAACTTACCAAAACATAAGAATATGAAAAGATTATTGATCATGGCCATGGCTACTTTGTCAATGATGACGGCGATGGCACAAAAAGATGGTTTTTGTATTGCCAAGGACGGCAAGACAGCACAGATTGTTGTGGATGCTGGTGACTGGAAAGGTGTCATCAGGGCTGTCAATGACTTGAGCGACGATGTCCGCAAAGTAACAGGCAAGGCTTCCGAGGTGGTGAAAACCTCTCAACTGTCCACTGTCAACCATCCACTGTCAACTATCCTCGTTGGCACCATTGGCAAAAGCAAACTGATTGACCAACTCATCAAGCAGAAGAAGATAGACGTGAAGCAGGTGCGTGGGCAGTGGGAGTCGTATCTGATTGATGTGGTGGATGGCAATCTGGTGATAGCAGGCAGCGACAAGCGGGGCACCATCTATGGCATTTACGAGATTTCTCAACGCATAGGTGTGTCGCCTTGGTATTGGATGGCTGATGCACCAGTTGCTCATCAGGATGAGGTGTATTATGATGGGGGACGCATCGTACAGCCTTCTCCCAAGGTGAAGTATCGTGGCATCTTCATCAACGATGAGTGGCCTTCGTTTGGCACGTGGTGCAAGAACCAGTTTGGCGGCATCAACTCCAAGGCATACGCTCGCATATTTGAACTCATGCTCCGTTTGAAAGCCAACTACTTCTGGCCAGCCATGTGGGACAGTCGTTTCAATGAGGACGACCCTCTTTCGCCTCAATTGGCTGACGATATGGGCATCGTCATGGGAACCAGCCATCACGAGCCAATGATGCGTGCCCACAAGGAGTATGTATATCGCAAGGACAGCATAGGAGCGTGGGATTATGCAACAAACAAAGCCAATCTTGACAGATTCTTTGAAGAGGGTCTGGAGCGCAACAAAGCCTACGACAATCTGATAACCATCGGCATGCGTGGTGACGGTGATGTGGCCATGGGAAATGGCAATGATGAAGACAACATGAAGACGCTGAAAGATGTGGTGGATGGTCAGCGCGAGATTATTGAACGTGTGTATAAGAAACCTGCCAGTGAGGTTCCGCAATTGTGGGCCATCTTCACCGAGGTGCAGCGCTATTACGATGCAGGTTTCACCGTGCCAGATGACGTTACCTTACTTTTCTGCGATAACAACTGGGGATACATCCGTCGCACAGGACCAGAGAAAGAACAGGCACGCAAAGGAGGCATGGGCATGTATTACCATATCGACATGAATGGTGGTCCGTGGAATGACCGATGGATAAATACTACAACTGCCGCAAAAATTCGCGAACAACTGAATCTGGCATACCAAACTGGCATTAACCGTATCTGGATCATCAATGTTGGCGACCTCAAGCCAAAGGAAATGCCTATAGACTTCATTATGCATTACGCCTGGAATCCTGACAATTATCCTGCCGACAAGATAGACCAGTATATGGTGGACTGGGCACGGAGCATCTTTGGCAACGAATATGCAAGAGAAATTGCAGACATCGTTACGGAGTATTCAAAGATGAATCTGGAGCGAAAGCCAGAGGTACAGCGTGTGGGCATCTACAGTGTTGAGACTGGTGAGGCACAGCGTATGTTCAACTGCTGGGATGAACTGGAGAAACGCACCCTTTCACTCAGCAAGAGAATGCCTGCGGAAATGCAGGATGCCTTCTATCAATTGGTAGAATACCCAGCAGTAGCAAGTGCCGGAGTGGCGAAGATATATCTGGCAGCAACGCTTGGTGATTCGATAACAATGCATACGCTTTTTGAGCGTGACAAGCAAATGACCGATAAATACAATAAGGTCATTGCTGGAGGCAAGTGGGACGGCATGATGCTCGACAAGCACATAGGCTACCGCATGTGGTCGATGCCACAAGAAAACACCCTGCCCCAGGTGGCTAAGCCATCGGGCAAAACAGGCATAACCGCCAGCGAGACAGCCATCATGGCACACGACTACACACGCAAAACAGCCACAGATGATGCCCACTGGGTATTTCTGCCAGGACTGGGACGTGGCAAGGGCAATATGGGCATTGAACCCGTTACGGCAAAAAGCCGTCCTCTGGGTGATGGTGCCACATTGGAATATGACATCAACTTCTCACAATCAGGCAAACAGAAGCTGGCACTGGGAATCTTGCCCACCAACGATGTCAACCCTGCACGCGGACTCCGTCTCGGTGTTCGTGTCGATGATGGCGAGATGCAGACCATTGATGCCCGACAAGGTTATGTGGACACTTTCAACGAATATACAAAAGAGAATATTGCACGTTCGAAGGTGCTGAAACCACTACCTCAGCCTGCAAGCGACATCTATCTGTCTGGATCACGTCAACGGATGCGTAGCGAGATTTTTGACAACCTCCGATGGCTCAGCATCGACCTCAACATACCTACAGCAGGCAATCATACCGTTAAAGTTGTGATGATAGACCCAGAAATCGTTGTTGAGAAGTTAGTTATTAATCCTGATAATGAACACCCATCCTATCACGGTAAAGAATAAACAATTATGAAGAAACTATTAATCACATTACAATTAACCCTTGCGTTAACTTGCGCTCATGCGCAAAAAGTTTATACCCTCCAAGACTGGAACATAAAGGATTATGACCCAAACATGGAGTTGCGCCTGAATGTGAGCGAATACAAGATTGACGATAAGAATCCCCTCTTCTATCAAGACCTACAGAAAGAGTGGCGACTGAAGGCAGAGGTGAAATGCGGAACTCTGGGCACGGAACAGGTCTTTGTCTGCAAAGAAGGAAAAGGCAGTTTTCTGATAGGCAAGAATTCGCTTACGGGCGACATCTCCCTCGGTTTTGACAATACGGCTCAACGTTTCTTCGTGGAAGTGATTGACAAAAATGAGCAAGGCCACCGCCTCTGGGCTGGTAGCAATGTGGTCAAAGACCGCTGGTACACGCTGGAAGCTAAGGCTGCATACGATGTGAAGAAGAAGCAATCAGTACTTTCGCTGAGCGTTGACGGACAAACAGAGACGCTCACTTATCCAGGGAAGGCATTGCGCCACAATGCTTCAAATTGGGTTGTGGGCCACGGATTCCCCAGTGGGTTTCCCAATGCGCTGCAGGTACGCGAAGGCGCTATCCGCAACCTTGAAATCTCGGGTTCTCCACTTGAACGTGTAGAGGGGCAGAATCCTCTGTTCACAAACAGATTTACCGCTGACCCTGCTTTTACCGTAATAGGCAATACAGTCTATGCCTACGTGGGCGAAGATGCCACAGGCGTTGGAGGATGGTTCTATATGCCTCGTTGGTTCTGCTATTCAAGCACAGACATGATTCACTGGCAGTCACATGGTCCCGTTCTCTCTGCTGCAGATTTTCCTTATGCCCAGCCTGGTGGCTCATGGGCAGGTCAGGTGGTAGAGGCAAATGGCAAGTTCTATTATTACGTAACGCTTGACCGCAAGGACAACCATCAGCACACAATTGATGTGGCAGTCAGCAACTCGCCCACAGGTCCCTTCAAACCCGCACGCAAGGATGGCACACCACTTATCACCGACGATATGACGCCAGACTCACATCGTGGCAATGCAGATATAGACCCAACCGTTCTTATTGATGATGACGGAACTCCTTGGATGGCCTGGGGCAATGGTGACTGCTACATGGTTCGCCTGAAAAAGAACATGATTGAACTGGATGGAGAA
>CAJOGQ010000056.1 GCA_905234125.1 uncultured Bacteroidaceae bacterium | reverse complement strand
CTCCAACTCCGACAAGACCGACGGCTTCCTCAAGAAGACTCAGGCCTTCAGGAAGGGTGACTTCTCTGGTGCATTCTTCCAGGCTGGTGTGGCTGAGCTCACGATGGCTTGCTGCTGCATCGGTATGGCGCTCCACGGTGGTGTTATCCCAGCATGCGGTACCTTCTTCGTATTCTCAGACTACATGAAGCCAGCCGTTCGTATGGCAGCCCTTATGGAGCTTCCTGTGAAGTTCATCTGGACGCATGACGCATTCCGCGTAGGTGAAGACGGTCCTACTCACGAGCCAGTTGAGCAAGAGGCACAGATTCGTCTCATGGAGAAGCTGAAGAACCACTCTGGCAAGCCCAGCGTGCTCGTTCTCCGTCCAGCAGACGCTCAGGAGACCACTGCTGCATGGGCACTCGCTATGGAGAACATGGCTACCCCATCAGCTCTCATCCTCTCTCGTCAGAACATCAACAACCTGCCTGCAGGTAACGACTACAGCCAGGTTGCCAAGGGTGGCTACATCGTAGCTGGCTCAGATGAGAACCCAGACGTGATCCTCGTGGCAACAGGTTCTGAGGTTTCTACCCTCGTGGCAGGTGCAGAACTCCTCCGCAAGGATGGCAAGAAGGTTCGCATCGTCAGCGTTCCATCTGAGGGTCTCTTCCGTCAGCAGTCGAAGGAGTATCAGCAGAGCGTTCTCCCACAGGGCGTGAAGAAGTTCGGTCTCACCGCAGGTCTGCCAGTAAACCTCCTCGGTCTCGTGCCAGAGGCAGAAGGCAGCATCTGGGGTCTCGAGAGTTTCGGTTTCTCAGCTCCATACAAGGTGCTCGACGAGAAGCTCGGCTACACAGCAGAAAACGTTTACGCACAAGTTAACAAGCTCTTCTAATGATTCCCATTGGTATAGCATCTGATCATGCAGCTTTTCCTCTCAAGCAGTTCGTCAAGAGCTACTTGGAGGAGAAGGGCGTTGAATATAAGGACTATGGCACTTACACCGAGGACAGCTGCAACTACGCCACATACGGCCATAAGTTGGCTGAAGGCATCGAGGCAGGTGAGGTGGAGCGTGGCATTGCCATGTGTGGTTCGGGCGAAGGCATCTCCATGACCCTCAACAAGCACCAGAGCATCCGTGCCGGACTTGTTTGGCAGCCTGAGATTGCCCACCTCATCCGTGAGCACAACAACGCCAACGTCATCGTCTTCCCTGGACGTTTCATCAGCGAAGACGTATGCCGTCAGTGCCTCGACGAGTTCTTCAACACCGAGTTTGCGGGAGGTCGCCATCAGCAACGCATCGAGGACATCCCCTGCAAGTAAATGCTTTTATAAATTAGGAATGAGGAATTAGGAATGAGGAATTGATACTCTGTCAACAAGAGGACATTCCATTTCTGATTCCTCATTCTTTATTTCTCATTCATTCCTCATTCCCCATAGCTTATGGATTATCTTGACATCGCATCCATGGACGACGTGTTCTCCTCCCAAGTGGCTGAGGAGCAAGGTGTACATAACCACGAAATGAACGTAGCGTGGCGCTTTGTGACCAGCACCAACGTGTCCGTGTTTCTGACAGGCAAGGCCGGGACGGGCAAGACCACGTTTCTGCGGACATTGAGAGAACGGACTCCCAAGCGGATGGTCGTACTGGCTCCTACGGGTGTGGCAGCCATCAACGCACAGGGACAAACCATCCACTCATTCTTCCAATTGCCATTCGGTCCCATCGTGCCAGGTATGCAGCGAGGAGAGAAGCAGGGGCACTACAAGATGGGAAAAGACAAGAAGAACCTCATCAAGACGCTCGACCTGCTGGTGATTGACGAGATTTCGATGGTGCGATGCGACTTACTCGATGCCGTTGACCAAGAACTGCGTAAATACAAAGACCGTACCAAGCCCTTCGGAGGCGTGCAACTCCTGCTGATTGGCGACTTGCAACAACTGGCGCCCGTGGCTCAGGAGCGTGAGTGGGCCATGTTGTCCCCCCACTACTCCACCCCCTACTTCTTCGGAAGCAAGGCGCTCCAGCAGATTCAATACGTCACCATCGAGCTGAAGCACATCTACCGACAGCAAGATGCGACGTTCATCAACATTCTGGGCAAGATTCGCAACAACCAGGTGGACACGGCGACGATGCAAGCTCTGAATGCCCGATGCCAAGCCGATTTTGTGCCTCCGAAGAATGAGGACTGGATACGTCTGACCACTCACAACCGCATGGCACAGACCTACAACGAGACCCAGCTCAACCTCCTGAAGACCAAGGAGATGACCTTCGTAGCAGAGATTCGGAAGAACTTCCCAGAGACCAGCTATCCAGCCGACGAACAACTCGTGCTGAAAGAAGGCGCACAAGTGATGTTCATCAAGAACGACCCCAACCCCGGCAAGGAATACTACAACGGAAAGATTGGCACGGTGAAGGGCTTTGCATGGGATGACGACGGCGAGGAACAGCTCATCGTCGTGCATTGCAAGGAAGACAACCGCACCATCTACGTGCCCCGTCTGGTATGGGAGAACACCAAGTACGTGATTGACGACGAGACCAAGGAGATTCGCGAAGAAGTGGACGGAACCTTCCGACAGTACCCCTTGCGATTGGCATGGGCCATCACCGTGCACAAGAGCCAAGGCCTGACGTTCGACCACGCCGTGCTCGACATCACCGACTCCTTCACCCACGGACAAGTCTATGTGGCGCTCAGCCGATGCCGCACCCTCGAAGGCATGGTGCTGGCACGTCCCCTGGCGTCAGGCTCCGTCATCACCGACGCTTCCGTCAACGCCTACATCGACCGCGAACTCATGGAGGCGCAACAGACCGAAGGAAAACTGCCGCAGATGATGTGGGAGTACTACTACTCCTTGCTGAACGAACTCTTTGAATTCCGACTGCTGAAGAGCGACATGCAATACCTTCTGCGCGTGGTGAACGAGCATCTCTACAAGGCACAGCCGCTATTGTTGGAAATCATCCTAGCAGCCCTGTCCAAGGTCGAAACCGAGATAGTCGGTGTATCGCTGAAGTTCCAGCAGCAATACGCCATGCTGATGCAGCAGAGCGGCACATCCTTCGCCAACAACGACAAACTGCAGGAGCGACTGAGAGCCGCCATGACCTATTTCCACACAAAACTACACGAGCACCTCGACCCCGTGATACTCCGCACCAAGGTAGTCATCAACAACAAGCAGGTCGCCACACAATACAACAATGCCCTCGACGCCTTCATGCTCTCCTACAAACTCAAGGTCGGCATCTTCTCCCGCCTCATGGATCAAGACTTCTCCATCCGCGACTACCTCACAGCCAAAGCCAAGGCCGTGCTGGACGAGGTGAAGGTGGACGAGAAGAATGAGAAAGTGGAAAGAACCGCCAAGAAGACCGCCAAAAAGAAAGAGGAGAAGCCCAAGAAGGAGAAAATCGACACCAAAGAAATCACCTACAAGATGTTCTGCGAAGGGAAAAGCATCGCCGACATCGCCAAAGAGCGTTCCGTCACCAAAGGCACCATCGAGAACCATCTCGCCCACTTTGTCGAGACGGGAGAGCTGAAAGTCGATGAAGTCGTCAGTCCCCAGCATCAGAAAATCATCCGTGGCATCATCCGCTCCTTCGACAAGGCCTATGCCCTCTCCGACGTCAAGAACCTCCTCCCCAACGACTACACTTACGCCGAAATCAAGCTCGTCATAGCCGACACGAAAAAACACTCCGACTGAATCCTCCCAAAAGCACCTGGTGCACGGGCGACTTCACCTGCGACGAGCCCTTGCTGAGGACGGAAAGCTGACGCGATGCCAGCTGGTCTCCCTAGGGAAAACAAAGAAAGTGACGAAAATCGTCACTCTTGTTTTGTTCTAAGGAATTCAGGAATCAGGGAATTGCTGCGGCATCTTCACAGTGATCTCGTAGTATTTGCCCCATTCGAATGTCGCCCCAGTCTTCGTGTAGGTATAAGTGTCGCCGTTTCCGTCAGTGGCGGTGAGGGTGTAATTATAGGTGGTTGGGGAAACATTTGTGCTCAGGACTGCATAAATCACATTCGTGGCCGGAGAGGAAGTGATGGTAATAGGGCCGCATGTTGTGGCCTTAGAAATATAATCGAATGTCTGTATGAGCCTATCGTCCGAAGATGCATCTTTTGCCTCGATGATAAGGCTCATGGCATTGATAGGCGAAGTGCCTGCATTGTTTAAGAGCTTGAACCTCACGATGAACTGCTGGTTCTTGAATTGTATGGTAGTACCGGCATCGCCAGAATTTTTAGCCGTGATTGTTCCGCTGCTGACGTCGGTGACTTCTGCCCCCCCCAACGCATAGTCGTATGTCGATGCTATCGTGGCAAGCGTTCCGTCCTGACCTGTATAGACTTGGTTTACTTGTGGAAATCCGATAACTAACAAGTCGCCAGAATCAACTGTTCCCGTCAAGTTGCCGTCAAGGGTGACAGTGGTGCCATCGCTCTTGGCCTCCAAATAGCCGTCAAGCGTGGCATGTTTATCCGTGTTATACACATAGACCTTTTCTCCCGTTGCCCACGTGGCATTGAGCGTGTTTTTTGTGCCGCTCTCGTCAAGCGTCAGTGCACGGGTCGTGGCATCCTCGCCCTTTGTGGCCTGAATGGTCATGTGGTAGGTCTGAGGTTCCAACGGTGGAACCCAGTCATCTCTGTCATTTCCGTCATCGCTGGAACAAGCGGTGAATGTGACGGTTTCCATCATGCAGAGAGCTGCCCAAGTATATATGTTCGATAGAATCTTCTTCATTGCTGTGTCCTCCTCTCGGCTAATTGTTCATCAATGAGATACGGATAACCTCCAGAAAATCCTCGTCGTCGTCGGTGGAACCCATGCTCCTGCGCAGAGGTGCACCGAGCGAGACAACTTCCCACGTCTGCTCTATGGCATCGCCATAAGCTTTCCTGGAAGCTTTGAAACCACTGGTTCATCACAATCTGAATCGGCTCCACCTCAAGAACTTGCATCGACGGTTTCAGATAAATCTCTTTCTTCATTGTCATGTTATATTTTGATTGATGCACTTTAATGGTGCATTGTCGCAAATCTTTGTAATTCGGGGACAAAGGTACGCATTTCCCCTTGATGAAATAAGCAATCACGGAGAAAATGCCGGGAATCATTCCAATTATTCGGATTTCTTTCCTTTGTTCGGAGAATTTGTTGTACCTTTGCAATCTCAAAACTCAAGCACTCAATGAGAAAACTCGTTTATATTCTTTCTTTGCTGTGGATGGCTGGGATGGTGGGAGCATGCCGCCAGACGGAGGGAACGGGTCGGGACATGGACTCGAGTGCCCTGCGACTGGGTGTGTTGCCTACGGTGGATTGCCTGCCGTTCTACTATGCCGACTCGATGGGGCTGTTCGATTCGGCGGGCATACAGGTGAAGCTCGTGACGTTCGATGCCGGGATGGATGCTGACACGGCCTACATGAACGGGAGCATCGACGGCATCGTGACGGATCTGGTGAAGGCTTGCATCTGGCAGGGTCAGGGCGACACGGCGCAGGTGGTGATGGTGGGCGACTTGAGGCTGTGGTTAGTGACGGCTCCGAAGGCTCGACTGCTCAGCGTGGAGAGTCTGAAGGAGAAAATCATCGGCATCACCCGACTGTCGGCGGTGGACTACTTCACGGATCGGATTCTGTCGTCGGCAAAGATGCAGAGTCTCGACCTGAACAAGCCTCAAATCAATGAGATAAAGCTCAGGACGCTGATGGTGGATCAAGACCAGTATGACGGGGCCATCTTGCCGGAGCCTTTTGCCAGCGAGGCCGTGGCACGTGGGGCGAAACGTCTGACGGGCACGGAGGATCTGAAGGTGGAACGCCTGCTCTGCGTGCTGTTTGGCGATTCCATCGGCAAGGTTCGCAAGGACGACATGGGGAAGATTCGGCAGGTGTATGACCAGGCTGTGGAGAGGCTCAATGCCGACACGCTCTCGAATGTGCTGGAGTATATTCCGGAGGCGCATCGGATGTATCTGCCCGACACATTATATATATATAAGCCGCTGAATGCGAGCGTCGCGTTCGACGACTCGATGCTGGTGGACGTGAAGGCGTGGGTGAAAGAGAACGAATTTCTGGGGCAAGGAGCTAAGGGCAAGACTAAATAAATACGCACAATGGACTACATAGACATAGAGAAGAAGCTGAGAGTCGGCAATCTTGCTGACACGTTTCCGCTCCTGATGAGGAAGACGGCGGAACTGGGCGATTGGGAACTGACGGAACAGACGGGAAACCTGTGGACGACTTATCAGCAGATGTTGCAGTTCATGTTGCAAGGCATGAACGACGTGCAGAGTGAGCATATCCGTCAGGACATCTGCCAGAAGTTGGGATTCATCGCCTGCCGCCTGGAGCGTCTGGAACGCATCAAGGCACATCCGGAGGAGAAGTACGTGAGCACGAGCAAGGAGATGAAGCGGCTGCCATCGTTCGAGAGCATCGTCAGCCTGCTCGAATCGCTATCGAAGGAGATGGACGATGTGGCTAACGAGGAGCTGATGCGCGATTCCGTTCGTCAGCATCGGATGGAAGGCCTCAAGGAACAGATGGACACCTGCGTGGTTCAGCTGTTTCATTGGACATGGACGAGCGAGGTGTGGCAGCACACCGACATTGAGCTGGCTCAGCGCATCCTCTTCTCCGACGTCATCGCGCCTTTCGACAAGGCCATCTTCGTCAGCGCCGTCACCCTGTCGCTGCTGGAGTTTGCCGACCCCGCCAAACTGCTCTTCCTGCTCGATGGCTACCTGATGGAAGACGAGCAAGTGTCGGTGCGCTCGCTGATTGGCTTCCTGCTGGCCTTGCATCTGCACTACGACCGCCTCTGCGACCATCCTGACCTCATCGACCGCCTCAGCATCTATCACGATGACCCTGCTTTCTTGCACGACATCTACACTGGCATGATGCATCTGCAGATGAGCAGCATCACGGATCGCATCACATCGAAAATGCGCGACGACATCATGCCGGTCATCATGCGCAATGTGATGTCGAAGAAGAAGAACGACCCGAACACGGAGAAGAAGGACATAGACCCCGACGCTTTTGTGGAGCACGGCGAGAACCCCGAATGGATGAACGACGAGCACACCAGCAAGAAGATGCATGAGATGGCGGAGATGCTCCTCGAAGGTGCTGACATCTACTATGCCACCTTCTCCATGATGAAGGGACACGCTTTCTTCAATCCCATGCCCCACTGGTTCTACCCCTTCTCGCTCACAGCAAACCATGCGCCACAGGTTCCCAACTATGTCAGCGGAACACTCAGCGGATTCCTTCGCTTGGTGTTGGGAGGCACGCCATTCTGCAACAGCGACAAATATTCGCTCTGCTTCACCTTCGCCAGTCTGGGCAGCATGGCCGAGAGTTCCATCGAGAACCAGATCAAGAGCCAAGTGCCCAACGCAAACCTCGATGAATTGGCCGAAAACGAGGAATTTCAGAAGCCGAAACGGACTGACCTCATGCGCCACTATGTGTTCGACCTCTACCGATTCTACAACAACTTCCCCTACAAGTTGCAGTTCACCAATCCGTTCTCTCTGCTGAAGGAGAAACCCATCACACCCTTCAGCCATCCGCTCCTACAGACGCTCTTGGAGGGCACGGACGAGGAACTGACGCAGTATGCCGACTTCCTCATGCGTAAGGAGTTCTACGCTTCCGCCCTTGAATTGTTCAAGACGATGGCAACCAACGAATTTGACCTCGCCTTGGCCAGCATCTGGCAGAAGATAGGATTCTGTCATCAGAAACTTCAGCATACGGAAGAAACCCTCCATGCCTACATGGTTGCCAACAGCATCAAGCCCAATTCCAAATGGACGCTCAGCCACCTGGCATCGCTCTGCACAACCGCTGGACGCATGGAAGAGGCATCGCAGTACTATCAGGATTTGTTGGAAATTCAGCCGGAAAATCAGAAATACCTCATCGGAGCCTCCCAAGCGCTCATGCAATGCGACCGTTACGAAGAGGCACTTCCTCTGCTCCACAAGGCTGTCTATCTCGACGAGAACTCTCAATCAGCCAAGCAACTGTTGGCGTGGTGTCTCATCGTCTGTGGACAGAAAGAAGAGGCAGTTAAGCACATCCTTGCGCTCCAATCAGCCGAAGTCTCCAACCCAATGGCTCTGCAACTCCTTGGCATCGTCATGCTGACGGATGGGAAAATCAATGAAGCCCATCAGCAGTTGCGGCCACTCACCAGCGAAGAGATGCGCACAGACTTACGTCAGAAACTGGATGTCCTCAGCCGTCACAAACTGCTCAGACCAGCTACGCTGACGCTCTTCATGGATGCGCTTCTGCTCGGCATTTAACTCTTTTCGTTTCTCATTCTTTCATTCCATTCTTTCATGCAATCCAGCACGCTTTATTTGCAACGCCTCCGTCAACTCCTGCAACTGGAATATGACGCCGAGAAGGAAGAGTTCCGTGTGCAGTCGGAAAAGATGGGCATCAAGCGGAAAATCCATCGTGGCATCTGCTGGTATCCTGTTGAGGCAGGGCGCAGTTATTATAACTCGCTGAACCAATTCGTCGTTGAAATCGTCAAGAAAGACAAAGACGAAACTGATGAAGACATCGAGCATCTGTTTGAGTACGGCAAGCCCGTGCAGTTCTTTCAAGGAAATGGAAGCCGTCTAGACGCTTCTCACCATAAAGGGGAAGATGTCCAAAGGACTGAAGGATTCTCCTATTTCCCCTTTTCATCGATGGTTTCTTTTGTCGATGGCGACCGGATGGTGGTCACCCTACCCTCTTCCCAAGCCCTCATCGACCTCCAAAACGCCACCAATTTGGGCGTGCAACTCTACTTCGACGAGACTTCCTACAAGACGATGTTTCATGCTCTCGACGATGCCATCAATGCCAAGAACAATCGTTTGGCAGACTTGAAGGACATCTTCGCAGGACAACTGAAACCAGAGAGGCGCACTTTCACGCCAATGCAGTTCCCGTGGGCTGTGAACGAAGTGCTTTGGGCAAAGGATGTGGAAGTGGTGCATGGTCCTCCTGGCACAGGAAAGACCACGACGCTCGTAGAGGCCATCTATGAGACCTTGCGCCGTGAGACCCAAGTGCTGGTCTGTGCTCAAAGCAATATGGCGGTCGATTGGATCTGTGAGAAGCTGGTGGATCATGGTGTACCCGTGTTGCGCATCGGCAATCCCTCTCGTGTGAACGACAAGATGCTCTCCTTCACCTACGAACGCAAGTTTGAGAGCCATCCTGACTACCCTGAATTGTGGAGCATCCGCAAGACCATCCGCCAAATCAAGGAGAATCGTAAGCGAGGTGACAATGTGCATCAGAAGATAGCACGCCTGCGTGACCGGGCTTCCGAACTTGAAATGGCCATCAATGCCCAACTCTTCGATGAGGCACGAGTTGTGGCCTGCACCCTCGTGGGCTCAGCCAACAAACTTTTAGTTCGTCACAAATTCTCCACATTATTTATAGATGAGGCCGCCCAAGCCCTCGAACCCGCCTGCTGGATAGCCATTCGCCGTGCTTCACGTGTCATCTTGGCTGGCGACCATCAGCAACTCCCACCCACCATCAAATGTTACGATGCCCTGAAACAGGGACTTGGAAAGACCCTCATGGAACGTATTGTGGAGAATCAGCCCGATGCCGTCACCCTGTTGAAAGTGCAATACCGCATGGACGATGCCATCATGCAATTCTCTTCTGACTGGTTCTATCATGGCGAAATGGAGTCCGATTCCAGCGTGAAACATCGTTCTGTGCTCGATTGGGAACATCCCATCCAATGGGTCGATGGCAACGAAATGCTCAAGGAGGTCAACGAAGAACTGGACAAGCAAGGCGCTGAAGAGAAACTCGACATCGATTTCACCGAGCAATTCATTGGAGAAAATCATGGACGCATCAACAAGGCAGAAGCGGAACTTGTGCTCACCACACTTCGCAATTACATCGATAAAATCGGCAAAGAGCGCTTCTTGGAGGAACGTCTTGACGTGGGCATCATCTCTCCCTACAAGGTTCAAACTCAATACCTGCGCCAACAGATTCGCAAGCGTGAAGAGTTCCGTCCCTTCTGTCAGGTCATCAGCGTCAACACAGTCGATGGTTTCCAAGGGCAGGAACGTGACATCATCCTCATCAGTCTGGTACGTAGCAATGACAATGGTCAAATTGGTTTCCTCTCCGACATCCGCCGCATGAACGTGGCCATGACCCGTGCCCGCATGAAGCTCATCATCTTTGGCGACAAGGCCACCCTCCAACACCACGCTTTCTATCGTAAACTCATTGCCTATGTGGAAAATGTGACGAATGGATGAAAAGATTTGCAACCCAATATTACTGATGCTTTAGCTTCGCAGTAGCACCAATGTAATTTTGGGTTTAGCCGTATTTTCGATGAAGAGTATTTTCTTTCCTATATATCCAATCCACTTTGTGGCTATTCCTTTCCTCTACGATGGAACCGTATTCTGTTAACACATAGAAGATGAAGGAGAAGACGACCACACCCGCAGTGGTGAGGAGACTATAGGGCCAGATTTCATCGGGATAGAACACCACGGTGAAGATGCTTCCGATGCAAAGCAACATGACAAGTGGGATGCGGATGCCGAACGGACGCCGACGACGTACACTCTTCATATAGGAACGAAGCATCAATGCAACGACGAGGCTGGCTACGAAGTAAACACCAGAGAGCACCACCCCGGTAAGCCACATGTCGTCAGAACCAAGCCAAGCATAGGCTATGAAGCATAGGGAAAATACGATGTGGCAGAGAGCCACAAGCAAGCGGGTTCGATGGTAGTCGGTGTAGTTGCGGTACCAGAAGTTGGTGTAGATCAACACAAAGGCGATGAGCACGTTAATGCCCGCTGCGAGACAGAGTACCGAGTGGTAAATTTCTTGATCCATAGCGTTTGCTTTTTTTCGTTGCACTGAATTTTTGCCCCAAAATTATGCGTTTTATGAATGTCAAAGTGAGTAAAAATCGCAAATGGTGTGTAAAATTCAATAAATAGGTGTGTGAATTTCCGAAAAATACACATGTGATTGTTGTTTTTTCGTGGAAAAGCTATAACTTTGTGGCCAAAAAGAACGAATATGGAATTGATGCAATTCACCGCTGTCGTGCTACTGACGCTTTTAACGCTGAAGTTACTCGTTCTGCCCTCCATGGTGACTGGCAACATGGTGGCCAACCATGCTCGTTGGCTGATGGTGATCTCGTTGGCGATGTTGGCCATACAGTTCCTGCTGCAATATAAGTTAGGTCTGCGAGCCATGGGCGTGACGCAGGCCGTAATGTTGAATTTGGTGTTTTTCATCCCCGCATCGTGGCTCTTCTCCGTCGCTGTGCTACTGTTGCAACGACAGGGACACATCACAAAGTGGGACAGATGGATAGGACTATGGGTGTGGATTGTAGCCTTGGTGCTGATTAGTGTGGCTGCCACTATCGACGGACAGCCGTTGCTCAGCGAGACACCAGAACTCTTCTGGGCAGAAGTGGCTGCATCAGCATGCTATCTGGTCATGCAGGGCTACTATGACTGGCGCCACATCACGAACTTGCGTGCTATGCGTCAAGCGCTCGACAACTACTACGACCAGGACATGCACCACCTGCTACGCTGGATGCGTCTGAGTGTTCTCATCCTCCCCACCCTGGCGCTGATGGTTCCACTGCTCATCTTCGTCAACCACCCTGTCCTCGCCATATTCAGCCTCATTTTCTTCGGCGGAATCTATTATATGGTGGATAACTTCTGTAGCTATATCGTCAGTTCTGCCCCCAAGAAAGTACTGGAGGCAGAGGCGTCGGAGGAACAAGAGAAGATGAAAGAAAAGAAACTCTTACATGCCAACATTATAA
This sequence comes from uncultured Bacteroidaceae bacterium, assembly GCA_905234125.1. Taxonomy (GTDB): domain Bacteria; phylum Bacteroidota; class Bacteroidia; order Bacteroidales; family Bacteroidaceae; genus Minthosoma. The sequence continues at coordinate 14,045 of CAJOGQ010000056.1, read as the reverse complement.
GCAATGAAGAGGTGTCGGATGAGCAGATGAAACGTGTCAATCGCGCTGTGGATCTGTGGATCAAGAAGGGGGGCTACTTGCAGAACGGCATGAAATTACCACTTGCAGCCGAAGAGATTGGTGTGCCACAATATCAGCTGACCAACTGGCTGCGTCAGAAGAAAATGAAATATAACGAATGGATTACCTGCTTGCGCATCGAAGAAGCCCAGCGCATCATTGTGGAACATCCCGACTGGAGCAATGAAGCCATCGCCCAACATTGCGGTTTTGCTGACCGCAGCTACTTCCAGAGGGTCTTCAAGGAGAAGACAGGAAAGACGCCTTCGGATTATGCCTAAGACCAGCATCTATCACCATCAGCTGGCAGATGCCAAATAATCACCTCTTTTTCTGACAAAAGGTAATCAGAGTTTCAGTTTCACAGGCTTCGACTCGTTGTGTAGGCGATCGAGGGCTGTGATGACAATTGTCGTTCCCTTCTTGACAGCTGGCAAGGTGTAGCTGGTGGCACTGGTGATGGCCAAGATGTGCTCTGGATCGTCGAGCTTAACCTTCTCGCCCTTGGCAAAACTATAGATGACAAATTGACGAGCATGGTCGAGTTCCTTCTTGGCACGAGGAGCATCCCAAGAGATGACGGTGCCGGTCATGGCATAGGTGTGGGCATTCACGCTTTGCGGTTTGCCTGGTGCCTTATTGTCAATGAAGGGCATCAGGGGCTGGAGAGCCGGTGTGGAATGATAGACCTTCTGAAGGACGGTACGGTAGTTGCCGGGATTGTTGACACAGGCTGCGGCATACCATTGACAAGAACCCTGAACGTTGGACAGCGAGCGCTGGAGGTCGTACTTGGCCATCATCTGGTGGGAGTTGGGATTGTTGGGATCTACGCCCTTCACTGTGCGTTCGATGTCCTGTCCGATGTAAAGCGGACGCCCACCGCAATAGTCGTTCCACCAATGGACAAGCACTTCGTAGTCGGCCGCTTTAGTGCCAAGGTTCCAATAAATCTGGGGGATGTTGTAGTCAATCCATCCCTGCTTCACCCAATAAACAATGTCAGCGTAGAGGTCGTCATAGTTCTGCGTTCCAGCCGTGGCACTACCCTCTTTACAATTCTCTCCCGTAGGGCTGTTGCGATAGATGCCGAAGGGACTGATGCCGAACTTGACCCAAGGCTTGGTGGAACGGATGAGCTGATGGAGATCGCGGATAAGAAGATTGACATTGTCGCGTCGCCAGTCCTCAATGGTGGAGAAACCGCGTGGGTCGGCATCGTAATATGCCTGATCTGGCAAGGGAAGTCCATTGACGGGATAAGGATAGAAGTAGTCGTCCATGTGGATGCCATCGACATCGTAGTGCTCCAGAATGTCCTCGACCACCATGCAGGTGTAGGTGCGGTTCTCTTCAATGGCAGGATTGAAAATGTAGAGGCCATCGTATTCGAAGATACGCTCAGGATGCTCCACGACGGAATGAGTCTGTGCCACAGCGGTGGTTCCTTTTGTCTTGGCACGGTAAGGATTGATCCATGCGTGGCACTCCATCTCACGTTTGTGACACTCTGCCACCATCCATGCGAGAGGATCCCAACCATCGGCAGGAGCCATTCCCTGCGTACCCGTCAGATAGCGTGACCAAGGTTCGTAGGACGACTTGTAGAGCGCATCACCTTCGGCACGCACCTGAAAGAGGATGGCGTTGATGCCACATTGCTGAAGGGTGTCGAGCTGGTCGGAAAGCATCTGCCGAATCTGTGTTGGCGTTTTGCCGATGTACTGTCCATTGACACACTGAATCCATGCACCACGAAACTCGCGCTTGGGATTAGTGGCGAATGATGCTGAAAGCGAAAAACTGAGAATAAGAAGTAAAAGTATCTTTTTCATTGACTTAATGATTTATCAGGAGAAACGCCCAGAGCATGAACTGTTTATAGCCACGGAGTGAGCAGGTTGCCGAACCAGCCTTGGAACTTCTTGCCTGTCGAGCGGGTGCCCCAATAGCCTCGTTCCATCGGCGTGGACGATTTGAGTTGCTCATTGAAGAGGTCTGTCAGCTCCTTCGTAGTCTTCTTGCTGAAGATGACGGTGTTGACCTCGTAGTCGCATCGGAGGGAACGGGCATCCATGTTACTGGAGCCGACCGTGCAATAAAGGTCGTCGATCATCATGATCTTGGTGTGGTGGAAACCTCCGTGAAAGAGATACACCTTTGCTCCCCGCTTGGCCAAGTTGTTGCCCACATAGTGAGATGCTTCAGGCGTCAGCGGGATGTCACTCTTGGCCGAGAGAAGAATCTGCACATCCACACCTCGGTCGATGGCATTCTTCAACGCCTTCCTCACGCTGTGAGTCGGCACGAAATAAGGATTTATGAGCAGAATCTTGTGCTGAGCCGTGTTAATCATCGTAGCAAAAAGGTCGCGAATGGCGTCTGGCGTTTTCCTTTTATGACGATCGACAATAGCAAGTCGCTGATTGTCGTTGCTGGGAATATCAGACGGGAAATACTGGGCGCCAAAGATGTATTCCTTGGTGGCCTTGTACCACATCGTGCAGAAAATCTTATGGAGTTCATTCACAGCGGGACCTTCAATGCGCATGTGCATGTCGTGCCAGTCACCGATTTCTGGAATGCCCTCGATGTAGTAATCGGCCACATTCATTCCACCCGTGTAAGCGATGCGTCCATCGATGACCACAATCTTGCGGTGGTCACGTGGAATGATGTGGTTGAGCCACGGAAAACGGATGGGGTCGAACTTCACCAACTTGATGCCCAGCGCGTTGATAGAGTCGTGCATGGGACGCTTGATAGGCTGGTTGTTGGAGGAATTGCCAAACGCATCGTAGAGGGCACGCACCTCCACACCCTCTGCAACTTTCTGTGCCAAGAGGTGGAAGAGGAGTCCGGCGATGGAATCATTGCGGAAATTGAAGTACTCGAGGTGAATGAACGATTTGGCATTGCGCACCGCCTCAAACATGTCCTCAAACTTGTCATGTCCCGTCTTCAGCAACTTCACGCTGTTGCCATCGCAAATCGTCACACCCTTCGCCCTCAGATGTTGAGCCATCAGAGAATCAGAAGTCTGTGCATGCACAGCATTTTGAGCATGAAGAACATCTGTCTGCAAAGCCCATGCAGACAACATCATGAACAGGAACAGAAACAACGGTTTTCTCATCACGTGCTTATTTTTTCTTCGAATCCTTCGAGCCTTTCTTCGAGGAAGACTTTCCACTACCCTTTCCTGCCTTCTGATGCACAAACGCATCAACCTGGTCAGCAATGGCCTTCATGCCGGCGATGGAGGGATGGCCAGCCTTCTTCTCAATGTCGTGCAACACAATGACGGGCACTTTGTAATAATCGCAAATCGTGAATACGGAAGCATTGATCGCATCGGAGAGTTCACTATTCAGGATGAAATACATCTCCACACCCAAGTAGCGCTTCTTCATGAAGTCCAGCATCTTCGCCAACGACGGACGGAACGACTTCAAGTCTTCCTTCGTCCAACCGCTGTACTTGTACTCGCCGATGGGAGAAGGCACCCAAGAGTCGTTGGTGGCACCAAAGATGAAAATGATATCTGGATTGCCAAGATTGGTGGAACGCGTCACAAACGAACGATCGCTGTAGTCCGCTTTTCCATAGCCCGACGATGAGATGGTGGAACCGCTGTAGGAGTTGTTCATGCAGAGTCTCCAACCATTTTTCTTCAGGAGCTGATGCCACCAAGTGTCCTCCACCTTCACCACATCGTTGTTCTGTTGTGGACGGTCAAGGAAATACCAAACCGCATTGTTCTCAGGCGTGAGATAGCCCTCGAAAGTGGAATAGCTGTCACCAAAGATAGTGACGGATTTCACCTGCTTCTGAGCGAACGAAACGCTAGAAGTGAAGATGGAGATAAAAAGTGCTAAGTATAACTTTTTCATATCGTTACCAATTGATAGGTTCTATTTGATGTTGTTGCAGATACTGATTACAGATGCTGAAGTGATGATTGCCAAAGAAACCACGATAGGCCGACAAGGGCGACGGATGGGCTGAACGCAGGATGCAATGTTTGCTGCCATCTATCAGAGACGCTTTGCTCTGCGCATAACTGCCCCAAAGGATGAACACCACATGCTCCCGTTCGGCACTGACCAGACGGATGACAGCATCGGTGAACTCCTCCCAACCACGCTTCTGATGGCTGGCAGCCATGTGGGCACGCACCGTCAATGTGGCGTTCAGCAACAGCACGCCCTGCTCTGCCCAACGGGTCAGATTGCCCGACTCAGGCACAGGCTTGCCGATGTCTGTCTGAATCTCCTGAAAAATGTTACGAAGGGATGGAGGGAACGGCACACCATCATTCACAGAGAAGCACAACCCATGTGCTTGTCCTGGTTCATGATATGGGTCTTGGCCGATGAGCACCACCTTCACCTTCGACAGTGGACAGAGATTGAACGCATTGAAGATGAGTTTCCCTGGAGGATAGCAAGTGCCCTGAGCATACTCCGTCTTGACGAACTGAATCAGCTCTTCAAAATAAGGCTTGTCAAACTCAGGCTGAAGCCTCTCCTGCCACGACTGCTCTATCTGTACGCGTGCCATTATTCCACCAATCCTTCAGCCTTCCACTGGGTCAGCAAAGCCTTCACGTCCTCTGCGGCCTGCGACTCCTCCACCTCATACTCACCCAACAGCAACTGCACCAAATCCTCTTCTGAGAACTCCAATCCGGCCACCTGCTTCCAAAGGAACGCAGCCGATTCATTCAACGAAATCACCTTCGTGAAATCGATGTTGTCCACGCCGTGCGCAATGATGACGTTCTCACCACACACCTCACGCAATTCAAAACCGTTCTTAATCTTCATACGTATTATATATATAATAATGTACAATCTATTTCCTTTTCCATCGCTCAGGCCACTGACCCATCCAAATCAGCCGATACAATGCCAACAAATAGCGCCTGACGGGGAACAGCTTTGGCCACACCGCCGAATAGCATTTCCAAATCCTCGAAGTGGCCAACATATAGGTCTTGCCTTTTCTCACCACCTGCACCAACTTCGCCCTCACGTTCTCCACAGGAAAAACTTCTGTCCCCACAACATTGCCATCACCACGCATCGTCACCACACCGCCTGCCAGCCTTTCTATCCTGTGGCACACGAAATGCCCTTTCGTCACCTCCGCCAAAATCACATCGCCTACCGCTAATTGGTCAGGCATGCCAAAGACCAACTTATCACGACTGTCCTCAATGAAAGGTCGCATGCTGTTGCCCCTCGCCATGATGGTAACATGATGTCCTTCACGAATCAACTGCACCACTTGGGGCAGGAATATCTCGTTCTCAACCGTCAGTTTATCCATCCCTTCAGCTTCCATTTTTCAACGTTTCAATTCTCCCCATTCCTTTCCCGTCATCGCCTCATAACTCATGCGCACAGCCTCCTCATCAGGAAGGTTCTCCAAGAAGAACACAGGCACCTGTTTCAGAATGGCCGACACCGTGTCGCTGGTTCCTACATAGTCGCGCCTGTCCCATTTCATCACAGAGCATGAAGGCAGCAGCGAGGCGTATGCATCCAACGTCCTCATTCGCTCAATCTTGTTATACGGCGCCTGTTTCAGTTGCAGGAAAGCGCCCACAGGAGCCTCCACATTGCGATAGCACGGCGTCTTTCCGCTCCAAGGCGAACCAAACACACGTACCACCCCATCGTCACATACCCTGATCACAGGATTGTCGTCATTCATCAGGTCTGTGCCTGGCACATACTTCAGCCAATTGCCCGTATGCGTGCTTTTGCCCGTTCCACTCACGCCCAGACAGAGATAACCCCGTCCGTCTTTCCTCACCACAGAGGCGTGCATCAGCACCGTATTCTTGTCAGCCCCTGCAAAAGCATACATCATCATCAGCGCGTTATTCAAGCCAAAGTTGCGCATATCCTCGTTGCCGTTCAGACACACCACCGCCGATGAGAAATCAGCCGTCGCCTGCATCAGACAGCATTGACGTCCAGCCACATCGCTCACCAGAATCTGATAGGAGCCATCTTCCAACAGATACACACCATGATTATTGCCTCCGCAGTCAAACTGTCCGATCTCTTTGCCTTTCTTCGCAGGGCGCCATGCATCATCCACCTTCAGTTCAAAAAGTAACGGAGCATCCTCGGCTGGCGCATCTGCCAACCGAAACGGCTCGCTCGAAGGCAACAACGCCTCCGTGTTCCTCTCGTCGCAAAACCTCACACGATAGGTGTGGCGACCTACGGTATAATATACTTCTTTCATTCCTTCCACACAGCCTTTGCCCAATCCGTTTTCAGATAAGCCTCATTCAGATGCAGACGGCTCCGTCCATACACACTTCGCGGCACATGCATCGCAACACCACTACATTGCGCATCGTCAATCGGATTGATCTTGTTGTTGTAGATACTATACCATCCACTCGCATGCTTGCAAGTGGCCACCTTCGCCATCTCCTGCTTCCATTGCGCAAACTCATCCTCATCCATCACCATCTTCATGATGCCCTGAACATCATAGAAGTCAGGATGTATATAGTTTGTCCAACTGGCATACAGGTAATTGAGCACACCGCTATAGTCAGCCTCTAAAAGTTCCTCTCGATGTTCAGCCACCACCATCTTCATGTAGGAAGCAAAAGCCGGCAATGCGCTGGTCTTCACGATCGACATCACCAACCCATACTTGGTGTCAACCGTCGTGTAATAGTCGTAGTAGGCCTGCAATATCGCTTCCGCATAGTTGTCACGCTTGAACAGCGCCTTCACCATCGTTGTATAGTAGGCTCCTGGCCCAGGAATCTCTGCAGGTGAGCTCACCAAATATTTCGTCGCATTGCGCAGCTCGTAGGCAACCTCTATCGATTGCATGGAACACGCATCAAACAGGATGAAGTCCAGCGTATCCTTGCTCTCCAATGCACGTGCCATATCAGCAATCTCCATTTCAGGGCCATCGTTCACAGAGGTGTTTCTGCCATTGTCCACACCAAACGTCCTGCGTGGCTTCGCAGCAGAAGGTGTCCAAGAAGCGGATGGAATCCATCCTATCGCATGCGACCACATCACCAGTCCATAGCTCTTGGCCGGGCAAAGTTTCTTGGCCTGTTCGAGTGCCTTACCCAACTCATCCCCAGAAGCTGAATTGACATCCTCCTTATACTCCAGCGCAGGTGTCAAGTCCGTCAATGTGAGAGCTTCCGTGTTCTTGTCGATAACATAGAATCGGGGCATCTGCACATCGTCCACATACAGCACAAGGCGGTCTTCGGGATAGAGCGTCACATCCTTCATGCCCGCCAGCATCTCAGCCACATCGCTGTGCACCTTGCTGTTGAGCGAGTTCTCTGCCACCATATACACCAGCACCGTTCGGCTCTCCGCATACTTGGAGTCTTCAGGCGAAGGCGTAGGGTCATCCGAATCTTTCTGACACGCCGAAAAAGAACAGGTTGCAACAATGCACAACAACATTGCTGCAACCATGCTATACACTTTTGCTATTCCGCGAACCATCCAACTCATTTTCAGTCCTTCCATGCTCAAGTCACATAGATTTTTCACTTTTCACACTTCACTTATCACCTTCCGTATTCACTACAAAGGAGTCCAGCGGATGTCTGAATCGGAAGTGGGCATCGTCTATCACCACGAGCCTTGTGTACGAATTGTCGAGGAAACGCTTCTTGATCTTGTAGAATTTCTTCGCGAGTTGCTTACGGCTCTTCGAATAGTAGATGCAGGCGGTTTGGTTCTGCTGATGCAACTGACCCTCCATATACTCCTTCAGTTGGAGGCTGAACTCCGAACGGAAAGGAAGGAAGCCCGTCTTGCGCTCCAAATCGAGGCTGTCCACCTGATTGATGTTCGTGACATACACCATCGAATCCGTCAGCATCTGGCTCACTCCAAACACATACACCACGCCATTTCCCTTGCTATAACTCGTTTCCTTCTTCTTGGCCGAGACGCTTGGAACCATCAGCATGGTCAGCATCACAACACACAAAATCTTTCTCAATACACTCATAATTGTCAACTATCAACTGTCACCTGTCAACTATCCCAAGTAAGTCTTCAGCAGGCGACTCTTCGACTGAGAACGCAACCTGCGAATAGCCTTCTCCTTGATTTGTCTCACACGTTCACGGGTCAGATTGAAGCGGTCGCCAATCTCTTCCAGCGTCTTCTCAGGCTCACCAAGACCAAAGAACATCTTGATGATTTCCTTCTCACGCAGGGTCAGCGTGTCGAGCGCACGCTCAATCTCCTTCTGCAACGACTCCGTCACCAACGTACGGTCAGCCGATGGAGAATCAGGGTTCGAGAGAATATCCAGCAAGCTGTTGTCCTCACCCTCCACGAAAGGAGCATCCACACTGATGTGTCGGCCACTCACCTTCATCGTGTCGGCCACCTTGTCCACAGGCAGGTCAAGCTGCGCAGCCAGTTCCTCTGGCGAGGGACGGCGCTCATTCTCCTGCTCAAACTTCGAGAAAGCCTTGCCGATCTTGTTGAGCGAACCCACCTGGTTCAGAGGCAGACGCACAATACGGCTCTGCTCAGCCAAAGCCTGCAAGATGGACTGACGAATCCACCACACGGCATAAGAGATGAACTTGAAACCGCGGGTTTCATCGAACTTCTCTGCAGCCTTGATCAAGCCCAAGTTGCCCTCATTGATGAGGTCTGGCAAACTCAAGCCCTGGTTCTGATACTGCTTGGCCACAGAAACGACAAAACGAAGGTTCGCCCTTGTCAGTTTTTCGAGCGCTCTTCTGCCCTCGATACCGCCCTTGCGAATCTTCGCAGCCAATTCAACTTCATCTTCTACAGAAATTAACTCCTCACGACCGATTTCCTGCAAGTACTTGTCCAATGAAGCACTCTCACGGTTCGTGATTGACTTAGTGATTTTTAATTGTCTCATACTTTACGCGTAAAAAAGCGTGCAAAGATAGTACTTTTCCCCCGAAAATCCAAACATTTCACATATTTTATTACACGCACGACCCCATTTTCTCCAAAAACCCTTCAAATTCCCGCCCAAAACTATCAACTCTCAGCCCCAAACTCTCAACTGTCAACTCTCAACTGTCAACTCTCAAACCTCTCTCCCCACAACTGCTTCATCCTCTCATGCAGTTTGTTCTCCGCGGGGTTCTCCTGAGGATGCCAGAAACGGGCTTCCGTCGCACCATCGGGCAGGAACTGTTGCTTCACGAAATTGCCCTCATAGGCATGGGCATACTTATAGTCCTTCGCATAGCCCAGTTGCGCCATCAGCTTGGTAGGCGCATTGCGCAGATGGAGAGGCACAGGCAGATTGCCCGTTTCGCCTACAAACTGCAGGGCATCGTTGATGGCTTGATAGGCTGAATTGCTCTTTGGGGAGGTGGCCAAATACACCGTTGCCTCAGCCAAAGGGATGCGTCCTTCAGGCATACCAATCTTCGACACAGCATCGAACGTGGCGTTGGCCAAAAGGAGCGCGTTGGGGTTCGCCAAACCAATATCCTCGCTCGCAGAAATGACCAACCGACGAGCGATGAAGATGGGGTCTTCGCCCCCCTCAATCATCCGAGCCAAGTAGTAAATTGCCCCGTCAGGGTCACTTCCTCTGATGCTCTTGATAAAGGCCGAAATGATGTCATAGTGCATCTCGCCATCCTTGTCATACGCCAACGGATTCTGCTGAAGCGTCTCTGTAACAATCTTATCATTAATAACTGAAGATGACTCTGTTACGAGTTCTAGAATATTCAGGAACTTACGAGCATCCCCACCACTGTAGCGCATCATCGCCGTCGTCTCCTGCACATCGATTTCGCGCTCCTTCAGAAACACATCCGTTTTCAAGGCGTGGTCGAGCAATCCCAGCAAATCCTCCTTCTCCAAGCTCTTCAGCACATACACCTGACAGCGGCTCAACAGAGGGCGAATCACCTCAAACGAGGGGTTCTCCGTCGTGGCACCAATCAGCGTCACCGTACCCTGCTCCACAGCTCCCAAGAGGCTGTCCTGTTGCGACTTCGAGAAACGGTGAATCTCGTCGATGAAGAGGATGGGCGACACCCCACCCCTCACATTGCCGAAGAACGCTGAAGCCTTCGCCTTCTCAATCACCTCGCGCACATCCTTCACGCCCGACGTGACCGCACTCAACGTGAAGAAAGGCACATCCAGCGTCTTGGCGATGATGCCCGCCAGCGTGGTCTTCCCCACTCCTGGCGGTCCCCACAAGATGAACGAGGCGATGTGCTTTTGTTCAATCATACGGCGAATCACCGCCCCCTCCCCAACGAGGTGCGTCTGTCCTATGTACTCATCCAGCGTCTGCGGACGCAATCTCTCTGCTAACGGTTGCATATCCAATCAGTTTTCTTTTTGCAGGCAAGGGTGATGTCTAATCGGTGCTAATGACCAGAAGCTGTTGGCCTGCGTCGAGGGCAGCCTTGATGTCTTTGCCGCCACTCTGCACCTTGCAGAGGCTGATGTCGTCACCCTGCACAGACTCGACTCTCAGTTTGCCGATTTGCTGTTTGGCTTCGCGGCCGGCAACAGTCTTGACGATGAACACGCCCATGTGGAGGCCGGTGAAGGCTCCCTCGCGAGTGCCCAAGTCGATATAGACCTCCTTCTGCTTGTCCTTCTTCACGGAGTTACCCTCGATGATGTTGGCCTGTAGGGGACGGCTCTGGTTGAGCCAAGAGGTGATGCGGCCAGCAAATCGGCCTATGGCATCCTTGATGGCCTTTTCGGAGGTGTCGAACGATGAGGAGGCTGTACCCTGGCCGCTGAAGGTGTGGGAAGCGATGGTCTGACCCGTATTGGCGTCCTTCATCGTGAGCATCGCCTCGACCACGCCTGTGTAGGTGGTGGTGACCTGCGTCTTGTCGTTCTTGTCCTTCCATGTGCGGCTGCTCGACTTGGCCTGAATGTTGGTGATGACGGCATCGACCACGAGGTCACCCTCCTGCATCGTGCCGCTCGTCAGCAGCCCGTCGTTGAAGCGGAAGAGGTGGGCGCTGGAGAGCCCCCTGATGATGGCGTTCTTCACGTCCTCTTCATACTCGGTGGCCTGCACCGAAGTCTGTCCTGTGGCGATGCCCGCGAGCACCTTGCCGATGGCCTCGCCAGCCGACATCTTCTCATCGTGGTGGGCGTACTGCACGTTGCTCAGCGTGATGTTGCTGATTTGGTTTCTCTCAGCCTGAGCCTCCTGAGCAGTAACTGAGATTGCGCAGCAAAGGACGGCTGCAAGCGTCATCAGAATCTTTTTCATAATGCTGAATGTTAAATGTTTATTGTTTAATGTTATTACTTTTTGTCGTCGTTCTCATTGTAAAACACATTTCTTGAAGGCAAAGTAAGTGAATATAAATGAAACACGCAAGCATTTGGCCGATTATTTCAGATTTTTCTTGTTAGTTTGAAGAAAAAGAAGTACCTTGCCCCCAAAATGCTACAAAATATTTGTCACATGACCAAAAATAAAACCTGAAGACAATGAAAAGACTTGTTGTATTATGCTTATTTGCTTCGCTGGTGGTGTTGACGGCATCAGCCCAGCGAGAGATGCGCGTTCGGCAGAATGTTCCGACGGACTCGATACGTCTGAGCGACCCAGCGGTGCTGGCCGACAAGAAGACGGGAATGTATTACATGACTGGCACGGGCGGAATGATGTGGCGCAGCAACGATCTGAAACTTTGGGAAGGGCCGATGCGCGTTACGGAGTTTGAGGCTGACTCGTGGATGGGATCGCGGCCGATGATTTGGGCTGCGGAACTCCATCAGACGGGTGACGGCTGGTATTACTACTTCGCCACATTCACCAATCAGGCGGTGAAGATTGACACCGTCCGCGGAAACGTCATCGAGCGCCGTGCCTCGCAGGTCTTGCGTGCTGATAACCCCATGGGACCTTATCGTGCCTTCGGCGATGCCACTTATCTGCCTGCCAACCGACCCACGTTGGACGGCACCTTCTGGCGCGACACCGATGGCAAGCCCTACATGGTGTTCTGTGGCGAATGGCTGCAGAACTGGAATGGCACCATCGAGAAGGTGGAACTGAAACCCGACCTCGGCGGAACTGTCGGCGAACCCAAAATTCTCTTCCGTGCCAGCGACTCGCCTTGGAGCCGGGAGCGCGACGATGAGGGGAACATCACATGGAACAAGGTGACCGATGGTCCGTATCTCTTCCGTACCGCCACAGGTCGTCTCGGCATGGTCTGGACATCGTGGGTCTTTGATGTCTATACGCAGGGTGTCGCCTACTCAACCAGCGGTACACTCGATGGCCCATGGACGCAGGAGCCTGAGCCCATTACGCCTCCAGGCTACGGTCATTCGATGCTCTTCCAACGTGTCGACGGCCAGTGGATGATGTCCGTCCACTATCATGAGAAAGACATCCGTGGACGCACCATCCGAACACCCCATTTCTTCGAAGTGGATTTGAGCGGCAACAAACTGGTGGTGAAGGTAGAGAAAACAAAAAATTAAAATAATATTGTACAGCCCTCAATTTTTTACATTTTACTCGTTACCAGCCTCTGCCTGAGCTCTGTTTACACGCACTTGCATGATGAAGGTCTGCACGAACTGGAGCAGCTGGCGAACGGTGATGATGGAACCAGCCATAGGCTCAGCGGCGTGGTCGATGATGTTGATGCCATATTCAACAGACTCCTTGTCGAGCAACTGGGTGAAAGGTACATAGCCCTTCTCGTCGGCGAAGTTGAAGGCAGGCATTGCCCAGTAGTCAACACCGATCTTCTCGGTCTGCATCTTCATCGGAATCACCTGGTTCACACCCTTGCAGGTCATCTTGGCACTCACGAGCTCGTTCAGCTGCTGGGTGTATTCCTCGATAGTAGCCTGGTCGGCATAGTTGCGGCGTGCGTGAGCCATCTCATGCTGCAACTGCATTGCCTTGCCGCAGTCGCTGATAGAGATGTCGGTGGTGAGGTCATCATTCAGGGTGAGGGTGCCTTCTAAGCTGCCGCCTGTTGTCACGGCTACCAGCACATCGAGGATGCTCTTTGAAGTAGTAAACTGTGAGAAGTCTGTCTCCTTGTCTGTATATTTAGCCACAGCGCCCAGCTCTATCATACTTTTGCCGTTATGCTCAAAAGAGAACTTCATGCTGCTTTCGTTGGCAGGGGGATTGCCTTCAATGGTGAAGAAGAGGTCGGTGGCGTCAGCGGCATGCTTTCCGTCTGGAGCATCAGGCAATCCAGTCGTGAGGACACCTGTGATGCCAATAGCATCGGTTTTAGGATTCATATACTCCGACTCACCGCTCATCGTGACAGTGTTCGTGAATGCGCCCTTATAGCCTTCTATCCAATCCCCATCAATATTTCCTGCAAGCGTAAATGCGAAATCAGAAGGAACGAGAATCACAACAGCCAACTCGTCAGTACCTAACCGCTTGGCTATCTGCTTATAGGTGTCGCCACTTGCCTTCAACACCAGCTTGTTTAACATCACATCTTTGGTTTTCGGATTTGTGACATTGATAATCATCTCAAAGTCATCAGCCTCTTCTACGTCGAAGCCTGAGCCATCCTCCTTCATCGTGAAACGGTAGTTGAATTTCGTCAGGTCGATGGTGGCATACTGCTTGTAGCCCATCGCTGCCAGTTCGCTACCCTCTTCCACAGGCTTGACAGTCTCACGAACCTTCTGCGTAAACAGGGGGATGATGGCCTTCTCGAACTCAGGGTTATTCAATACAGTTGTGTTGAAATACTGGTTCATACCATTGGCAAGATCCCACGAAAAGAAGTTCAGGTTCTCAGCCAAATCCTTCAGGTTCTCGCGAGTGTGCTGGATAAACTCCTTGCGGTTCTGACCACCTTCGTCAGCTTTCTTGCTGTTGTTGTCGTCGTCAGACGAGCACGCTGTGAAAACACTTGCGCCACAGATAAAGGCAGTGGCGAGCGCCAAATTAAAAAACTTTCTCATAAT
>CAJOGQ010000055.1 GCA_905234125.1 uncultured Bacteroidaceae bacterium | reverse complement strand
CGACGGCAAGAACGACCCACAAGCCTACACGCGCCGAGTGTGCGAACTGATGGGCAATCTCCCAGAGACCCACACCATCGTGGCCAACGCACCCTACGCCGACCAGCAGGAAGAAGCCATCGACTTCGTCATGGCGATGACCTGTGTGGAGAATGGCTGCAAGCTGAAGGACATCAACCGCAGCGAGGTGGAGGAAGGTATGTATCTGGCGTTTGGAAAGAGGTGACAGTTGATAGTTGACAGTTGACAGGGCTGACGCGATGCACGCAAATGGGCATCTAAGCTAATGATGAAGTAAAAAAGAAGGGGGTGTGCATTTGACACACCCTCTTTTTTTATTCTTCCAAGTACTCCTTCATGCTCTTTTTCCAGTCAAGGTCGTAAGAGAGGTCGGTGAGGTCGTCCACCTTCCAGACTCCATCTTCCATCACGAGGTCAACACGCACGGGCTTTGTTCCGTAGTTTTGGAGTTTGAGCGTTACCACAGCCCGCCATGGGGTGTCGTCCAACAGAAGTTTCTCGAGTACGAAGTCGGTGGCGTGGAGATTCTTCTCGTCAAAGTCTTGACCCATCACCCAATAGTCTGCATCGAAGAAGCCAATCTCTTCCACGAGGTCTTTGTCCTTCTCGATGACGGCGTTGAGGGTGGTGTTCCAGTCCTTGGAGCAGTACTTCTTGTCGAGTTCGGAGGATTTCTCCTGCCAATTCTCGCTGCTGTAGGCTTCTCTGACGGCTTCGTAAACTTCCTGCACGGATTCGATGGCATTTTCTCCCACTTCCTCTGGCGTTGGTTCGTACACAGAGCCTGGGCCGTCGAGCATGAAGTCTGTGTCACGTGGTTCGGAGCCGTTGTCGTTTCCCTTGATTGGGTTTCCACATGATGCCAGGGTGAGGATGGCGGCGGCTATGAGCATGAATGTCTTTTTCATCTTTTCTTAGTGTTTTGAGTTGGCTTCTACATATTCAAACATCTCGTCGATGAGGTCGCTGGTGTCGTCGCCAACTTCGCTCCATGAACGAATTTTCCATTGGCCGTCTTCCCAATCGAGGGTCAGTTTCGTGTACATCCACTGTTCGCCGGAGCTTAATTCGAATGAGGCTACAGCGGTGTTGCCAGTCAGGAGCTCCACCTTGATGTTCTTGGGTGTGACAGGGACGTCCATGCCGTAGGTCCAGCGCAGGTCTTCCCGTTCGAAGCGTCTTTCTGAGGACTTCTTGGCATTGATGGCACGAATCTGCTGTTGCAGCAGGTTGAAGTCTTTCGTGCAGAACATGGCATCGAGGTCTGTGTTGTTTTCCATTCCGTCTGCGCTGGGAGCGTATGCCTTGCTGACTTCAGCATAGACTTTCTTGATTTGCTTTGCCACAGCTTCTTCAGTCCACTCCTCGGCGGGAGCTGTCTCCACTCCGTCTGCCTCCATCTCTGTGTCGCCAGCCGGAATCATTTCGGATGTTTTCGTGGGAGCATTTGTTTCGACTGAGTCTGTGCCCTCACCGTTGCCGTTCTCGGTCTTCTTGCCATCGCAGGCGCCAAACAGCAGGATGCCCACGATGCCTAAACTAATCAGTACTTTCTTCATATTCGTTTGGTTTTATACATTATATTATATATATAGGGGAGTCGAAAAAGGTCTGGATAACCTTGGGCTACCCAGACCTTTATGTTTCGTTGTTTGATGTTTGTTACTCTGCTGGTGCCGTTGCTGGTGCAGCCTTACCCTTGTTGGCCAACTCGACGAGTTTCTTCTTGCCGTTGAAGGCGAACACCCAAACGAGGAATCCTGCAATGACTAAGAGGATGATGCCAAGCACTGGACGGTAGAAGATCCATGCGAGAGCGATGACGATGAGTGAGTAAACCAATCCGAGGATGAAGCTGATGATGCCCACACCGAATGCGAAGATGCTGGAGAGGAATGGAACCACCTTGAGCAGGGTCTCGACGAATGAGAAGAGGCTTCTGATGCCGGAGATGACGAGGATGATGCCGATGATGCGGAGAACCCATGTCCACATGTTGTTGGCTTCGTTCTCTTCATCAAAAATCTCGTCGATGCTCTTCTTGCCCATGCGGAGCGTCTCGAACTTCTTCTTGTTCTTGGCGGTGAAAGGCTTGAAGGTGTTGCCGTCAACCTGAGAAACGACAGTCACTTTGGCTGGAACGGTCTTCTCGAAAGTGATGCGCACGTCACCAATCTCAGGAGCGTTCATGCTGCGACCGTAGTAGAGCACGTTGCCCATCTGGTGAACATACTCGAGGTCAACCTTGTTGTCCTGGGCGATAGAGTCGGCAATCACAGTCTTGGAGCTGTCAGCAACTGCTGGCTGAGCCTCAGTCTGTGCAGTCTGAGTGGGCAGGCCTTTTCTTACTGCATAGGTGTCTGCCACCGTCTTGTTGATGGACTGGAGCACGTTCTCATTGATGTTGAGCTCGACAGCCTCAGTGGAACTGATGGAGTGGATGAGTGACTCGCTCAGCACGTATGCACCGAACTTCACGGTCTCAGCCCAAAGATCCTGTTCGTCCACCTGAGCCCAAGTGTAGTTCTTGCCCTGATAGGCAGGATCCTTGAAGTTTCCGCTGTTGATAGGACTGCTGACCCACTCCTGCGTGTAAGTGTAGGTGGTGGTGGTCACTTCCTTACCTCCGAGCTTGTCTTCTTTCTCCTCCTGTTTGTGCTCAACCCACTGGAAATACTCAACTGAGCGGCTCAGGCCGATAGCGTTCTCGCTGATGCCGAACTGTGTGTCGGTCAGCACATCGTCGGTAGTGGCCATTGCCGTAGCACATACGAGTTCGCCGTCAAACTCGGCGCTCTTCTTGTCGGGGTTCGGCATCTCGATGCATGCACCCTGTGCATCCTCAAGCATGTCGGCGGTCTTTACTGCGCGACCTTCATTCCACCAAAGCAGAATGGTAGCACCAATAATCAGAACAAATCCAGAGAGAATACTCTTGAAGGAATTGCCCACACGAGTTCCATAACCCGTGGTTTTCGTTTCTTGATAAGCCATAAATCTTAATAAATTAAGTAATAAATAGTATTGTTGAAATTGTTATTGACGTTGCAAAGGTAGGGCTTTTATTTCTATCTTCAAAATTTTAAGTTCTTTTTTATCAGTTCTTTACCGATTTTTGTCCCTAATGGCTCGATAATTTGTCTGATTCTCCTTGTTCTTAGCACAAAGTCTGTCAAATTGGTTTCTTTGGATTGTGTTAATGGAATGTGAATAATTTAAGATTTTCTCTTAATCGGTGTTAACACTCGGAGCGCATTTGTTAAACTAATTCAAAGAAAGGAAAAAATGCAGGGAAAATGTTTTGTCATCCCATCAATTTGTAGTTATTTTGCACCCGAAATCGAAAAATCATAAATAATAACTTAAACAAACAGATAATGAAACAGACTACTAAAAGGTTTTATGGCGCACTGATTGGTGTGGCCTTCTTGTCAGGATTGACTGGTGCGTTCGCTTATTCTCTCTCGCAGAAGTCGGCAAGCACAATGTTGCCCATGTTCTCGTTCACCGAACCCCAGAAGTCGGAAGAACTAGCCGAGAATATGGGCATGCAGTTATCGCAAGCATCAATGCCCGCTGTCCAGCCCGTCGATTTGACCGAAGCGGCCGAGAAGGCTTGCAATGCTGTGGTATATATTAAGGTGGTGCAGAAGGGCAAGACGCAGACCATCGAGTATCGCGACCCATTCGAGGATTTCTTTGGCGACTTCTTCGGACGTGGTGGCGGTGGTGGCACTCAGCGTCGTCAGGTGGAGACTCCCAAGCGTGAGGCAGCTGGTTCGGGCGTGATTATCTCCGACGACGGATATATCGTGACGAACAATCATGTGGTGGAGAATGCCGACGAAATTACCATCACGTTGAATGACAACCGCGAGTTCTCTGCACGTGTCATAGGTCTTGATGCTGACACCGACTTGGCGCTCTTGAAGATTGAAGCCACAGGTCTCCCTGCCATCGTGATTGGCGACTCTGAGCAGCTGAAAGTGGGGGAGTGGGTGCTGGCTGTTGGCAATCCCTTCAACCTGACCTCAACGGTGACGGCTGGTATCGTGTCGGCAAAGGCTCGTAACATCGGTGCCCACAAGAATGGCATCGAGTCGTTCATCCAGACTGATGCGGCCATCAATGCTGGTAACTCTGGCGGTGCCTTGGTGAACACGCGTGGCGAACTGGTAGGTATCAACGCGATGCTCTATTCGCAGACGGGTTCCTTCACGGGTTATGGTTTTGCCATCCCAACCACCATCATGAAGAAAGTGGTGGGTGACCTGCAGGCCTACGGAACTGTACAGCGTGCGATGATTGGTATCAGCGGTATGACACTCCACGACTATATCGATGCGAAGAAGCACGAAGACGAGAAGTTCACCGCCGACTTTGGCACGAACGATGGTGTGTATGTGGCAGAAGTGTCGGAGGATGGTGCAGCAGAAGAGGCAGGCATCAAGTCGGGCGACGTGATTGTGTCGGTGGATGGCAAGAACGTGACAAAGATGTCGGAGTTGCAGGAAGCCACCACGAAGTATCATCCTGGCGACAAGGCGCAGATTGGCTACATCCGCGACAAGAAGGAGAAGACCACGACCATCACCTTCCGCAATGCCAAGGGTAGCACCAACGTCATCAAGACCCAGAAGGTGGATGCTCTCGGAGCCGAATTCAAGGAGCTGACCGAAAGTCAGAAGAAGACTCTGCATCTCTCATACGGCGTGCAAGTGAGCAAACTCAAGGATGGTTATCTGAAGGATGCAGGTGTGCCACAAGACTTCATCATCCTGAAGGCCAACAACCAGAACATCAAGTCGGCTGCAGACATGGAATCGGCCTTCCGTTCAGCTCAGGCAAGCGACGAGCAGACTCTCTGGATTTGGGGTAAGACTCCAGCCGGCAGACCGATGTCATTTGCCATCTATTTGGGCGAATAATCGCTCCGAATGTTAAAAAATAAGGGATTTGAGGAAAAAATCTTCAAATCCCTTGTTTGTATGAACGGAAAGTGCTACCTTTGCCATAGAAACAACAAAAGCACTCCGAGTTGGTAGGCGAATCGACATGAAAAAAGGAGGCTGACGTTAACATATAGCCGGGGTACAGGATCGATCGGGATACTCATCAAATTATTTACAGAAACCGAGATGATTTTACCGTTCCAATGGCGGGCCACAACCCAGAAGTCGCCATGTCATCGAGCATGGGGATTCGGCCTCTGGAAACCTCTGAGTCGGTGGATTACAAAGGACGGTAAATACTCAAATCTTATTACATCGGAGTTTCATCACATCTCCTCCCGGCTTTTTATAAGGGGTGGACTTACAAAATAAGTCTGCCCCTTAGCAAGGAAAGTTGCCGGAGTGGTCGATCGGGCCGCACTCGAAATGCGGTGAACGGGTAACTGTTCCGGGGGTTCGAATCCCTCACTTTCCGCTTGATAAAGCGTATTTTCCCGCTTATAGCTTGAAGAAGGGCTTGTGCAATGGTTGGTTGCACGAGCCCTTCTTCGTATATGGTTGCAGACTCTTAGAATGTCATGCGGACTTTGAAGCGGATGCCCCACTTGTTGGTGTTGGGGTTGTTGATGTAGGTGAGGCGGCGCACGTAGTCTATCTCGATGAGCTTGAAGATGTTGTGGATGCCGACGCGAACCTCGACGTAGGGCTTCCGCTCGTCCATGCGGACAGTGTTCTGTTCGTAGGTGCCGTCGGCGTGGAAGTGGCCGGGGAAGTAGAAGAGGTCGGGGTCGGAGTAGTTGAGGGTGGAAGGGTTGTTGCGGTCGGTGAGCTGTCCCCACAGCACGTTGACACCCACGCACTCGCGCCACTTGAGCTTCTTCAGCAGCGGAACACGGTTGAAGAGCCATCCGTTGAGGTCCCACTCGGAGATGAGGGAGGCATAGCGGTCGTTGAGGAATTCGAGGTTGGAGATGAGGTAGAAGGTGTTGTCCTCGATGATGTAGGAGGCGTTGGCGGCAGGATGGATGAGCAGGGGGAATGGCACTTTGTTCCATTGTATGCCAGCCTTGACATTGGCGTCGAATTTGCCGAACCGCCCCAACCAGAAGCGCTTGTAGATGCCGGCCTCGGTGAGGTTGTAGTTGTATTGTCCACCGAAGAGGCCGTCGATGCCTTTGGTGTAGGTGAGCGAGAGGATGGGGGCGTCGTGGTTCAC
Organism: uncultured Bacteroidaceae bacterium; assembly: GCA_905234125.1. Classification (GTDB taxonomy): domain Bacteria; phylum Bacteroidota; class Bacteroidia; order Bacteroidales; family Bacteroidaceae; genus Minthosoma. Next base: position 26,353 of record CAJOGQ010000055.1, on the reverse strand, counting down.
CTTCACACGGCGTTGCTTGGTGTTGACGTAGGTGACGTTGGGTTCGTAGGAGACGCCAATCTTGAACTCGGAGGTGGTGATGCCTGCGAGCCATTTGGAGGGGTCGTTGGAGGGGATGCCGACGCCATCGAGACGTTGGTAGAAGAGGGCATCGACTGGATGGTTGCGTGTGCTGGTGAATTGGGCGTTCACCTTGATTCCGTCCTCAAACTCGCGTGTGTAGTCGATGTGCAGTTCGCGTGTGTGATGGTATTGGTCCACCGTGGAGGCATGGAAGGCGGTGAACATGTTGTCCTTGTCGGTGGGCACATACTTGTCGAAGGGAGAGATGATGTCGTCCCACCAATAGATGCTCAGGTTGTGTTGGGGAAACTCACGTGGCAGATAGGCTTTCTTGTTGAAGGCGTAGGTGAGCTGTCCCTTCCAATAGACGTTGTGGGTCTTGGTTCCGTAGGACACATAGCCGTTGGCGAAGAGGTGGGGGGAGAGGTTGGCTGTGGTGAGAGCGGAAGCGCGGAAACGGAGTCCGTCGTAGTGGTTGGCGGAAATGATGGTGTTGACAGGGCCGATGTCCACATAGTTGGGATGGAGCGAGTCGCCAGTCTCGACGAAGTTCTCCACGAGCGCCTTGAATCCGAAGAGCACGTACTTGAAGCCCTTGATGTGGGTGAGGCGGTCGAGGAAACTGTCCATCTTGTCCTCGGACGATGTGAGTTTCACCTGCCGGTATTCGTTCCAAAAGGCTTCGTCCTGCATGGAGGCATCGGGCTCGCGCAGGGTGTTCCCCTTGATGTGCTTGAAGAGGGAACGGGGTATCTCATCAAAGCTCACGTTGCTCAGGCGGGTGACGCGTTGCACCTGAAACTTGCCTAACCACTTGGAGAGTTGGAGTTCGACGAGCATGTCGTTGGTGGAGGCGATGCGGTCGCCTGTCTCCAGTTCGGTGAAGTCCTGCGCTATGAGCATGTTCTCCACGAAGTTCACGTCGCTACGGCGCGGGATGCTCAGCTCCACACGGCGCACCTGATAGGTGGAGTCGGGGTCAAGCAGGATGTAGAGATGGCCAGAGAAGCCGAAGTCCTGCTGGTTGTTGGGCAGGAAGCCGACATCCACCACCTTGTCCTGTTCAATGAAGATGGTGTCTTGCAGGTAGTAGCGGTAGAAGGAGATTGCGTTGTCGGCGATGGGAGAACGGAAGGGATACTGCAACAGACGGCACTCGTTGTCGTAGATGTCCACATCGGTGAAGATGTCTTTGAGCGTTGTGGTGAGGATTTCGCCTGTGTTGACCAGCTCCGTCACGCCTTTGTTGCTCTCGCCTTTGATGACCTGCTTCTCGGAGTGCGGGTCTTTGCGGTAGTAGATTTCGGAGAGGGTCTCGTCCACCGTGAGGGGCAAAGTGAGTTTGCCCGTCTGTGGCGAGCGTTCCACGTGGTCTTTCAGAAAGGCGAAGCGCTTGTATTCGCCTTCGTCGAACACCTTGTCGCTGACCTCGTTGAGCGAAAAGGTCATCTTCTCATATTTCGTGTAGGTGAAGAAGTCCTTCGAGTGGAGGTCGCTCTGCTTCTTGTTGGCGATGACCTTCTTCATCAGTTCCACGGCTGGGTTGTTCTTGCGGCTGTAGCGAGTTTTCTTGGCTGACACCGTCACAGCCGAGAGCGTCTTGCTGTCGGGCACGAGCTTGACGGTGATATCCTTGTTCTTGCCGAAGTCCTTCAGCTTGATGGTCTGCGTCTGATAGCCCATCGTCGATATGGTCAGTTCCTTCCATGTGCTGTCTTCCTTGATGACGAACCGGCCATCCTCATCAGTCTGCTCGCCCACGTTCTTGCCGTCGTAATAGACATTCACATAGTCCAGCGCCTCGCGGGTCTTGCTGTCGATGACACGTCCTGTCACCTGAGCCTTTGCCATGAGGCTAATCAACAAAAGTAATATGCCAAAAATCTCTCTTTTCACTCCTTCACTACTTCTGGAAGTTCTTTTATATTATATATAATGTGGGTGGGCACTGACTCATCCACCTCTTCGTTTCTCCATCCGATGCCTTTCACCCATACGGTCTGGCAACCAATGCTGGTGGCAGGTACGATGTCCTTTGAATAGCTGTCGCCCACCACGAGAATGTCCTGGGCTGGAAGTTCCTCTGCGGTCTTGCCCATGATGCGTCTGAGGGCATCGACGCCCAACTGGAAGATTTGCGGGTCGGGCTTTCTGACACCTACGACGGCACTCTCCACCACATGCTGGAAATATTCCAAACGGAAGTCCTTCAGGATGGTCTCGATGTTGCCGTAGAAGTTGCTGACCAGCACGAGGGGATATTTCTTTGCCAAGTCTGCAATGATGGGACGGCTCACCTCGAGAACCTTCAGCACATACTTGTAGCAATACTGTGCCACGGCATCGCTCTTCTGCTTCCTCTCTTTATCGCCCACTTTCCAGATTCCTCTTTCCATCAAATCTTTGGTTTCGATGTCACACTTGATGGTCAAGAGGTCGAGGAAGTTATGCTCAGGCAAGATGTAGGGATGCTTGGCCAAGGCTCGCTCAGCCACGACATAGCTTTGGCGGAAATGCTCCTTGCTCACAGGGATGCCTATGTGTTGGTAGCCTTCCCACAACACCTCGCTCCAATGTATGGAGTTGGTGTCGATGGTACCTCCGTAGTCAAAAATGATGGCCTGTATCATATACTCTCAACTCTAAACCCTAAACTCTCAACTGTCAACTCTCAACTTTAAACTTTTACAGAACCCTTCATGCGTCTTCCTCATATACAGATAGAGTGCTGTGAACACAGTCATCTCCATCACCCAGTAGAGCCATGGGAGGTCGAGCAGACAGGAAATATAGAACGTGATGGCACGGGTGTTGAACGTGAGGATGTTCGCCCACTTCATCATCGGAAGACTGAGCGAACGGAACTGGTCGCGGAACTCCTGCGGAATCTTGTCCACCGAACCATAGCGTTCCTTCAGCGTCTTCCAGAGCCGTTGGAACTCAGGCGTCTGCTTCTCCTGACTGCTGGTGTAGTTGATGTAGGTGCGCAGGAAGAGTTTGTAGATGACGTTGCCCTTCCATGGGGTCTCCTCATAGATGCGCTTCTGCTGTTCCGATGAATCGAGCTCACTGCCAGCTTTGCCCTTCAGGAAGAAGAGATGAATCTGGCGATAATAGTCTGAGAGACCACACTGACGGGCATGGAAGAAAAGACCAGACACCCAGATGGCAATGTAGAAGATGATGCAGGCGATGAGCGTGTTGCGTTCGTTGTTCTCGATGCCGAGCCATTGGAACTCTGCGTCGTGATACTGATAAAAGCGAATGAACAGCGCGTGGTAGAGGAAAAAGAACCACACGTCGCCAGCCGCGCCATCGAGAATGCGTCCGAGCTGGGTCTTTTTGCCCGTCATGCGAGCCAGTTGTCCGTCTGCGCTGTCGTAGAAATTCGCCCAAGCCAGCAGTAGAATGCCGATGATATTCATGATGAGTCCCTCGGTGCCCGCCATGCGCCAACTGCCGAAGCAGAAGAAATAGGCCGACGCGACGCCGATTATCATCGAGAGCACCGTCACCGTGTTGGGATGCACGTTCAGCGCATCGAACAATCGAGCCCACTGATAGCCGATGGGACGCGTCCAAACCACGTCCAACCATTCCTCCGTGTCGCCCGACTTGAATGTCTGTTGTATCTGTTCTTTCATGATTTAATCTCTACCTTAAACTATAATCTCTAAACCCTAAACTCTAAACTATAAATCCTGAACGACCCTTCGTGCAATAACCTTGCTCGCCTGTTCTCGACAACTTGAGAAACTGGGAAAGTCGTTGAAGTCGATGAACCATGGTTCACCATTCTCGTCGATGATGACATCGCCACCATAGATGGGCACATTCAGCTGTTTCGCCAGCCGGTCGGCATACTCCTTGATGCGATGAGAATCGAAGGGATAACCCATCTCAGGACCATTGATTTCCTCATATCCGAACTTCGAATGACCGTGGCTCGCATATTGCCAACGGAAGAAGTCCGTACCCTCCACACCATAGAACTTCACGAGGTCGCCTTTTTGATGCGCTTGCGCCATCCAGCGCTGGTAGTGTGTCCGTTTCATAATTTTGTTCGCATGACATGTCTCTTTCATGCTTTGACAGAATATGGTGTCCCACTTCCGCTCTGCACACCCGTCGCATTTCTTCAGCCAGACAGGGTAGGGGATATCTCCGACCCCTTCCTCGGAGATGGGGAGTTTTCTGTCCTCCGATGGGATGAACGCTGGTTGGGGAATATCCATTTGCTGCATGATTGTGGCCACCATGGCCTTGTCCGAGCAAGCCAGGATTCCCTCCACTGAGTTGAAAAACTGCGTCTGCTTTTCTACATTCTTCTCCTTCAGTATGGTCAACGAATGCACGTCCCTCGCCATCGTCACCACGCGGTCGTAAGGCTCGAAGTCTGTGTTCACCATCTCATTTTCGTTGATGTACGCCACCTCATGCCCCATGACCTTTAGCTCGTCCGCCACTCCCATGAAGATGGCTGCGTCGTTCCCTGCCAGGTTCGGTGAGAAGTTCAATTCCCTTCTGATTCCTAAAATTCTCATATCTTTTTCAATTTCGGGTGCAAAGGTACGGAAAAGTGAGCACAAAACAAAGAAAACAGTTTGCTTTTTGCTTTTATTATCCGAACATATTCGACCATTTGACAAAGCGATCTACTCCTTCTGTACCAAACTTGGACAAGGAGTGGATGGCTTGTTCCAGTGTCTTTTCCTGAGTGAGTTTGGTCTTGGAGAAGAATTTGTCGGCATAGCAAATGATTTGCTCCTCGATGGTTTCGGGCAGGAGGTCACGATGGGGAATGGGCAGGTTCTGACGGATAATGTCTTGGAGCGAGAGGCCTGCGCCAGTATGACGTTCGCACACTCTGGCATGGCGTGGAAATCCCTCGCTTCGGAGGATCTCTGCGCCAAGGGTTCCGTGGCAGATGTAGGGCTCGGTGCCAAAACACTGGATGCCGGGGGCATCACATTGGAAAATGCCGATGTCGTGGAGCATGGCTGATTCTTCAACGAAGGAACGGTCGGCTTGCAGTTCGGGATGATGGTCGACGATGAAGAGTGCCTTTTCGGTCACCTGACGGCTGTGCACCATCAGGATGTGGCGCAACTCGTTGTCCTCAGGATAGTATTTGTCGATAATTGCTTGGAAATTCATTTACGTCAAATAGAAGTCTTTGGTCAGTTGTACGTATTCAGGTGTACGTTTGTGGTCGGCATTGTAGAGCGTTAGGGCGCTGTTTTCGGTTGGTCGGATTGTAGTACTGAACTCTAATAGGACGCGATTGAATGGTTTGATTTCCCTTGGGCGGATGTTCGTTCGGCGTGTCAGATAGAGTCGGTTGGCGATGCAGATGCTGATGAATTCAAGGGCACTTTGGGTGGGAATGATGACGCTGAATAGACCTCCCTCTGCCAAGAGTTTCGCCGTGTTGGCAACCAATGTTCCGAAGGACAAAGAGGTGGTGTGGCGAGCTATATCGCGAGCTATGTTCCCACTTAAAGTGTCCTCTTTGTAGAACGGTGGGTTTGAGACAATTAAATCATATTTATTCAAGAAATTACCAAAGTGAGAAAAATCTTGTTGTCGGATGGTTATCCGTTCTTTGAAAGGGGATGCCTCGACATTATACTTGGCTTCTCTGACAGACGCTTCGTCGATGTCTATTCCCATGATTTGGGCGTCGGGGAATCGCTGTGCCAGCATGAGGGCAATGAGTCCTGTGCCTGTGCCGATGTCAAGACAGTTGATAGTTGATTGTTGACCGTTGACAGTTGGGGGACTGGCCCATGCCCCTAACAACACGCCATCCGTCCCGACCTTCATGGCAGAGCGGTCGTGGCGGATGGTGAATTGTTTGAATTGGAATTCTTGAATAGCCAATTTTGAATGCGGAAAAACGCCCAATGTGTGGGCTGATTAGAAGTTGAAGTAGTTCTTGGCGTTGTTGTAAGAGATGTCCTCAATCATCTGGTTCACGCGCTTGGCCTCGTAACCGGTGTAGGGCACTTCGCCGTTCTCGATGTCGGTGGCAACGAGGTTGCAGAGGATGCGACGGAAGTACTCGTGGCGTGGGTAGGAGAGGAATGAACGCGAGTCGGTGAGCATGCCCACGAATCGGCTCAGCAAACCCAGGAGCGAGAGGGCGTTCATCTGCTTGGTCATACCGTCCTTCTGGTCGAGGAACCACCAACCTGAACCCCACTGAATCTTGCCGGGGATGGAACCATCCTGGAAGTTTCCAAGCATCGTGGCCAGCACCTCGTTAGCGCAAGGATTGAGGTTGTAGAGAATGGTCTTGGCCAGCTTGCCCTCGGCATTGAGGCGGTCAAGGAACTTGGAGCACTTCTTAGCGGTGTTGAACTCGCCGATGGAGTCGAAACCTGTGTCGGGACCTAACTGCTTGAACATCTTGGAGTTGTTGTCGCGGATGGCGCCATAGTGGAACTGCTGTGCCCATCCTGCTTCAGCATCCTGCACGCCAAAGATGTGCATCATGGCTGACTTGAACTTCAGCACTTCCTCCTGCGTGAGGGACTGACCACCATATACTTTGTCGAAGATGGCTTTGATTTCAGTGTCGGTGTAGTCTTCGGCATAGAACTCCTCGATACCGTGGTCGGAAAGTTTGCAACCCATCGAGGCGAAGAAATCGTGGCGTGCCTGGATGGCATCGATGTAGTCGTTGAAACCATTGATGCTTTTGCCACTCACCTCAGAGAGTTTGTCAACGTATGCCTTGAAGTTGGCAGGCACTTCCACGGCCATCGCCTTGTCGGGACGCCAGGTAGGAAGCATCTTAGTGGTCATCGTCGGGTCGTCGGCCACTTGCTTGTGCCATTCGAGGGTGTCGATGGGGTCGTCGGTGGTGCAGACTGTCTCGACGTTGTAGTACTTCATCAGGCCACGTGGCGTGAACTTGGGGTCATTTTTGATGAGTTCGTTGCAAGCATCGTAAATCTCACGGGCATTCTCTGGATTCAGCGTCTTGTCGATTCCGAACGCTGTCTTCAGCTCGAGGTGTGTCCAGTGATAGAGCGGATTGCGGAAGGTGTAGGGAACGGTTTCTGCCCATTTTTCGAACTTCTCCCAATCGGAGGTGTCCTTGCCTGTGCAGAAACGTTCAGCCACGCCATTCGAACGCATGGCTCTCCACTTGTAGTGGTCACCACCCAGCCAAATCTGCGTGATGGATTCAAAACGCTTGTTCTCAGCCACCATCTGTGGCACCAAATGACAATGATAGTCAATGATCGGCATCTTGGCCGCGTGCTCGTGATATAACTTCTGCGCAGTTTCGCTCTGCAACAGGAAGTTTTCATCCATAAAAGGTTTCATGAGTGGATTGGTTTTTATATGTTGGTATTTTTATGTTAGCAAAAAAGCGAGAATTGTTAAAATTCTCGCCTTCTAATTGGTAGGGTGGAGGGTGGGACTCGAACCCACGACATTCAGAACCACAATCTGACGCTCTAACCGACTGAACTACATCCACCATGTAGGGTCATTTCCCATTTGCGAGTGCAAAGGTACGGCATTTATTTGGACTGACCAAACAAAAGTCGAAGAAAATGCGATTTATTTGTAAAATTCCTTGCGACCAGCACTCAACGTGTTCTTCATCAGGGAACAAATGGTCATTGGACCGACACCTCCAGGCACAGGAGTGATGAACGAACACTTTGGAGAAACATGCTCAAAATCGACGTCGCCATTCAGACGGAAACCAGACTTGCGAGTGGGGTCAGGCACACGAGTGGTGCCTACATCGATGATGACTGCACCGTCTTTCACCATATCGGCAGTCACGAAGTTGGGTTTGCCTATGGCGGCGATGATGATGTCGGCCTGTTGACATTCCTCCTTCAGGTTCTTGGAGCGGCTGTGGCACACAGTTACGGTCGCATCGCCATATTGCTTCTGCATCATCAGTTGTGCCATAGGCTTTCCCACGATGTTGGAACGACCAAGAATGACACACTTCTTACCACTGGTCTCGATGTTGTAGCGCTTGAGCAACGTAATGATGCCTAATGGAGTAGCTGACACGTAGCAGGGGAGTCCGATGGCCATGCGTCCCACATTGATGGGATGGAAGCCGTCCACATCCTTGCGGTAGTCGATGGCTTCGATGATTTTCTGCTCAGAGATGTGCTTGGGCAGAGGCAGTTGCACGATGAAACCGTCCACATCGGCATCGTTGTTGAGTTTCTCCACTTGCTTGAGCAGAAAGTCTTCCGTGATGTCGTCCTCGAAACGGAGGAGGGTAGAGGTGAACCCACAAGTCTCACAGGCCAGCACCTTGTTCTTCACGTATGTCTCGCTACCACCGTCGTGCCCAACGAGAATGGCTGCGAGGTGAGGGCGCTTGCCACCTGATGCCACAATCTTCTGTACTTCTTCTGCTATCTCAGCCTTGATGGCTGTTGCAGTTGCTTTTCCGTCTATCAGTTGCATATTTTCTTAGAATTTTCTCATTCGTTGCATCTGCGCCATTGCCTGTGCCATCTTGGGATTGGTCATCTGACGCATCATCTTGCGCATTTGCTCAAACTGCTTCGTGATGCGGTTCACTTCGTCGATGGAGATGCCCGAACCCTTGGCGATGCGCATCTTGCGCGACATGTTGATGCACTCAGGATGCTCACGTTCGTAGGGGGTCATCGAACCAATCATGGCCTCCACCGACTTGAAGGCGTTGTCATCGATGTCCACATCTTTCATCATCTTTCCGACGCCAGGAATCATCGAAACCAAATCCTTGACGTTGCCCATCTTCTTGATTTGGTTGATTTGGCCGATGAAGTCGTTGTAGTCGAACTTGTTCTTGGCTATCTTCTTCTCCAAGCGCTTGGCTTCTTCCTCGTCAAACTGTTGCTGAGCGCGTTCCACAAACGAAACGATGTCACCCATACCCAGGATGCGGTCGGCCATACGTTCTGGGTGGAACACATCGAGTGCCTCCATCTTCTCGCCTGTGCCGACAAACTTGATGGGTTTCGTCACCACCGTGCGGATAGACAAGGCTGCACCACCACGAGTGTCACCATCCAGCTTGGTCAGGATAACACCGTCAATCTCCAGTCGTTCATTAAAGGTCTTGGCTGTGTTGACAGCGTCCTGACCCGTCATTGCGTCCACAACCAAAAGGGTCTCATGGGGATTGACGGCAGCCTTGATCTGCTCAATCTGCACCATCAGCTCCTCATCAATCGACTGGCGGCCAGCCGTATCGACAATCACCACATCGTTGCCCTTCGACTTGGCCTCTTGAATAGCATGCTGAGCCACAGCGATGGGATCGGTGGCTCCTTCTTCGAGATAGCAAGGAACATCCACCTGTTCGGCTAATACACGCAACTGCTCCATTGCCGCAGGGCGGAACGTGTCGCAGGCAGCCAAAAGGGGCTTCTTGTGGTTCAGCGTCTTCAGACGTAGAGCCAATTTGCCAGACATCGTCGTCTTACCAGCACCATTCAAACCTGCCATCAAAATGATCGTCGGATGCCCCGTCAGATTCAGTTCTGTAGCCTGACCGCCCATCAGTTCAGCCAGTTCGTCGTGGACAATCTTGACCATCATCTGTCCAGGCTTCACAGCAGTCAGCACATTCTGACCCAGCGCTTTCTCCTTCACCGTGTCTGTGAAAGTCTTGGCCACCTTGTAGTTCACGTCAGCCTCCAAAAGTGCCTTGCGCACATCCTTCAGCGTCTCTGCTACATTGATTTCGGTGATTTTGCCTTCACCCTTCAGTATCTTGAAAGACCGTTCAAGTCTCTCGCTAAGATTTTCAAACATATCGTAAACTTTTACCTTTATTCAGTAACCTATAACCTGTAACCCATAACCACTATTGGCCTTTCACCTCTTTAAACCTTTATATATAAGGTACGCGATGATAGCCACTACAATGATGATGGCAGCCACACCAATGATGTGTGAATAGTGCGCAATGATGTCGATGAGCTCCTGCTTCGGCATGGTGCTGTGAAATGCTGCCCCAATGCCCACAAGTATGCTGTTCCAAAGTCCTGCACCCAAAGCGGTGTAGAGGCAAAACGACAGCAGATTCATCTTGGCCAGTCCAGCAGGAATGCTGATGAGCTGGCGGATGGCTGGAATCATACGGCCAATCAGAGTCGAGATGGCACCACGCTTGTCAAAGTACGCCTCAGCCTTCTCCACTTTCTCTGCATCAATCAGACACATGTGACCAAATCGACTGTTGGCAAACGCATACACAATGGGACGTCCCAACCAATAGGCAAGTCCATAGTTGATTAAAGCTCCAGCCAAAGCCCCCAATGTGCCACAAAGGATAATCATGGGGTAGGTCATTTCGCCAGTCTCCGCTGCCATATATGCTGCAGGAATCATCACGACTTCCGACGGGAAGGGAATAAATGAACTTTCTATCGTCATGAACAGAATTACCCAACCATAGTTCAGGTTGTCAAGTGCTCCGTTCGTCAAATTGAGAATGAATTCTTCCATAATGGGTGCAAAGGTACGGAAAAAAAGTGAAAGGGAAAGAGTGAAAAGTGAAAAAATTGCTACTCGCCACCTTACTTTCTATAGCTGTGACAAATTTTTCACCTCTCATCATTCACTTTTACCTTAAAAAGTTTGGTCAGTTCGCCTAAAAGCGCTACCTTTGCACCCGCTAAACAAAAATGGGTAAGTCCTATACGGCCAGCTCCCTTGGAATCCCCCCAGGGCTTGACCGCAGCAAGGGTACGCGATGTAGTCAGCTTACCCACCCGCCTCTTTAGCTCAGTTGGCCAGAGCACGTGATTTGTAATCTCGGGGTCGTTGGTTCGAATCCGACAAGAGGCTCTAAAAGTTCATCTTCTGATGGCATCGAAATTTGGAATTCAGCGCCTGCTGAATTTCTTTTCATCGCCCGCCGAAATTCTCGACGGGCGGTGAACTTTTTTGAGGGGCGGTCGCTGAAAACTCGCCAGCTACCGGCTTGTTCCCTTCTTGTCGGTAGATGACTCCCGTTAAGCTACCGGCTCGCTCCCATTCTAACATAAATTGGTTTGGTCCGCAAAAGAAGGGGTGTTGTGGAAAAGCCTTTTAATATTTTCATATCGTTATGTAAATGTATCGGAAACATAATCGACATTCGTTAAACACCTGTTGGAAACAAAAACGGACATGGTTTTTCTTAATAATGTTATTTTTTGTTAAAATCATACAAAATATTCCCTATTTGTGTTCTATATAAATATAATAATGTGTAAATTTGCAAATCAAATTGAAGCACAAAGTAAACAAAAGTGTATATTAACAACAAAAGAATATGAAAAAGTTAGGTTTTTTATTGTCAATGGGCATGTTAATGCTTGCAAGTTGTCAGGACTTTGACTATGGTGAAGTGCCGACGCCTGTAGATGAGGAAGCATTATACAATGCGGCTCTCAAGTTAGGTGTGAAAGTTGACACCGAACATGACTGGAGCACAGTAAATAGTGGAAGTGTTACGGTGACAGCTGATGCTGAGATGGAAGATATTGTCAAGGTGCGAATTTTGACTGAGTCGCCTTTTTTCAATGTCGATGCGTATGTGTTGACCGAAGCAGAAGTGACGAATGGTCAGACTGTGACGCTCACCTATGACGCTCCTAAGACGTACACGCGTTTGATTGCAGCATGCGTCAGTAGCAAGGGTGAGTACTACATCAAGGGTTTCAATACAACCGACTCGGAAGTATCCTTCACGAACAGTCCATCGACCCGTGCCGTCGGCGAAACTAGAGCAGCAGCAAACATGCCTAACATCGATGAGATCGAGTTGAAATACAGCGATTCTTTCCTGTCATTTAATGCCAGACGTGCATTGTCGGATGACGCTACTTTCAGCAACTGGAAGGGTAAAAACTGGGAAAATGAGCGTATGTGGCTTCCATCGGGTCCCACCAGTTCTAATGGCTGGACCATAAAAAGTAACACCATATACTCGGACGCGCCTACTCTCTCAGATGAGGATAAAGCCACTTTGGTGGACATCTTTAATTCGTCACTCTATCGCGATGACAAAAATGGTCATAATAAAAAAAGAGACAACCTGTCCCTTATTCGTGAAGGCAAAGCCGTGAAGTTCTTCAACAACCATATGGTGAGCACCGGCCTGGCTGGCATCACGTTGATTCCCGTGCAGATGGCTTCTACAGAAGCACACATGTGCGACATCTATTATTATTATTATAAACAAGAGAACATTCCGTCAGGTATCTCTGAGGCTGATTATATCAAGTCGTTGCCGAAGTACAAAGCCGTTGACCTGGGACTGGAAAGAGAGGCATTTAGCGAGAAGACGGGTATTGCTAAGAATAATAGAGACGAAAACTTCCTCAGAATTCACGAGTATCTACTGCCCTACTATGGTGACCCTTCAGACTTTGAATCGTATCCCCAGACGTTGAGTTATCTTGGCTACAAGACCGATGCCAAGTTTTATCGCATCCATAATGCGTCAGAAGGTAAGAACAATTATTTTACATACGCTGACCCATCTGAAAACCTGAAAGATGCATATACCGAGGATGTGGAGAAGCAGCTATGGCAGGTGTTTACAAACAGCAGCGACCCTAACAATGTGAAGGTGATGCTGTATAATGTATATGCCAAGCAGTTCCTGTGTTACGTAGGAAAAGAAAAAAATGGGGTCGTACTTAAAGACTTCGACAGTAAGAATCTGGATAAGTTCTGCTTCCGTATTTGCGACCCCAACGCTAAACAGACTGACAGTAGAACAAATATCTACATTTTTGAAAATGGCATGGGCAATTGTTTGAAGTCTGTTTCTGGAGTTTGGATTGGAAATGGCGGAAAGAATAAAGGTGAGACCAGACTCTGGTCATTTGAGGAATATACAGGTTCATCGGCTACAGCCATTACCGATTGTGAATTGCCTGTCCAATACTTCCCCAATATCCATCCTGCCAAGAGCGAAAAAGCTTCGGCTATCATTCCTACCGGTTATCGTATCGGTTTCCTCATCAGAAAGGACAATGGTCAAACTGATGCTAATTGGACTCTGACGAATGATAAGTTTGGATGCCTGTACGGCTACGGAGAACTCAACAAGGAAATCAACTCCTTCGGCCAGTTCAAAAGTGCCCTCACTTATTATGGCATGGAAGAGGACGATCCCCGTATTGCTATGTTTACCGCCAACGGAAAGATGTACCTCTGCTTTGAGGAAGGTGCCGATACGCAGTACAGCGATGTCATCGTAGAGTTGGGAGGTGGTGTTGAGTCATTTGGCGATATACCTGATTTACTTAATCAAGTATATACATTCTGTTTCGAAGACCGTGAAGACGGAGACTATGACATGAATGATGTTGTCATAAAGGCTGTACGTACAGACTATACCCATGTTACTTATAGTGTAGAGGCGTGTGGTGGTACGGATAAAGTGTACCTGCGCAACCTTCATGGCGAGAAACTGAATGAGGAAACAGAACTTCACTCGCTTTATAGCACGACAGGAATAGTGAATGCCGGTTCGTCCCACGTGGATCCTATTAAGGAAACATTCACAGTTGATCCTTCTTTTAGTTTCTATGATCTTGATAAGGTTCTCTACATATATAATGCAACGACAGGTAAAGAAATTCGTCTTTCCGTGATGGGTGAAGATCCCCATGCAGTTATGATACCAAAGGATTTTGATTATCCGTTGGAAGGCATTTGTATCAAAGATGCATATCCGGCATTTCTGAAATGGGTTGCAGATAGAGAGTCGAATAAGGATTGGTATGATAATCCAGAAGTGGAGAAATGCACTTATAAGCATTCTGCTTTTACCATTGAGGAATAAAAGGTATTAGACAAGATAAAAAACGGTGGCGTTCTTGCAAGAGAAGGCCACCGTTTCTGTTTTTATTCTGTTTTACCAAGTTTTGTCCTATAGTCTCTCTATCACTATCTTCTCATCTGTTTTTCTCCATCTTCGCAAAGATGCTAATAAGCACAGCGCCAAGGATGCCAGCACAGAGTGAACCGAGCAGAACGGCTATCTTACCAGAGGAACGGAGCATGTCGGTGGTGGTGGGGTCGAGTTCACCAAAGGAGAGGGTGTCAACAAATATGGCCATCGTGAAGCCGATACCACCTAAGCAGGCTACAGCGAAGAGCATCTTCCATGAAGCACCTTCAGGCATTGCACCAACCTTGCACTTGATGGCAATGAACGAGGCTATCGTGATGCCGATGGGTTTTCCGAGCAGGAGTCCGAAGAAGATACCCATTCCAACGAAGCCGACACCTTCGAGAGGAAGGGTCTGGAAGATGTTGAAGAAGCTAATATCGGGAATGACCACACCTGCATTGGCGAGGGCGAAGATGGGCATGATGAGGAAATTAACCCATCTGTCGAGAGCATGCTCTAAACGATAAGACATGCCAATAGAGTTGTTGGTGATGTAGCTCATGCGGCGCAGGCAATGACGCTGTGGCCCATTGGGGAAGGGGATTCCTTGTTCAAACTCGTCGTGGTCGTATCGTTCGATGCGCCTGAGATATTTCTTGTTGCTTCGATCGAGATATGATCTGCTGAAACGTGCGTCCATAGGAATCATGAAGGCCATTACCACACCAGACATCGTGGAGTGAATGCCGGAATAGTAGAAAAGGAACCAGACGACGATGGCTGGTATGAGGTAGAACATCATGCGCTTTTCACCTAACTTGTTCATGAGGAAGATTCCTGCCAGTAACAAGATGGCCACAAAGAGCAGTGGAAGGTTGATGTCTCCTCCGTAGAAAAATGCCACGACAAGGATGGCTCCAAGGTCATCCGCTATGGCAAGTGCCGTTAGGAAAACCTTCAATGAGATGGGTACTTTGTTGCCGAGGATAGACATGATGCCCACAGCAAAGGCGATGTCGGTGGCAGTAGGGATTCCCCATCCGCCAGCAGTGGTAGTTCCGATGTTGAAGAACGTGTAGAAGAGGGCTGGGACAGCCATACCGCCAGCAGCGGCGATGACAGGCAAGAGAGCCTTCTTCACGCTGGATAATTCACCACAGACGACTTCTCGTTTGATTTCAAGTCCTACGGTGAAGAAGAACACGACCATCAGGATGTCGTTGATGAATTTTTCCACAGTCATGTTTTGTGGGAAACTGATGGAGAAGTTCTCGTTGCTGATGGTCATGGAGAGGTTCGTCTCCAAAAGCTCATGATAGAAATGGGCAGTGGCTGGTAAGTTGGCAAGCAACATCGCAACGATGACGCAAACCAATAGGGTTACTCCTCCTGCCCAAGGTTGTTTCATGAAGTTCATCTGGGAGAGCTTCATGTTGTGGAGACCTTTGTTCCACGTGTAGAGAGGAATTAGTCGCATAAAACAATCTTTTTATCTGTTGAATTTGAATTTACTGCTTTTGATGCTTTTTGAGGAAATGCTTGGGTGTCATGCCTGTGACACGCTTGAAATATCGGGTGAAACAGCTGACGGTTCGAAAATTGAGTGCAATGCTTGTCTCAGAGAATGTATAGTTGTGTACCACGATCAGCGCCTTTGCTTTCTGAATGACGGCTTCATCTATCCATGTCGAAGCGTTTTTCTGACTGTAACAGGTGCAGACATACGATAGATATTTGCTGGAGATGCCAAGCGTCTTAGCATAGTAGCTGACGGTGCGACGTTCGCTGATATGTTTGTTGAGCAGGGTGAGGAAACGGCAATAGACATCGTATTGACGTGAATTGCTGTCACCCTGCAGGGGCATTGGATTGTATTTGTGGATGTTGATGTTCTCAACGACAAAGGCCTGCAAAAGGCTATGAATATAGGCTTCCCTCTCCTCATAGGCAGGAGCAAGCAGGTCTGATTTGATGTCATTGTAGAGAGTGCACACGCGTTGTGCCTGTTCTGGGGTCAGCTGAGAAATGAAATGTTTGAGGGTGAGTTTCGTGTTTGTATAGGTGACACCTATCTCGTTGTATATCTGGTTGGAAAGACGCGGATAGACAACCATCATGAGGTATCTTAGATCATGCGAAGCTGAAGTTAGGCTGGTGGTGTTCTCCGGCATGATGGAGATGAACATGTTTTCGTTCAGGGTGTTGGGCTTTCCATTGATCTCGATGACAGCTTCTCCACGTATAATATAGATGTATAGTTTCTGATACATCTTGTGCTTTTCCTTGTTGGGAAATATCTGCAGGAGCGGATTTTTACCATCGAAAGTGTCGAACAGTAGAAGGTTCTCTCGTACAGCTGCAGAGGGAATGATGTTCTTGTCGGCAAAAACATCAGTATATTCCACATATCGCGTGTTGTGGATGGTGGGTTGAGGTGTATCGTAAGGCATGGCTTAGTCCTCTATCTTTTATCTGTTGCGAAGTTAATAGATTTGATATTATGCTGTTTGATGTACTGATGAGGTGAAACACCAGTAATGCGTTTGAAGTATCGCCCAAAGAAACTTTGGCTGGGGAAGTTGAAGATCTCGCTGATGGCCTTGATGCTTTGATCGTTCTTGTAAAGATGTTGCTTGATGGAATAAGCAACATATTGGTCGATGACCTGTGACGCTGTCAGTTTTGTGAATCCTTGAACGACGTTCGAGAGATATTTTGGCGTGATCTTGAGTTCTTGAGCATAATAAAACACGGAACGTTCTTGTTTGTACTTCTCATTCAGCAAAAAAATGAAAGAATTGAACAGTTCATATTGACGTTTATTGCGCTGCGTGGTGTAACTGATAATGTTCTCATTATTGACGAAGGAGAAGAATTTGGCGATGTAGGCACTCTGATAAGCTCGAAGCGCAATCTCTTTCATAGGATAATCTTCACGTAGGTGCTCCCGCTTGACGCGTTGGTAACAATCTAACAGTACGGAAATTTGTTCAGGGGTGAAGTGCATGTGGCGGAATTTGAACGCGTTAAAGTGTAACTTCTTGTTCACACATGTACGCGTATAGATGTCGCCCATGAGATGACTGAGTGTCAAGAAAGAGAAAAAGATACATTTGGACTCTTTCACTTCCACGCTCATGCAGGGCATGACGGCCAGATACTCGTTGGCTTTCACGTCCAGTTCTGTACCTCCAACAATGATATGAAGCGTACCCCTAAGCACCACGGTCACATACATGTAGTCTGCGTTGTAAATCTCTTCTCTGGCCTGTATGATAGGGACGTTCTTCTCATCGATGTTGTCCATGATGACGTATTTCCCTTCGTAGGAAGAGAAGAAAACGCCAAGTGCGTCTTTTTCGGTAATTAGGTCTCCTTTTAATGTCGTCATTGTTGTTACCTTTATTATATATCGTATCTGTCTCTGTTTAGTTGGTTGCAGCACGCAATATCAGCGTCGTTGCGCCGATGGTGATGATGGCTCCATCCTCCAGATTGACACGATCCACGTCGCGCAGAATGTCGTTCATGTAGAAAGTACCAGTATCGCTTGGTGCATCACGTAGAATGTATTGCAACTTCCCCTGCTTGTTTTTTCTGACAGTAATGACGCAATGGAACGTGTCAATACTCGGGTCACGCGTCTCAATCGGTTTGTTGATGTTAGTGCCTCGAACGTATCTGCCAAATTCATTCTCTCCCAAATCCAAAGGAATCACTTGCTTGTATGCAAAGCGGTTCTCCACCACCACAATGCTTCCAAAATCCTGATTGTATGCTTGTTCATCAAGAGTTTTTTCTTCGTGCCGATTGGCAAGTTTCGACTTTCCTATACGAATGCCGAACTCTTTCTTGCAATGCTCGCACACGAAAATCAATGATTGTCCGTCGGTGTATTTTGTCTCATCGAAAACAATGTAACTGTCACACTTAGGACATCTAACTCTCTTCATCTTTTCCTCCTTGTTTATAACTCCAAAATCCATGCCTCGGCAAAGTCAGCATTCTCTTTGCGGAATGTCTGCAATGCTTTTTGGGCATCAGCTTCCGTTGCATATTCAGAGTAAAGAATACGGCTTACTTTCCCGTTCTTGATGTATTTCCCTTCATTGTAGCCTGCTTTTGCCAGTTGCTTGATGAAGGTCTCGGCATTTGCTTGGCTGACGTAACTTGCCAACACGATGGAGAAATGTGCTTCTGTTGCTGCGGATTTCACCGTCTCTTGCTTCTTTTCTTTCTCTTGCTTCTCTTCCTTCACTTCCACCATTTCTTTCACCTCTTGTTCCTTCTGCTCCACTTGTTGTACCTTTTCTTCTTTCTCTCCAGTCATTTTTGTCGCAGGTTTGGAGGTTTTTGCCACTTCTTTGGCTTTGAGAGGAACATTCTGCATGGGTGTGAACGTAGCCACGACTGTGTCAGTTTCGGTACCCACATTCTTCATGGTTGGGTAGGAGAAACAGAAGAGGAGAACGGCTGCTGCAGCAACGGAGATGCCGAAGTCTATCCAACGGCGGTTCAGGTGTATAACCACATCCTTCCGCTTCTTCGGCTCATTCTTTTCTTCTCTGTCTTCATGACTGACAATGTGCATGGTAGCAGTTGCCTCCCGCAGTTTCTTCTCTATCTCTTTTTCTTTGACGACACTGCTCAGCGATTGGATGTCGTATGCGTGAAGACCATAGAGAGCCGGAGACAGTATGCCTGTCTCTGGAGCCACGAATGTGATGTTCTGGTTGATGCCTTTTTTCAGCGTTCCAATGTTTTCGAGCGTGTACTCACCATCCATTTCCAGTTCATGCAACATCTTTTCCAAATCTTTTTCCATTTGGAGGTTGGCGAATGGATAGGATGTGTCGTATGCCATCATGTAGGACTGCACAAGCAGACCATCATTCATCTGAAGTTGTTGGTTGAATCCGATGGTGCGATAGGGGGGCTGGAAACAATCCTTTTGTTCCCCTCCATACATTGCGTCAGCATGGTTGGCGATGAAGCCTCCCAATCCTGGTACAATCACACAATCGTGATCCAGCAACAGCAATTCTATGTGTTTTGCCAAAGTAATCATGTTACAAAGATATTGTCTTTTTTTCAAATATCAGCAAAATAAATACAATTTTTTTGCAAAAATGTATCAAATCTTCTCAATGTGAACAAGATTTTGACAAAAAGAGCCACATGAAAAAACATGTAGCTCTTTTCTTTTTGAGTTTTTTGTGTTCTTTATTCAGCTGGAGTCTGTGTACCTGCAGCAGGGAATGAAGGAACATTGCCTGCGTCAGTTGACTGAGCAGGTGCGCTGATGTTGATAGGTGTTTCTTCCACCGTTGCTTTTGTCACGAATGCAGCAGAAACGACGCTGAGCACCACCATAGCGATAGCTAAGCCCCATGTTGCTTTCTCCAGAAAGTCAGTTGTTTTACGTACACCCATGATTTGGTTTGAAGAAGCGAAGCTGGATGCAAGACCACCGCCCTTTGATTCTTGAATAAGAACGATTCCGCACATCAGTACTGATGCGATCAGAATGAGTACAATGATTAATGAGTACATTTTTATTTAGTTTTTGTTAATGTTATTCTGTCGTTTCAACACATGTCAACATGCCCGAATCTTACTTCTGACCGTTCAGTATGATTTCGAGCAGATTGATTTGCGCTGCAAAGTTAGGACTTTTTTTTGGATTATTCAAAGAAATTTTGCGTAATATTTCTAAAGCTTGCTGATATCGGCCCTGTTTGATGTAAATATTGACCATACTTTCGGTATAAATCTCTTCATCTTCTTCCGAAAACTCAGGTGAGGCGAACTCTTCATCGTCGATGTTGGGCATCTCAAAACGTTGTTTGCCTTTTGTCTCTTCGATGAAGGAATCTATCAGTTCTTCGCCTTTCAGTTTGGGGGAGTCTTTGGTCTTTTTGTCGTCTTGCTGATCTTGTTGCATGAGGAATGATGCATAGTCGGTAGTGAGGTCAGCCACAGAGGGCACATACTTTTCTTCCGCATCGTTGTCATCTGTCTCAATTCTGTCAGCCAAGAACCCATTGATGAGCGACATGGTTCTGTTGCTGTCATATTCCGTTTCGATGTCCGCATTCGACACTTCGTTGGGGAATTGATAGTTGATGCCCTCAGTCAGCGTGAACAGAGCGGTTCGGTCAGGAACAAACACGCTTGCCTTTCTTAGTTCAGCTCCAAAGTCTGGCGAGTGAAGCTTGTAGAGATTAGCAATATAAAGCAAACGAACCACTTGGAAAAAGGGGTGTCTCTCTAAGAGTCCTTTCAACTCGGGAAGCGTGTCCGCATTGAGTTTGGATGTATCTTCTATTAGTTCTTTTATGTTTATCATATACTACATGTAAAGGTAGTTTTCTTATTGATTACCAGTTTGCTACGGTTGCGTTAAATATTTGGTCAACGATGTTGTCAATCATTTCCTGCACCAGTTTCTCCTGTACGGTGGCCAATTGCTGTGATGAGTCATAATCTGCTGTGGCGCTGAATCGTTGCTCGAAATCCTCTTCATGCTTCACGTTGTTCACAAACCTGACGTTCACCGTGATTTTCAGCTGCACTTGTGCTGAATAGCCGTCCGAACTGACGCTCTTGTTCGTTTGGCTGTATTCCACAATTTCACCTGCCAGTTGCAAGTCACCACCACGCTTCAGCACCTTCAGTTTTGTCTTTCGTGCAAAAGCGTCACTCAGCGAGTTGTAGAACATCGACTCCATCGGGCTCCACACATAGTTGGCGCGGATGGGGAACTTGTCGAGGCTGATTGACTTGGTCTTCGTGTAGTCGATGCTCGTGCCCGTGAACTTGTAGCTGATGGTGCAAGCGGACAACACACCCACCAACAGGCTCAGTATGATTGCGTATCTCTTCATCTTAAATATCTAATCCGTAGTCCTTGATTTTCCTGTACAGCGTTCGTTCTGAGATATCCAGTTCCTTGGCTGTCTTCTTGCGGTTGCCATTGTTGCGTTTCAGCGAGTCGATGATGTTCTTCTTCATCAGCTCCTTGTTCGACATGGGTGTCTCCTCTATCGCCTCTACGTCAACATCCTGAATATGGTGGTCAGGGTAGGACACGTTCCCTTGTGGTTGGTAGCGTTGCTCATTCACGAAATAAGGCTTGGACGGTTGCACAGGCGTCTGACGGCCATACTGTACAGGTGTGCCGATGTTGGGTTTTTCTTCCTCAAACATCCGATAGCCCTCTGCGGGAACATTCTGTATGTGTTCCATGTTGCTGTGTACCAGCTCCTTCAGATCCTTCACCTCTTTGCCGATGCTGGAGAGCAGTTGGAACAACAAATCACGTTCCTTTTCATAACTATGCACCTCAGCCGTGTGTTCCATGCGGTTGGCTCCGTGCAACACCAATCCAGTCTCACCCTGCGAATCGTCAGTCACCCCATAGCCTCTCAGCATTTCGGATGTGATTTCCCGTTCTTTGCTGATGATGCTGATTTGCTCCACCAGATTGCGCAACTGTCTGATGTTGCCTGGCCACTTATATCTTAATAATAGTTCGCGCGCGTCATCTGTCAGCCGAACGGGTTCTATGCGGTATTTCTCCGATATGTCATAGGCAAACTTCCTGAACAGCAATTCAATGTCCTTGCCTCGTTCGCGGAGAGGGGGCATGTTGATGGGGATGGTGTTCAGTCTGTAATACAAATCCTCTCTGAATTTCCCTTCGCGGATGGCTTTCTGCATGTTCACGTTGGTGGCTGCCACGATTCTCACATCAGTCTTCCTCACTTCGCTTTCGCCCACGCGGATGTATTCACCAGTCTCCAGCACACGCAGCAATCTTGCTTGGGTGGCTAAAGGCAGTTCACCCACTTCGTCCAAAAACAGCGTACCTTTGTTTGCCACACCAAAATAACCCTCACGGTCATCCAGCGCACCTGTGAATGCACCTTTCTTGTGACCGAAAAGTTCTGAATCGATGGTGCCTTCAGGCAGGGAACCACAGTTGATGGCGAAATATTTGTTGTGCTTTCGTGCAGAGTTATCATGAATCACCTTTGGCAAAACCTCCTTGCCCACACCGCTTTCACCATAAATCAGCACAGACAATTCAGTCGGCGCTACCTGAATGGCCACGTCGATACTGCGGTTCAGTCCCTCATAGTTCCCCACGATGCCATACCGCTGTTTTACCTGTTGTATAATCTTGTCGTTCATATTGCTTTCTGAAAATCGTGACAAAGTTACTGCTTTTTTCGCAATGGGCAATGACTTTCTGTCAGTTTTTTGCAAAGAGGGAGTGTAAGAAGGGAATTGTTAGCCTCTCATGTAGAGGTTATAGGTCTTCTCCCTTCCAATTGTGGTGGATGGCCCGTGTCCGCAATACACCTTGGTTTCGTTAGGTAGTTTTGCCAGTTTTTTGAGACTTTGCATGATGTCCTGATAGTTTCCACCTTCCAAATCGGTGCGTCCACAACTGCCACAGAAGAGGGTGTCGCCTGAGAAGAGCACACCATCCGCTTGGGAGTAGAAGCAGATGCAGCCACGCGAGTGTCCAGGAGTGGCGATGACTTTTAGTGTTGTGTTGCCGAAGCTTACCTCACTTCCATCTAAGAGGGATGTGCCGAGGGGAGGAATGGGAGGGTGGGGAAGACCTACACCCACAACCGAACGGATTTGTTCGTCCATGTTCTCGTAGATGTGCAGGTCTTCGTAGTTGGCTTCAGGACGCAAGCCCAGTTCTCTATAGGCAAATGCGTTGCCCCACACATGGTCGAAATGCAGGTGGGTGTTGAGCAGATGCTTCACCTGCAATCCTTCCGTAGCGATATATTTCCTGATGTCTGTCCACTCGTATTCGTCGGAACATCCACAGTCGATGATGACAGCCTCCTTGGTTTCATCACTCAACACATAGCAGTTCACACAGAGCGGGTTGACTTCAAATGTTTTGATGTTCATGTTCATTTCTTGTTGACGATGGTGACGTGCACCACTTTCTTGGTCTTAAAGTATTCTTCCTCGAAGAAATCGCTCAATTCCCACACGGTGCAGATGTTCTTCATCGAAGCAATTTCGCCAGCCAGTTCTCCACCTTTCAGGGCGATGATGCCGTTGGGTACCGCGTTGTGCTGTTCCCTCTTGATGTTCTTCCGAGCCACCTTCATCAGCTCCACCATCGGCATCACGGCACGAGTCACCACAAAGTCATACTGCTCTTTGATTTCCTCAGCTCTTGCGTGGCTTAACTTCACGTTTTTCAGTCCGATAGCTGTTGCTACCTCATTTGCCACTTTCACCTTCTTCCCGATGCTGTCAACCAAGTGGAACTGCGTGTTTGGGAAGAGAATGGCTAATGGAATGCCAGGAAATCCACCACCTGTTCCGAGATCCATCACCGTGGTGCCATCCTTGAAGTTCACCACCTTCGCGATGCCTAAGGAGTGCAACACATGGTGCTCGTAGAGGTTCTGGATGTCCTTTCTGGAAATCACGTTAATCTTCGCGTTCCAGTCGTTATAAAGAGCCTCAAGCTGAGCGAATTGCTCAACCTGAAGCTCCGTCAAATATGGAAAATACTTCTGAATGATTTGCATACATTTATTGGTGTTGTTCTCTCAGCAGGTCGTTCACCGTCTTCACAGGATTGAACGTGCCGAGCGGTACTTCCACGAAGATGGTGTTCCAGTCGCTCATGGCACCATTCCAGAGACCTGGCAATTCGAGCGCCTTGAGTTCCTTTCCGTCCTTGCTCTTGTTCGAGATGAAGCCAGTCTGGTGATCCACATACTTCGTGAGGTCGAACTTCTTGCCTTTATAGTCCTTCACGGCGCACACGAGGTCAACGGGGTTGAAATGGGTGCCGTTCTGGAACATCTGCAGATACTCTGCATTCTTGGTGTCAATCTGACTGCTCTCAAGGATTTGCAGACTGATCGTTCCGTCCTGATTGTAAGCCAAGAAGGGACCACCACCTGGTTCACCCACATTCTTCACCATACCGCACACGCGCATGGGGCGGTTCAGCTTCTTCTTCAGATAGATGGCCAGTTCAGCGTCCTCCAAATCCTTCAGTTCAGGATTGCGGCAGGAGAGTTCATCGCGCAGGAATCGGATGATTTCCTCCAGTTGTGCATGGGTGTACTTGCCGCTGTCGAGCAGTTCGAGATACTCAAATGCCTTCTTCTGCTTCGTCACCAACACGCCAGCGATGAGTTTCTTGTACTCAACGGTCTCAGCCTTCAAGCGGTCAGGCACCACATTGTCGATGTTCTTGATGAAGATGATGTCGGCATCGAGGTCGTTCAGGTTCTCGATGAGGGCACCATGACCACCTGGACGGAAGAGGATTTTGCCATCCTTTCCTCTGAACGGAGTGTTGTCGGGGTTGGCTGCAACGGTGTCTGTGCTTGCCTTCTGCTCCGAGAAACTGATGGAGTATTTCACACCAAACTTCTCTTCGTACTTCGGAGCTACCTTGGCAACCAAAGCCTCGAACAATGGGCGATGCTCAGGACTCACCGTGAAGTGTACACTCACCTGACCGTCCTTACCTCCAGCATAGAGTGCACCTTCCACCAGATGCTCCTCCACAGGCGTGCGTGCGCCGTCCTCATATTTGTGGAACTTCAGCAAACCCTTTGGCAATTTGCCGTAAGACAGTCCCTCTTCACCCAACAACGTGGCAATGGCAGTCTTCACGCTGCTGTCGCCACCATTCTTTGCGATGGCCTCTTTCAGGTCGTCGATGAAAGCGAACTTGTCGAGGTTAGCCTCAAACTTCTCGATGAACGCAGTCTTCTCACCGTTGTCGAGAAACTCAAACAGGTTCTTGAACATACGGCTTGCAGCACCCGATGCGGGCACAAACTTCAGCACCTTACCCGTGCTGTCCAGATAAGCGTCCCAAGCTGCGAGGTAATCCTTCTTCTCAGCCTCCGACGGGATGGTGATTCCATTACCTGGCGATGCGGCTCCTGCCAACTTCAACCAAGGGAAACCTGTTTTGAAACACTCCAATTGCGCATTCAGCTTTTCTTCCGAAATGCCTTTCTTCGCGAGAAAATCTTTGTCTTCTTGTGTAAGCATGGTTTTTAAGTATTTGGATTAGTTTTGCCAAAGATACGGACAATAAATGAATCCACCAACTTTTTCCCATTTATTTTATGCTTTCCTCATTTATTTTCCATTCACCCCTTCCTCGTTTTTCATGAAACAACGCCGTTGTTTTGAGCTTCCTACACCGATGTTTTGCCCAAACAACGCCGTTGTTTTTTAGCCAGCATGCCGCCATGAACGAGCCACCGCCTCAACGCCTTTGAGCTACCGGCTCAACGGCTTCGAGCTACCGGCTCAACGGCTTGGGGGCACCGGCTCAACAAAATCCATACTGTATAGTGCCATAGTGCCGTTTGGTGTATGACAGATGACAGATGACAGTTTTGTAGGGAGCAAACATTGTCAACACAATCAGAAAATTGTCCAAGTGCGCACAGAGCACAGTTTTCTGAGGAGCTGTAAAAAAGTAGGGTAAAAAACTTTATTATATATATTTTATATATAATAAAAATTTTAGTCTCTTATTTTCGCTCTGCAATACCATCCCTAATAAAACTGTGCTCTGTGCTCTGTGCGCACAAGAATTTACCAAACGGCACTATGGCACAATGGCACTTTACTGTGTACTTCCCTGAAAAAAGTTGAATGGTTTGTATTATCATGCTCATGAGAAAACTGTCATCTGTCATCTGTCATGGAATAAGCGTCCTTTACTGGGCAATAACCCTGCATTATTGGGTGATAACCTACCATTATTTGGAAATAACCCACCATTCTGGAGCGAAAGAGGGGCTTTTCGTTTTGTGGCTAAATTGCTCAAAAGATGGAGAAACGTATCGAAAAGAGGGGTTTTTGTGCTTCATATTTTAATTGGAACAACAGGAATTGGAATAATTGGAATACCTAAAATCCGCAGATAATTTTTCAACGGTCTAGTCTTGCCGTCATTTGAGACATGCCTGTCTGTTTTTTTTGCCATACAAGCGCGTAATCCGATGGGACAAGAACTAGTTCCCCCTTACCCCGTAAGGTCGAGAGGCTTAGACCAAAGCATCAGCGAAGGAAAGTTAGCCTATCCGTGTTCCCAAATAATGTTGTAAGGTTTTGCTGAATAGATATTGAGTTTGTACTGCCTTGCCGTTCTGACCCACTTGGCTGGCACAGCAGAAAACGGAGAAGACGGCCCGTGTTATCTCGCGCTTTGATAGCCTATCAGCTTACTGCGAAGTCCCAGGTGGGAGTCGATTACAGAGGAAAGAATACGGTCAAATCTGTCCAAAACGAAAAATATTCCGCCAAAAGCGCTGATTTTTTCAGATTTTTGTTGTACCTTTGTCATGTCATTGATGATTTTGCTTGTTTTGATTTTGC
>CAJOGQ010000054.1 GCA_905234125.1 uncultured Bacteroidaceae bacterium | reverse complement strand
TACTCCAACAAGCCTTACAACCTTATTTGGGAACACGGATAGGCTAACATCCTTCGCTGATGCTTTGGTCTAAGCCTCTCGACCTTACGGGGTAAGGGGGAACTAGTTCATGTCCCATCGGATTACGCGCTTGTAGGGCAAAAAAAACAGACAGGCATGTTTCAAATGACGGCAAGACTAGACCGTTGAAAAATTATCTGCGGATTTTAGGTTTTTGTAAAGTCTATCTGGAGAATCATGGTTTTGAATGGGATGAAGTTAATTGGTTAATCGGTTAATTTGGTGGATTTTACAAAACGTAAGTTTGAAGAAAATTGAACAATATGCCAAGAAGTAAGAATGCGGAAAACGCGACCTATTCATAACATTTGATGATAAAACCGTAAAAAGA
Source organism: uncultured Bacteroidaceae bacterium (assembly GCA_905234125.1). GTDB lineage: Bacteria > Bacteroidota > Bacteroidia > Bacteroidales > Bacteroidaceae > Minthosoma. The sequence continues at coordinate 16,795 of CAJOGQ010000054.1, read as the reverse complement.
GGGGGAAAAGATGGATTTCTTGCTTCATTTTTTTGCCAATTGGCGGAGAATCACTAAATTTGCAGCCGTTTTTGTGCCTACCCTGACGTAAGGCGAGGGTTCAAACAGTTAAGAAATTAGATTTTATCAACATAATGTCTAACTTTATTAATTAAACAAACATTTATTATTTATTTATGGAAACAAAAGACATCAAACCGCTGGAAGGTTTCGATTGGGAAGCATTCGAGAACGACGGCGTGAGCGCTGCTGACAAGGCCGCTCAGAAGGCTGCCTACGAAGGCACACTGAACAATGTGAACGACAACGAGGTGGTGGAAGGCACGGTGACTGCCCTCAACGACCGCGAGGTTGTGGTGAACATTGGTTACAAGAGCGAGGGTATCATTGCCCGCAGCGAGTTCCGCTATGCTCCCGACCTCAAGGTGGGTGACACTGTTGAGGTGTACATCGAGAATCAGGAAGACAAGAAGGGTCAGCTGGTGCTTTCTCACAAGAGGGCACGTCAGGCTCGCTCTTGGGATCGTGTGAACGCTGCCCTGGCTAACGACGAGATCGTGACTGGTTTCGTGAAGTGCCGCACAAAGGGTGGTATGATTGTTGACGTGCTCGGCACGGAGGCATTCCTCCCAGGTTCTCAGATTGACGTGAAGCCTATCCGCGACTACGATACATTCGTTGGCAAGACCATGGAGTTCAAGATTGTGAAGATCAATCAGGAGTTCCGCAACGTGGTTGTCAGCCACAAGGCTCTTATCGAGGCAGAGCTCGAGGCTCAGAAGAAGGAGATTATCTCCAAGCTCGAGAAGGGTCAGATTCTGGAAGGTACTGTCAAGAACATCACGAACTATGGCGTGTTCATCGACTTGGGTGGTGTTGACGGTCTCATCCACATCACCGACCTCTCTTGGGGCCGCGTGAGCGATCCAAAGGAAATCGTTCAGCTTGACCAGAAGCTCAACGTGGTGATCATCGACTTCGACGACGAGAAGAAGCGCATCGCCCTTGGTCTGAAGCAGCTGACTCCACACCCATGGGATGCTCTTGATCCTAACCTCAAGGTTGGCGACAAGGTTCATGGCAAGGTGGTTGTGATGGCCGACTACGGTGCATTCATCGAGATTGCACCTGGTGTGGAAGGTCTCATCCACGTGTCTGAAATGTCTTGGAGCGCACACCTCCACTCTGCACAGGAGTTCATGAAGGTGGGTGACGAGGTGGATGCTGTCATCCTCACTCTCGACCGCGAGGAGCGCAAGATGTCGCTCGGCGTGAAGCAGCTGAAGGACGATCCTTGGGAGAAGATTGAGGAGAAGTATCCTGTTGGCAGCAAGCACACAGCTAAGGTTCGCAACTTCACTAACTTCGGCGTGTTCGTTGAGGTGGAGGAAGGTGTTGATGGTCTCATCCACATCTCTGACCTCTCTTGGACGAAGAAGGTGAAGCACCCATCTGAGTTCACAAAGATTGGTGAGCCTATCGAGGTTCAGGTGCTTGACATCGACAAGGAGAACCGTCGTCTCTCTCTCGGCCACAAGCAGCTGGAGGAGAATCCTTGGGACAAGTTCGAGGAGATCTTCACTCAGGATTCTGTACACGAGGGCAAAATTACTGAGGTGCTCGACAAGGGCGCTGTGATTGCTCTCGAGGGTGGCGTGGAAGGCTTCGCTACTCCTAAGCACCTCGTGAAGGAGGATGGCAGTCAGGCTCAGCTTGGCGAGACTCTCGAGTTCAAGGTGATTGAGTTCAACAAGGAGGCTAAGCGCATCATCCTTTCTCACTCTCGCATCTTCGAAGATGTGGCTCGTGCAGAGGCTAAAGCTGCCAAGAAGGCTGAAACTGCCGCCAAGAAGGCTGCTCGTCCTCAGAAGGAGCAGGCTCCAGTCATCAAGAACGTGGCTGCTTCCACTTCGCTCGGCGACATCGACGCACTTGCTGCTCTGAAGGAGAAGATGAGCGACACGCAGGAGTAATCTGTGTTGACGTCTTTTTCAAAACATACCCAAGGGACATGTCCGCAAGGATGTGTCCCTTCTTTTCCCTCAAACTCACAAAGAAAATGAAGAGAGCCCTACCCTACTTTCTGCTGATGGTCATGATCCTGCTGTCGGCATGCGAACCGACCAAGAAAAGAGATGGTTCGGACGTTTTCAACCATGATGATGATGATTTCCCCACGGCTGAGGAGGTCATCCGCGACAGCATTGCCGAGGAGAAGCATATCAGCAAGGAAAGCGCTGTGGTGTGCCATAACTTTGAGGAAATCGTGACGCAACTGAAGAATGTCAATTCGCCCGATGCGCTCATCATTGCCAAGAAGGCGTATGCGGAGGCGTTGGCTTCACTGAATAATTCGTCCATCCATCAGGAGGACAAGGCCGTGCTGGACAGCTACAAGAAGGAGGCGGAAGAGGCCTATCAGAAGGCATGCAGGGAATATGAGATTCCAGCCAGCGGCGTGTTGGCCAATCTGAAGAATCTGCATGAGCGAATAGACCAAGTCAAGACGAAGCCTGAGTTCTATCGCTTTCAGGATTGCCGTCGAGGGATGCTGAACGGACTGGACGACATCCATCTCTGCGTACAGCACGACAGCAAGCAAATTCCTGAAATCAGACGCTTGGCACAGAGCCTTAAAAGCAAATATTTGGCAAAAAAGCAGGAACTTGACGTAAAATAGGCGTAAAGTTTTGGCAAACCACAAAAAATGCGTACCTTTGCATATTGCTTTTACTAAGCATGAAATAGAGTCACTTAACTAACCAAAAAATATTAACTATATGTTTGAGAAAAGTATTTACATTCAGCGTCGCGCTGAGTTGAAGAAGCGGGTCGGCGAGGGGCTTATCCTCTTGTTCGGCAACAACGACTCACCCAACAACTATCCCGCCAACACGTATCATTTCCGTCAGGACAGTTGTTTCCTCTACTATTTCGGACTGAAGCGTGAGGGACTAGCTGCCGTCATCGATGTGGACAATGACCAAGAATATGTGCTGGGCAACGACATCGATATCAATGACATCATCTGGACGGGCTTTGTACCATCGGTAGCTGATCTGGCTGCCAGCGCCGGCGTGAGCAATACAGCTCCAATGGCTCAACTGAAGGTGATGGTGGACGCTGCCAAGGCGAAGGGTCAGACTATCCACTTTCTGCCCCAATACCGTCATGACCTGATGATTCAGTTGTCCGACCTCATGGGTTTCCATCCCTTGCAGACGAAGGAGAAGGCATCTGTCAAGCTCATCATGGCGATTGTGGCGATGCGTTCGGTGAAAAAGCCCGAGGAGATTGAAGAACTGAAGAAGGCTTCGGCCATCGGCTACGAGATGCACACCACAGCCATGAAGCTTTGTGCTCCAGGTGTGACAGAGAAATACATTGCAGGTGTCATCGAAGGCATCGCGATGAGCTATGGCGACTGCGTATCGTTCCAAGCCATCCTCTCCACCCACGGCGAGATTCAGCATGGTTTCCCAAGCTTCACGCCAATGGAGGCAGGTCGTCTGATGCTCTGTGATGCTGGTGCCGAGAGTAGTGAACAATATTGCTCTGACCATACGCGTGTCACTCCTGTATCGGGCAAATTCACCCAGCAGCAGCGTGACCTTTATGCAGGTGTGGAAGCGGCTCATGATTGGGTGCTTGCCAATTCCAAGCCTGGCGTGAAGTGGCTCGACATCCATCTGGGTTCTGCCCGCGTGATGACAGAACACTTGAAGTCGCTCGGACTCATGAAGGGTGACACCGAGGAAGCTGTGCAGGCTGGTGCCCACGCCATGTTCTCCCCCTGTGGACTGGGGCACATGATGGGCATGGATGTGCATGATATGGAAGGCCTCGGCCAAAACTATCTCGGCTACGATGACGAGGTGCAGCCTTCCACTCAGTTCGGACTGAACCATCTGCGTTGCGGCCGTCGCCTGCAAGAGGGCTTCGTCATGACCAACGAACCTGGCATGTACTTCATTCCCCACCTCATCGACCTGTGGAGATCGGAGAAGAAGTTCACGCAATTCATCAACTACGACGCCATCGAACCCTGGCGTAACTTCGGAGGCATCCGTCTCGAGAACGACATCCTCATCACCAAGGATGGCTGCGAGATGATTGGCGACAAGGTGATTCCTTATCATGTGGACGACGTGGAGGAGTTCATCGCCAAGTAAGAAGATAAATAACCATATAAAAAGATCTACTTAATATGAAGAAATTATTGACTATGGCCGTGCTCATGATGCTCGGCACCACCCTCTTCGCACAAGAAGAGAACGAGGGATTCCAGTTCACTGTGGTGAAGGAACTCCCCATCACATCGACTAAAAACCAGAACCGTTCCGGCACATGCTGGGCTTTCTCGTCACTCGGATTCTTCGAGGCTGAGCTCCTCCGCATGGGCAAGGGCGAATGGGACTTCTCAGAGATGTATCTGGCACACAAGACCTACGAGGATCGCGCCAAAGCCACCGTCCGCCTACACGGCGACATGGACTTCAGCCAGGGCGGATCGTTCTACGACTGCGTATATTGCATGAAGCACTACGGCATGATTCCCCAGTCGGCCATGCCCGAACCCGGCACGCTCTACGGCGACTCTCTGCCCAACTTCGGCGAGTTCTTCTCCATCCTCACGCCCATGGTGAAGGCCGTGGCAGAAGGCGAACAGAAGAAGCTCTCCCCCATCTGGTTCAAACCCATCAACGCCACACTCGACGCTTATCTGGGCGAGTGCCCCACCGAGTTCACCCACAACGGCAAGACCTACACGCCTCAGAGCTACATGGCCTCGACCGGTCTGAACATGGACGACTACGTGAGCCTCACCTCTTTCACTCACCACCCTTTCTACGAGCAGTTCATCATCGAGGTGCAGGACAACTGGCGCTGGGGTCTCTCCTACAACCTTCCACTCGACGAGTTCATGGAGGTGATGGAGTCGGCTGTGAAGAACGGCTACACCTTCGCATGGGGAGCCGACGTTTCAGAGAACGGCTTCTCACGTGAGGGCATCGCCGTATGTCCCGACCTGAAGAAGGCGAAGGAAACTGCCGGAAGTGACTATGAACACTGGTTCGGTCCATCGGGCGTAGGAGCCAGCCGCGCATCCTACACTGCCCGTCCTTGGCCTGAAATCACGGTGACTCAGGAGATGCGTCAGGAGGCCTACGACAACTGGGAGACCACCGACGACCACGGCATGCTCATCTACGGTATCGCTACTGACCAGAACGGTAAGGAGTACTTCATGGTGAAGAACTCTTGGGGCACGGACTACAAGTACAAAGGCGTGTGGTACGCATCCAAGACCTTCGTTGCCTACAAGACCCTCAACATCCTTATCCACAAGGACGCTCTGCCCAAGAACATCGCCAAGAAGTTGGGCATCAAGTAAGTCATTCCACCTCCCTTTCGAGGTCATAAAACAAAGCAATGCGCATCATCAAAATCGGTGATGCGCATTGTCTTTTTCATTCATGTATCATGAACCTATCCAATCTTGTAAACGAGTTCGCTGACCTCCTGGGCGAGCTTGGTGAAGTCGTAGCCTATCTCGGCAAGACGGGCTTGAGCCTCGCTGAGCTTAACCTGAACTCCGTCGAGATTCTCGATGATCTTGATGGCCTTCTTCACATCGCCTGGAATCTTCGTGAAGAGGTGGCGCTGGGCGTCGCGGTCTTTGAGAAGTCCGAATATCTTCCTGAGCTGTCGGCACCCTTCCATCATCTCGCTGACGGAACGGCCTTGGAGGAATTCCTTTTCCCAGCCGCTGTGTGACTCGGCCTGCGTCCAGAGTTCGGCTGCATAGGTGAAACGCTCATTTCCCTTGTAGAAGATGGCCTCGGCAACCTTTTCGGGATGCTGCAGGGCAAAGGCGTGGAGCTCTGGATCAATCATACGTTCGAGGTCATCACCATAGCTTTCGAGGTGGCGGAACACGTCCTCGATGACGGTCTGGTCATAGAGCTTGGCGGCCAACGCAGCCTGCTTGGCTTCCTGGGTTTCGAGCTTCTTGATGGCCTCTGGAGTGAGGGCACGAGGGTCGAATCCGAGGGTGTTGGGGGGCAGGGTCTTCTGGTTGACGACGTTTCTGAAGTGCTTGGCATAGAGCTTCTCCACGTAGGTCTGGTTGAAGTAGTGTTTCTTTTCTACGCCATCGACAATCTCAGTCCAGTAGTAGGTGATGTCGCGGTCGAAGGTGATGTCGAGGCCTTTCTTCAGCAGGTCTCCCTTCGACCCTGAGGCGTTGAGCACCTGTATCTTGTCGAATGGCACTTGGCCGTTGGTGGCCTTGGCCAGGTCGGCCTTGACGAGGTCATCGGTCTCGCTGTATATCTTCTGCAACAGGCTATTGAACTCTTGTTTGAGCGGCTTGAGGCTCAGCCCCTGGAGCAGCTTGTCGTCGCCCAGCAACCTCGGCGTCTTGAGCAGCATCATGGTCTGCTTGTCTGCCTGGCACTTGAGGATGTACTGGTTCAGGAGGAGTTTGTTCTGCGATGTAGGATTGCCTTTGTACATCTCGAGCACAGTCTGCAGGTTCTCGATATTCTCCACGGCTTGGCGCTTAGCGAACTGTTCGGCTGCGGAGAGTTCGGCTCCGCTCATCACGTCTTTGGTGGGGAACCAACTCTTCAGTTTATTTCCGATGAAGCGTTCGGCGGCTCCTTTCTCCCAAAGAGTGACTTGCTTCTTAGCCCATGTCTTCAGCCCAGTGCTGACCTCCGACTTCATGAACTCCTTCATCGACTTCAGACCGTCGATCATCGCTTCCTTCGCCACCTTTCCGCCTGCTTGGAGCGACTCCTTGCCTACGGTCTTGGCGGCGGTGATGAGACCCTTGCCTGTCGTCTTCGCGCCTTGGATGGCAGTCTTGCCCAGCACTTTGAACGTGCCTATGCCTAAGTTGACTCCCTGCTCTATCAAGTAGGTCTTTCCAGCCTCCCATGCTCCCACGCAGAAGGCATCAGCCCAGGTTCTCAGGGCATCCTTGTCCTCTTTGTTATCGATGATGCGCTGCCGCATCTCGTAGGGGATATTGAAGACCAGCTCGGAGTAGCCGAACGAGGCGACGGCAAAGGCCACACGCTCAGCCCAGTTCATGTTCTCCAAGAGGTCGTGACCCTGGTATGACCACTCAAGCCACCAGTCGATGCTGAACTTCTCGAGCTTGTCAACGGCATCCATGGCCGCCACCTTCTCTTTGGCCTCGTCGGAGAGCCGTCGTAGGGAGTTGAGGTAGCAGTTCTGGATGGACTTGATGATGTGCGGGTCGTAGCCGTATTCGAAATCGTAGAAGTCGAGCTGCAAGCGGATGGTGTAGAGCAGCGGTGCCATCTGGCCGGTCAGTCCAGCGGCCATGAGTCCGCCCTCTATCTCGTGCAGTCCCTTCTCTATCTGTTCGTCCTTCTCGAGCGCCGCCCTCTCTGTGAAGTTGTCGTCATACGTACGGCGGGGTTGCGAGAGGATGTGGACAACGCGCTTGAAGGTGTAGGTCTTCTTATCGTACTCAGCGGTGATTTCCATCTCAGCGTCGAAGCGGTTGGGGGCAACAAGTATGCCCTTGGAGCAACGGAGCAGGTAATATATCTTACCTTCGCCCGCAGTTTGCCACTGAGCCTTGAACTGCAGACCCAGGTCGTTGAGCATCTTCTGGAACTGGAGATTCCGCTGCTGTTCCGCTTTGATGTCCTTGAAGACTTGCAGGTGAGCATTGGAGATGGCTGTGCCGATGCCAGCACCCAGGCCAGCGCCAGCCAGTGCCGCATTCAGATTCATCTGCGTGTATTCGTTGCCGAGCAAGTCCATCATCAATCCCTGTACTCCGCCCCGCTTGGCGATGTCTGTCACCGTCCACTTCACCGACAAGGGCTTGGGGTCGATGATATAGAGCCTGTGCTCCTCCTCATCATATTCATAGAGCTTCAGGTAGCACTCCTGCTGGGCTGGAGCATAGTCCTTGCCGTCGGACTTGCGCACCTTGAGCTCTGGGTCGTGATAGCCAGGTCGATACTCCTCGTGGAAGCAATGGACGTTGCCGTTCATGCGCATCACCAGACCCATGTAATAACGGTTGATGGGCAGCTCGCCTTTGATGGTCCTCTTCTTGGGAGTTTCTTTGCTGGCCTCGATGTGGAGGGTGTAGCCGAGATAATTGCCGGCAATACCCTCATCTTTCTTCGGGTCGGTAATCTGATCCTTGATGATGGCATAGTAGCACTTGTCCTTCTCGCACCACTCCGTCTTGAGACTGTAGTCCTGAGTGTCCTTGTTGTGCTCATCCTTGATGGTGGCCTCGATTTTGGCCGTTCCATCGTTCATGCCCACAACGATGAAGGGCAGTCGCACCTCCTTCTCGTAGCGTGCCGGCAGGGTGAGATTGTCTTGCTGGAAACGTACTTCACCATCCACGATGTTGAAGACCACCCTGTTTCGCAGCGATCCGCCAGGAGCTTGGAAGATGAACCATACCTCGCCCTCCAATGGCTCTTTCTTCGGGAAATGCTCCACCTTGATGTATGCCGCACGGTATATGCCCGACCTGCCTGTCTCTGTGATGGTGATGTTCTCACCTTCTACTATCTGAATCTGAGCAGTCAAGTCCTGACGGTCATACTTCTCGCCCTTGGCCGTGATCTCCTCGATTCGGGCACCGACCAACTTGGGCTCATCGCCCACCATCAGGGTGTCACCAAACTCCTTGTAGAGAATCATCCTGTAGGTGCTGTTCTCCCTCTCCTTCTTTTCATCCTTACCATCCTTGCCTTTCTTCGTTGATGGTGGAGGTGGAGGGGGAGGAGGAGTGGTTGGCGATGATGGAGTCGTCGTCGGAGGCGGAAGAGGTACAACTCCTTCTTGCGGTGTCAAAGGTTCTTGGCCTGGTGTCGTCTGTTGACCATTAGGCTTGTCGGTCGATGGAGGCGTCGGAGGAATCTCCTCGTCCTTCTTGCGGAGGACACGCAACAACGTGAAGCCACCAACAACGCCAATAGTGCCGACGGTGACGGGGATGACCCAAGGAGGCAAATCCGTTCCTTTGTTCTCGCCCCCTCCTTGATTATCATCGCCACCTTTGCTGACGCTGTCTGTTTCTTCTTCAGTTTTTTGCCATTGGTCTTTGTCATCACCACGGATGGTGACATCGACATCATCCCCTCCGTACCTATAAAGATAGTACTGAGTGATGGAGTAGGCAGTCGGTTTGAATGCGGATTTGTCATGGAAGGTGGTCGTCACGGTAATCATCATATAGGCATCATCGCCCAACTTCAGGTTATACGCCCACTCTTCGTCATTGTAAAGCTTTCCCGATGCCACGTCTCTGAGACTGCTGCTCCAAGACAACTCATTCTCTTCACTACCAACGGCCTTTTCCATCGCCTCTTCCAAATCATCCTCACTGATGCCAGCCTCCTGCATAGCCCCTTCCATAATCCCTGGAAGCTCATCAGAGCTATCGGAGGCATTGAGAAGCTGCTGCATCAGATTGAAACCCATCGTGAATTTCCCGACTCTTACTTCTGGCATGATGCCAAGTTCCATCTCAATGTCATAGCTCTCCAACAAACCTCGGAGTTGATTCTTTTTCAGCACATCCGTAGTATATGGACTGCCGTCGATGGTGGCATTGACATCCAGAGCGATCTTACCCTCCTCCGTTATCTTGACATACTGCGGAGGCCGTGACCACATTACAGACAGCCTGTAGATGTTGCGCTGTTCCTGAGTCTTCTGCCCCCCCATGTTAATGACGGTCACATCGGGTCTGTTCTCTACGGTATAAGAACCATCTGGCTTGAAAGTCGCAGGAACGAAATGAAAAATTCGGAACTCGGCCAGTCCATCCTGTCCACCGATGATGCCAGTATTCTCACCATTGGAACGCTCGCCCTCAATAAAAGTTTTTGAAAGAGCCAGAGTCCAGTATCCTTTTCCTCCCTGCCCTTGTGCAGAGGCAGAAACGGTCATCACCACTCCCATCAGGAGCAGAAAAAAGAAACGTCTGTTCATCATGATAGTTCTGTATTTATTGTTCATTGCCGTTCGTTGAATTAGGCGCTGGATTATTCCAACTGGACATAACAAACTCGCCCGTGGTGTCAGGGGCTTTGGTTTCGTGGACTTCGGATATGGTGACGGTGGCTCCTTCTGGAGCATCAATCACAATGCCTTGACCATCGTCCGAAGTGCGGGCACTCACGGATGCATAAACCTTGGCTCCGCAACTTGTGCAGAACTTGGCTTCTTCATAGAGCGGTTTTCCGCAATAAATACAGAACTTCATGATTTCAGTCTTTTAATGTTTCTATCACACTTATCTCAGAGGAGATATAATATAAGTATATGTGTAGTCTTGATAGGGCATCTGATATTCAGGACGTGGCCATGCACCCCATGAGTTGACGCATCCTACACCCATCGAACGGAGAGCGATGTGGAGGTCGGTGAAGGGTCGCTCGATGAGGTCGCCACTATGCCACTGAGCCTTTTCACGCGATGGCTGGAGGTCATCCTCTGTGTAGTTGAGCGCCTGCATCTCGAGTGGCTGAATGCCTTCGAAACGGAGACCCTTGCCTGTGGAGTTAGTGATGTTCCAGTAGCGAACGCCAGTCTTTGTGCCGTTCTCTTGCGGACGAACATATCCCCAGAACTGCTCAGCAACGGTCTGCTTCCAGATGCCCAGGTTCTGGCTGTTGGCACGGTCGATGTAGTTCTCGTGAGGTCCCTTACCATAATATTCAATCTGCGAGAACTCCTTAGGCATCTGCATCTGCATGCCGAAGCGGAGCAACTGAGGCATCACCAGACGTCCGCGATCGTCCTTACGGTTCTTAGCTTCCTCGCTAACGTTAAGGTCTTGCTTCACGACCAGCTTGCCCTCCGGTGTCATCGTGTAAGTCAACTTCACCGTTGCTTCGACAGCCTTGATGTCATATTCGGCAGTCACCACATAGTTCACACCATCCTGCTTGATGTCAAAGGACTTGCGCTCAAGACGAGGATGTTGCCATGCGCTAAGACGGTTCTGCATGCCTGCACCGAAGTCATTGTCAGTGGCAGCACGCCAGAAGTCGGGCTTCAGTTCAGCATCGTCAGTCATCATCGGAGTGCCATCCACGTCAATGTAGGCCACATAGCCCGAACGCTTGTCGAACGTCACCTTCACACCATTGGCTGAGAGCACGGCAAAGACGGCACGGTCGTCCAAGTTGACAGTTGAGAGTTGAGAGTTGACAGTTTTGCCTTTCTTGTCAGCAACGGGTTGTGCGATGATAGCCTCCAAGGTCGGGAACGTGTATGGAGCAAGCTCGAACTGCTGATGCGCGATGACGGTGCCCTTTTTGAGCAAAGGCTCATCTGAAATCAGTTTTATGTATAGATTGAGAAGAACCTCTTTTCCATCAGCATCAAGTTTGGATAGTGATTGACTCAAATCCTCAAATTTAATGACCGCCTTACCTTGAGGAGCGATAGGTAGTTCAGCCGGCACACATCTATCGACTTTTGCATATAACTTTCCATCGACGAGAAGTTCCCAATCGATGTTCACGTTATCGAGTGGACGGAAAAAGTTTTCATTATATATTTCAATTTTCCCTTCCTTGGCATCGACCAATGTTGCCCAAATGTTCTGGTAGTAGTACTGAATCTCATACGCATGAGGATTGGGTACACGGTCAGGATTGATGACACCGTTACAGTTGAAGTTGTTGTCCGATGCAGGGAACCGTCCGAAGTCACCACCATATGCCCAGATGGGCTTGCCCGTGATCTTACTCTTTCCACGCAGACCCTGGTCGATGAAGTCCCAGATGTAACCGCCTTGATAGTTCGGCAGACGGCGAATCATGTCCCAATACTCTTTGAAGCCACCACCAGAGTTACCCATCGTATGGGCGTACTCACACTGAATGAGTGGACGAGGATTGTTCTCCTTCGTGCAGTAGTTCTCACAGTGGTTGTAGTCAGCATACATCGGACAGTAGATGTCGGTCTTGCCGTTCTTGTGAGCCTGCTCGTACTGGCATGGACGGGATGGGTCATACGCCTTCACGAAGTCGTAAGAGTCTTCGAAGTTCTTGCCGTAGCCAGCCTCGTTACCGAGCGACCACACGATGATGGCGGGATGATTCTTTAATACATATATATTATGGCGCTGACGCTCAATGTGCGTGTCGTGGAAACGAGCATCTTTAGAGAGCGATTTCTCTCCGTAGCCCATTCCGTGGCTCTCGATGTTGGCCTCAGCTGTCACATAGATACCATATTCATCGCAAAGGTCATACCAACGCGGATCATCAGGATAGTGGCACGTGCGGACAGCGTTCACGTTCAGTTCTTTCATCACTGTAATGTCCTGAATCATGCGCTCAACCGACACAACATATCCACCGTCCGGATCCAATTCATGACGGTCAACACCTTTGATGAGGATGGGCTGACCATTTACAAGAAGTTGCTGATTCTTAATCTCCACCTTACGGAAACCGACGCGTTGTGGGATGCACTCGAGAAGCTTGTCGCCATCGTAAAGAGAGATACAGAGGTTGTAGAGGTAAGGCGTTTCGGCAGTCCACTTTTGCGGATTAGGAATCTGCACCACGGCTTCACCCTTTCCGTCCTTGTGAATGGTCAAAGCACCAACCTGCGTAGGACTGACATCCTTACCATCAGCATCGAGCAGCTTCACCTTGAACGTCTTGCCCACAGCATCAGGAGCCGTCAGCTTGATGCTCAGCTTTCCGTCCCGGTAATTGTTCTCAAGGTCGGGCGTGATGAAGACATCCTCGATGTGAGCCTGTGGACGAGCATACATATAACACTCGCGGGCAATGCCACAAAGTCGCCAAAAGTCCTGGTCTTCGTTCCAGGAACCATCGCACCAACGCATCACTTGCATGGCGATGAGGTTCTCTTGGCCTGGCGTGACGAACTTCGTGATGTCAAACTCGCATGCCACCTTCGAATCCTCCGAATAGCCCACGTACTTGCCATTCACATACAGCGTGATGTTCGACGTCACAGAACCGAAGTGGATGTAAATCTTGTCACCCTTCCAACTGGCAGGGACAGTGAATGTGCGACGGTAAGAGCCCACATGATTGCCCTTGTCCTGCACAGCTGGAGGCTCGCCCGTCCAATCGCTGCGCCACGCATAACTCGTATTCACGTAGATGGCATCGCCATAACCGTTCATTTCCCAAATACCCGGCACAGACATCGAACCCCATTGTGAGTCGTCATACTTCAAGGCAAAGAAATCGGTGGGACGCTCATTGGCGCTCTCCACCCAATTGAATTTCCACTTGCCTTCGATGCTCATGTAACGATTCGACTTGGCCTTTGTGTTTGCCCTTGGCGACTGCGACTGTTGCGCCAGCGCCTCTGTCTCATAAGCGAAATAGTTCGCCACGTCAGTTTTACGATTGATTTCGTTCACACTGGGGTCGCACCACACGGGCGTCTTTTGAGCCCATGCATCCATCGCACCCACTGCCAAAACTGACAAAAGAAGATGTCTGATGTTCATAGTTAGTTAATGTTTTAGTAAAATTATGAATTGATTAGTAGTTTTTGCAAAGATACGACATAATTTTTAAATCCACACACTTTTCTAAAAAATTTGCTTTTTTTCTTCTTTTCTTTTGCGGCAAAAAGAAAAAAAGCGTACCTTTGCATACGTGAAAACACTTTCAACACTTTTTTTATTGATATTTTATGGCTAATAACAAAGATTCCGAAATTCTTGGGAGCGCTGCCCCAAGGACAAAACTCTTCTCGGAGTTCCAGGCGCCTACCACACAAGAGTGGTTAGACAAGATTGAGGTGGACCTCAAGGGTGCCGATTTCCAGAAGAAGTTGGTTTGGAGAACCAACGAAGGCTTCAACGTACAGCCTTTCTATCGCCGCGAGGACTTGAAGGATCTCAAGGCAGTCGATTCTCTGCCCGGTGAATTCCCTTTCATCCGTGGCAACAAGAAGGACAACAACCTGTGGTTTGTTCGTCAGGACATTAACGTGGAGGACGCCAAGGAAGCTAATGCCAAGGCGCTCGACATCCTGAACAAGGGTGTGGACTCCATCGGTTTCAAAGTGCCAGGCAAGAACATCAGCAAGGAGTTCATCGCCACCCTGCTCGATGGCATTCTGCCTCAGTATGTGGAACTGAACTTCACGACTTGTCAGCGTCACTGTGTGGAGCTGGCTCAGATTTTGGTGGAGTACTTCAAAGAGAAGAACTACCCACTTGCAGACTTGAAGGGAAGCATCAACTTCGACCCCATCAGCAAGATTCTCTGCAAGGGAAAGGACGTGTCGGCAGTGCTCGAATGTGCCAAGCCACTCATCGAGGCTTTGGCTGAACTGCCTGGCTACAAGTGCATCAACGTCAACTCTGTGGCTCTGAACAATGCTGGTGCCTACATCTATCAGGAGTTGGGCTACGCACTGGCTTGGGGTGCTGAGTACATGAACGTGTTGACTGAGGCTGGTGTGGATGCCACAGAGGCTGCCAAGCGCATCAAGTTCAACATGGGCGTGAGCGACAACTACTTCATGGAGATTGCCAAGTTCCGTGCCGCTCGCATGCTTTGGGCACAGATTGTGAAGCAATATGAGCCTAAGTGCGACTGCGCTTGCCAGATGCACGTCTGCGCCATGACTTCCGAGTACAACCAGACGCTCTTCGATTCTTACGTGAACCTGCTCCGTTCTCAGACCGAAGCCATGTCTGCCGCTATCGCCAATGTGGACAGCATCGTGGTGACTCCGTTCGACAAGCCATACGAGACTCCGACGGACTTTGCAGAGCGCATCGCCCGCAACCAGCAGCTCCTGCTGAAGGAAGAGGCTCACTTCGACAAGCTCGTCGATGTGGCTGGCGGTTCCTACACCATCGAACACCTGACCGACGCCATCGCTAAGGAGGGCTGGAAGCTCTTCCTCGCAGTGGAGAACGCCGGTGGTTTCCTCGCCGAGACTCTCAACGGCAACATCCAGAACGCTGTGAACGCATCTAACGACAAGCGTCATGCCGATGCTGCCAAGCGTAAGGAGTTCATCCTCGGCACGAATCAGTTCCCGAACTTCACCGAGACGAGTGAAGGCAAAGCCCCTCTTGCTCCCTGCTGTGGTTGCCACGAGGCTGGCGAACTCCCCACTCTCAACACTTCCCGTCTGGCTTCTGAGTTCGAGACCCTCCGTCTCGCTACCGAGAAGGCCAAGAAGCAGCCCATCGCTTTCATGCTCACCATTGGCAACCTCGCCATGCGTCAGGCTCGTGCGCAGTTCTCCTGCAACTTCCTCGCTTCCGCAGGCTACAAGGTCATCGACAACCTCGGCTTCAAGACCGTCGAGGAAGGTGTGGATGCAGCCCTGAAGGCAAATGCCGACATCGTGGTCATCTGTTCTTCTGACGATGAGTATGCAGAGTATGCCATCCCGGCATTCAAGTACCTCGATGGACGTGCCATGTACGTTGTGGCCGGTGCTCCTGCTTGCTCAGAAGACCTCAAGGCCGCTGGCATCGAGAACTTCATCCATGTACGTGTTAATCAACTCGAAACGCTCAAGGAGTACAACGCTAAACTCGGTATCTGATTATGGCAAGAAAAGATTTCAACAATATAGACATTTATGCTGGCATTCAGGAGAAGAATGGTCAGCAGTGGCAGAAAGAGAATGGCATCAGTGCAAACTGGAGAACTCCTGAGCAGATTGACATTCAGCCCGTTTATACCAAGGAAGACCTCGAAGGCATGGAGCATCTTGACTTCGCTGCCGGTATTCCTCCTTATCTCCGTGGTCCTTACTCCATGATGTACCCCTTCCGTCCTTGGACCATCCGCCAGTACGCCGGTTTCTCCACAGCAGAAGAATCCAATGCCTTCTACAGAAGAAACCTCGCCTCTGGTCAGAAGGGACTTTCAGTGGCGTTCGACCTCCCCACTCACCGTGGTTATGACCCCGACAATCCTCGCGTCGTGGGTGACGTCGGCAAGGCAGGCGTATCCATCTGTTCCCTCGAGAACATGAAGGTGCTCTTCGATGGCATCCCATTGAACAAGATGTCCGTGTCCATGACCATGAACGGTGCCGTGCTCCCCATCCTCGCCTTCTACATCAACGCAGGTCTGGAGCAGGGCGCAAAGCTCGAGGAGATGGCCGGAACCATCCAGAACGACATCCTGAAGGAGTTCATGGTGCGCAACACCTACATTTACCCACCAGCATTCTCCATGAAGATTATCGCCGACATCTTCGAGTACACTTCTCAGAAGATGCCTAAGTTCAACTCCATCTCCATCTCCGGCTACCACATGCAGGAAGCAGGTGCCACTGCCGACATCGAGCTGGCCTACACCCTCGCCGACGGTATGGACTACCTCCGCACAGGTGTCAACGCAGGCATCGACGTCGATGCGTTCGCTCCTCGCCTCTCCTTCTTCTGGGCCATCGGCATGAACCACTTCATGGAGATTGCCAAGATGCGTGCAGGACGTCTCTTGTGGGCCAAGATTGTGAAGAGCTTCGGAGCCAAGAATCCTAAGTCGCTCGCTCTGCGCACCCACTCCCAGACATCTGGTTGGTCGCTCACCGAGCAGGATCCATTCAACAATGTGGGCCGCACCTGTATCGAGGCCATGGCTGCCGTGCTGGGACACACCCAGTCGCTCCACACCAACGCCCTCGACGAGGCCATCGCGCTGCCCACCGACTTCTCGGCTCGTATTGCCCGCAACACCCAGATCTACATCCAGAACGAGACCAAGGTCTGCAAGCAGATCGACCCATGGGC
>CAJOGQ010000053.1 GCA_905234125.1 uncultured Bacteroidaceae bacterium | reverse complement strand
AGTTCCCATTGCCACAAATTCAGCAGGAAGGATGTGTGTTGTCTTTTGATGCTGTGAGCGAACAGATGCTTGCCACGCTGCAATGTACGGATGGGTTGTGTGGTCATCTCTTGGGGTATGTGCTGATGCATAATGGCAACATCATCTATTGCGACACGGTGATGGCGAGTCCCCTAATTGAAATCGAACTGGACAGACAGAAGCAGGAGGAGGGGGTGAGCCAATTGACCGTCTTTGACAGCGATGGACGAATCTTGGCGGAAAGGCTCTTCTTCATCTGTCCCAAGCAGAATAATGCAGACAGCATACGAGTGGTGGCAAAGACGGAAAGACTGAAACCTTGCGGAAAGGTGGAACTGGAGTTGCAAGCACAGCCTAACGCTTACCTTTCTTTCTCTGCGATGGATGCTGAGACGATGACCAACGGCAAGCAGGGAAACATGAAAACTTGGATGTTGCTGAGTTCAGAAGTGAAGGGTTATATCCACAATATAGACTACTACTTTGAGACAGATGACAAGGCACATCGAGAGAGCGCAGACTTATTGATGATGACCCAGGGCTGGAGGCGTTATGACTGGAATCTGATGTCAGGACGAACCACATTCGAGAAAAGCCAGCCCATCGAAGACCAGTTCTATGTGTTTGGAAAGCTGAACGTCTATCGGAAGCATAACCCTGTGAATGACGTGAACCTACAGGCTTTTCTCTACAACCAGCAGGGTCAAAGTCTGTCGGGTACGACGACAACGGACAAGGATGGCAATTATGCCTTCGCGATGCCATTTGTGGATGGCGAGTGGAAGATGCAGATATTCACAAGGAAGAAGATGAAGGACGGAGAAGAGAAACGGAGAACCTACTATGTGGGCATCGACAGACAGTTCTCACCCGCTGCACGATACATCACCCCATTGGAAACGGAGATACAGCATCCGCTGAAAGCGAACTTTTTCCAGAATGACAGGTTGCAGGAAGTGCCCGAGGAAGAGGATTTCATTCCCATCACGAAGAAAGACCATGTGCTTCAGAATGTGACGGTGAAAGCAAAGCGCAGGTATTTCACCAATGACGATTGGAAGTACAAGAACGAGGCTTGGGGAAAACAATATGCTACCCTCCATTATGACATAGATAAAGAACTGGATGATATTCTTGACAGGGGTGAACCTGAACCCACAATCTTTGAGTTCTTATGTAAGAAGAATGCATTGTTCAATAATCCTGAATGTAAAGACTTGCCTTATCCCTCGCCGGAAAATTATTCAGAGGGGAAATTAACATATGCCAATCGCCCTATTAAATGGATTGTTGACAATGGTGATACTTTTGTCAGACTTTCGCTAAAATATCATTACCAACGGATAAAAATTCTGCTTGGAACGGAGCCCGATACTATAGAAACCGTTACAAGTGGTGAGATATATGGTGCAGTAACCAGCCATGTGGGGTCTTTGATGGATATATTTTTCCCTCTCTATATGAATGATATTAAGAACCTATATATTGTCCCCCATAGCCTCAAAGAGACAGATGGAGCCGTCAGAGTCTATCTTTACACTCATAAGAAATTCACGACTGAGAGCCAGAAAGGGCTTCGCCGTACATACTTCCAAGGCTTCAACACTCCTTCCACTTTCAGAATGGAAGACTACAGCGTCATTCCTCCTATGGCAGACTTCCGTCGAACCATCTATTGGAATCCAGACATCAAGACAGACAAAGAAGGAAAGGCCAAGGTGGAATTCTTCAACAATTCCACCTGTCAGGAAATGTATATCAGCGCAGAAGGGATGACTGAGGATGGAAAGATATTGATTCAATGATGAACGAAGCGAGAGCAGAGAGCAAGTTTTATTGAGAGAATTAAAAACAAATATCAATAACTCAAACATAATTAAACCAATGTATTCTATTCGTTTCTCAATTAACAACCAAACGATTATGAAAGGTGTTCTCATATTCTTTATTGCCCTATTTGCCTTTACACAGACATCATGGGGGCAAAGTGACGAGTGGGTATTACCCCATGTGGGCTATTCGAACACGGACATACTGACTGTGGACAAAGTGGAGTTCACTAAGAGCAAGACCATGATGCATGTGACCATTTCAGGGCGAGAAGGCACAACCTTCTGGTTAGCGCCAACATCATGCTTGAAGGCAGACGGGAAGAAGTATGCCTTGAAGAAAGTGCCAGAGATTGGTGTCAATAAGATGTTTGCAATTCCTGATAGTGGGAAAGTTCATTTCACCATGCAGTTCGCACCACTGCCTGCCAGCACAAAACTGATGCACTTCACGGAAAGCGACTTTGAAGGTAGCAGTGGATGGAGACTTTGCAACATCAGGAATGGTCAGGAAAAAATCACCACCAAGATGCCCAAGGAATGGCAGAACGTGGAGTATGAAGACGTGAAGGCACTGCCAGAGTCAAGATTCTGTGATGACTTCACCACCATTCGTGTCCGTATTCTCAATTATGTGCCCGAGGCTGGGCGAACATTGAGGGTGGCTTTTTCTCCTATTGATTTTGACAAGTCTGATGTTTATAAATCTTATGAAATCAAATCCAATGGAACTGCCGCCTTCAAACTGCGCCCTTGTTTTCCTCAGACAATCATGATGCAGTTGGGCAGAGGAAAATTCTTCCCTCTGCTGGTGATCCCTGGCAAGGATTGTGACATTCTGATGGATTTGGAGAAAGAAGGTACGGACGCGACTGTGGCATTCAAAGGTGCTTTGGCAAAGGTCAACTATGAAGTGAATGTGCAGGGAGGTAAAGATTTTGCACATTATGACAAAAGTGGCACCTACATAGACTCCCTATTGTATTCAGGGAAGGACATCGGAATCACTCTTCTCGACCAGCTTTACAATTACCGATTTGACATTCCTTACACCAAATACTGTCAGGGCACCAAGGAATGGATGGAAATCAATGCCGAGTATCTGCATGCATATAGCCTGATGGACTATAATCGTCACATTGAAAGGAAAATCCAAAAGGAACTGGAGGATTCGAACAGCTCCATCCTGAAGAATAAGCCCATGTGGAACAAGGTGCGGGATGCTTTGAGGATTCCACGGGACGCTTCTTCATATTATAAGTTTCCCCACTCGAACAAGATGACCTATTGTCCTCAATACACAGAGGCATGGGTGGTGGCAGACATTCACTTTCAGGACGCGAAATACGATGATGCCCCTTACAACAGGGACATTCAGTCACTTCATTGGGCATGTGTTTACAATGAGGATTATTCTTATGAGGACGGTCTAAAATATGCAAAAGAAATCGCAGACCCGGAGCTCAAGGAACTCTATTCATTGAATGCCCAGCGGTGGCAGAATCTTGTGGACAGTATCAACCGCATCCCCCACATGCATTTCGATACGCATGGAGAAATGGGCAGAGAAGAACTGAAGGCAAGACTATTGGAGGATTATCGAGGCAGGAACGTGGTGCTCCTTGTCTATAACCGAGAGGAGGAACAGGTTCTCCGTGAACTTGAGAAGCTTGACCCCATCATCGCCAAGACTGACACTCAAAAGACCGTGTTCATCCACATTGACACCAATTTCATGGGTGCGAGAGGGTGGCTTGAATCAGCACGCCGCTGGCATGGAGAACACTATGGAGGCAAACGTTCACGCTATGATGGCATGTTCAACAATCATGGGTATTCAGCCTCTGGCATCCTTTATGAGCTGCATGCTCCAGATGGCGCTACCACACTCTCTACCACCAACATAAAGGAGGCACTGGAAGCTATCGAGAACCTGAAGAAGAAATGAATGAGGTTTCGTAAAAGAATGAAAATGTCGTAACTTTGTATACGAACCAAAGTGATTTGTTTTTTCTGATTTTTTAATTAAGTATTATTGTTATTCATTTTGATTATAGATACAATGAAACACTTATTGTTAATATTTTTCGCAGCGACCTGTAGTCTCATTTCTTATGCTCAGAATATCAAATTTGAGCAAATGGATTCTGTTAAAAAGGCTGATTATCTCGTAAAACTCGCAAAGGAAGTCGTTTATAACTTCGGACCAGATTATTACAAAGAAGACCTTGTGGCAGTAATTTCCAACACACCGGAAGTGTACTCAAGTACTTTTGAAAATCCTGAAGTCCAGAAATATGTTGGGAAAAAATACTATACCATCATATTACACGAAAAGAAAACAAAGGAAAAAGGAAAATACATTGCCAAGATTGGTATTTGGGCTGATGATGGCGAACCCTATTATGTGGAATTTTATGATAGAATAGGAACAACTTTCATGTTACGTCCATATAAACAATGGATTAAAGAAGGTGTGAAAGATGAAGAGAAGGTGCATTACGAACCTAAAGAAGGGAAGGCAATTCATTAAGAGCATATCCTTGCTACATAATATAAGACATACATAGATGTGTTCATTGAAGAAAATAATTCAATTTGTTCACAATTAATAATAAAAATGACATGAGTCCATAAGAATTATATAAAAAATGTTGTATTGTGCTTGGTGTGTCAATAATTTGTACTACCTTTGCACAGTATGACATAGGAGATAAGAGCAACCAGCTTTCTCGATAGTCACCCGAATTAACCACTCGTCAAGACGCTCATGGGAAAAGATGGCTGTCTGCTCACGCATCCATAATGACGGAGGCGTGGGCTTTGGCAGTTTTGACACCCATGAGAAATGGTATTGGTTAAACCAGGGTGGCTTGTTGAGAAATCCAAATACAAGTCCACGTCATCCGTCTCGGACTTGTTTCTGCGATGTGTTGGACAGAAAGCAACTACAAGTTAGAATATGCGATGTTCTATGTAGCATTGAACATGATGTGACTTCCTTTCTCGATTTCTCGTTTTCTCGTTTCTCGTTTTACGGGCGTTTGCGGGAACGGGCAAAGCCCTAAATGATAAATGAGAAATGAGAAATGAAAAAAACTCCATGATTTCTTCTTATTTTGGTCGTTTTTTCATTTTTTTCTTTCGACGGCTTGTGGCAATAATCTTTTTTTTATACCTTTGTGGCCAATATCTTACCAAACTGTTCATTCATTATGGCTACACCGCATATTTCGGCACCTGAGGGTGCTTTCGCCAAGACGGTTCTGATGCCGGGCGACCCGCTGAGAGCGAAGTTTATTGCTGAGACGTTTCTGACTGACGTGACGCAGGTGACGGCGGTGAGGAACGTGCTGGGATTCACTGGCCGGTACGAGGGCGTGCCTGTGTCGGTGATGGCGAGTGGCATGGGCATGCCGAGCATCGGGATTTACTCGTGGGAGCTGTATAAGTTCTACGGCGTGGAGAACATCATCCGCGTGGGTTCGGCGGGCAGTTACAGGGACTGGCTGAAGGTGATGGACGTGACGCTGGCGGAGCGGGCGGTGAGCGAATCGACGTTCGCGATGGTGCAGGGTGGCGAGAAGGCCAACAGCCTGCATCCGAGCGAGGAACTGAACGAACTGATCCGCGAGAAGGCCGAGGAGCTGGGCGTGGGGCTGAAGATGAGCGTGGTGCACTCGAGCGACGTGTTCTACAGCGACCCGTCGCAGGGCTCGTGGGAGGACATCGCGGAGCGGACGGACACGGACTGTGTGGAGATGGAGAGCTTCGCGCTGTTCCATAATGCGCATGTGCTGGGGAAGCGGGCGGCATGTCTGCTGACTATCAGCGACTCGTTTGTGAGCCATGTGGAGCTGACGGCTGAGGAGCGGGAGAAGAATTTCACGGAGATGATGAAGGTGGCATTGGAGACGGCGAAGGCGCTGGAAGGGAAGTTAAAATGACTAATCATTAATTCAACTTTCGGAAGTTCTCTAATGTTGATTGCGGCAAGCCGCCGAAAGAAAAATATAAAAAATAGGAAAAGATAAAGAAAAATAAGTACTTAGACTTACAGAATCTCTCATTCTTTTTTTGTATTTTTACTTGTTTTTTCATATTTTTTCTTCGGCGCCAACGGCGCAACAAAACATCTGAAACTTAATTCATTTAAATAATACAGAGATATGAAAAAAGCTTTACTGACTATGGGACTGGTGCTTGTGGTGATGTGCGCCTGGGCACAGGAAGACAGAACAAGTTTGATCACGAACCCGAGCTTTGAGGACGGTTTCAACGGATGGACGCAGGAGGGGCTGCAGACGCAGACGAACTCGGACTTCCCGAAGAAGGAGGGGGGTACGTATGTGGAGAAGTGGACGTCGTCGGGCAATTCGGTGGGCAGCGCTTCGGTGAAGCAGACGCTGAAGAACTTGCCAGGCGGTGTCTATCGGCTGACGGCTGCGGCGATGAACTATTCGCAGGACAACAAAACGAAGAAGAACACGGGCGCCTACATCTTCGCTGGCAAGGAGAAGAAGACGGTCTATACACCGGACGACTACTCGCTGACGTTCACGCATGTGCTGGGCGACGTGGAGATAGGCTTCGTGGCTCAGGGCGCGACGGGCAACTGGATTGCGACGGACAACTTCCGCTTAGCGTTTGTGGAGAAAGTAGATCCCGCGCTGGTGGTGGAGGCTCTGCAGGGTGTCATCAGCCAGGCTGAGGCATTGCAGGCCAGCCAGATGTCGAGCACGGCGTCGGACGAACTGAAGAAGGCCATCGACAACGCCAAACTCATCACAACGGCATCGACGGACGAAGAAATCGCGACGGCATCGGCCAATCTGAACAAGGCCATCGACTATGCGGAGACAAGCATCGAGGCATGCAAGGCGTTGACGGCGCTGGTGACTCAGGCCGAGGCATTGCAGGCCAGTCCGATGTCGAAGGCGGCTGCTGAGGGTCTCAGGAAGGCCTTGGAGACCGCAAAGGGAATCTCTTCGGCCTCGACCGAAGACGACATCCAGTCGGCCACGGAGGCGCTGACCGATGCGATGGCTGATGCACAGGCATCTATCAGCGTTTATCAGGCGTTGAAAGATCAAATCGCCCAAGCCGAAGAGGCCTACGACGAGTCGAAGGAAGGGGCATCGGAACTGAAGGCTGAACTCGACAAGGCTCAAGCCCTGATAGACAGCGACTCATCTACGGCGGAGGAGATGGAGGCTGAGACCACCGCGCTGAACAAGGCCATCCTTGCTTTCCACCTCGCCAACGCGACGAGCGGCACGGGTATCGCTCCGAAGGTGACGAAGACCGACCACTATGTGGCGACAGGTGCGACCCAGGCGCTGATGCGTGCCACGATGACGGGCAACAACCTCATCGAGAAGGGCGTGTGCTGGAGCACGGAGCATGAGCCGACCGTTCTGGACAACCGAACTACCGATGCGTTCAAGCTGAGCGGAGACATCTTCCACATTACGGGTCTGAAGCCCGCCACCGTCTATTATCTCCGTCCCTACGCCATGAACAAGACCTACAAGGTGGCCTACGGCGACGAGGTGAAGATTGTGACCTTCCCGAAGGGCACGGCCACCTGGTCGTGGGACGAAGGAGC
Source organism: uncultured Bacteroidaceae bacterium (assembly GCA_905234125.1). Lineage (GTDB taxonomy): Bacteria > Bacteroidota > Bacteroidia > Bacteroidales > Bacteroidaceae > Minthosoma. Next base: position 9,819 of record CAJOGQ010000053.1, on the reverse strand, counting down.
CCCAACAGCTGAAGCCAACGATCGTTGCCGAAAGGCGATGGAGGAGACCATCGAGTACTTCAATGAATGGACGGGCATCAAGGGCTTCCATCTGTCAGGCCACTATGGCGCACAGACCCCGACGGCTGACTGCTCTTACGGTGGTTCGATGCGTATCGGCCCCGTGGCTTCTTATCAGGCCATCGGCACGGTGCTCCATGAGACAGGTCACGGCGTGGGCGTCGGCACGAGCGACAGATGGTGGGACACGAACGTCCACAACTGGGAATGGCTCGGACGTGCTGCCAACGAGGCTTACCAATTCCTCGAGAACAAGGAAGGTAATGATGAATACGTCTTCGTAGGCGACTCTCAGCACGGATGGGGTCAGAACTCCACCTACGACTGGCTCGTCAACGGTGCCCACAAGGACACACATCAGGAACTCCAGTACATCGGCGGCATGTGCATCATGCGTGGCTTCTTCATCGACGGCCTATGTCCGACCTGGGACGACAAGAACGGCATCGCTGGCTACACCTACAACTTCGACGACGCGAAGAAATACTACCTGATGAACAAGGCGACCGACCGTGGACTGGGCGAGGCTCTGCTGTATCAGCGCACCGCGAACGCCGTGGCTTGGCAACCGAACATGACCGACGAGACGGTGAACGACTCGGCTGCATGGTATCTGGAATACAATCCGAACAACGGCTTCTATTCGTTCAAGAACGTTGCCACGGGCAAGTATCTGACCCATGCGGCGGGTGGCTCGCAGGTGGCGCTGAAGAGTGCAGACAAGGCATCGACGACCGAGCAGTTCCAGCTGATGCCCGACCGCACGGACGTGACCATCAAGCAGGGCTTCAAGAAGGTGACCACGCACGGATATTGGTTCACGTGGGAGGACGGCAGCACCTACACCAGCAAGGCGATGGGCGCCAACACCTTCGGCAAACTGACGGGTTACGGCAATGTGAATCAGGTGGCGTTCGACTACAGCGACAAGGCCACTTCGCAGCAGTGGATCATCATCAGCGAGGACGAAATAGGCAAGTATCAGGACATCGCCAAGGCATCCGGCATCGAAGCCCCCAAGGATGGACAGGTCGGCAAGGTGGCTGAGCGCATCTTCACCCCCGACGGCGTCGAACTGAAGACCTTGCAGAAAGGCATCAACGTCATCAAGTACAACGACGGGAAGACCAAGAAGGTGTTTGTGAAGTGATGCTTATTGTGAATTGTAAATCCTCAAAATGTAAATGAAAATAATCTTTTCCTTGATGGCATGCGCACTGATGTGCATGCCATCTTTTGCCAAGAAGACTGCCGACCTCTGGCCAGACGGCACGGAGATAGGTGAGTGGTTCAGACAGACAGAGCCCGTGAATGTGGCGAGCCTCGGCAAGCAATATCGCGTGACGGATTATGGCGTGGTGAACGACGGAAGGCTTCACACCCAGGAGATGCAGGCACTCATCGACCGAGTGGCCTCTGAGGGTGGGGGAGTGGTGGTCGTGCCCGAAGGCATCTACATGACTGGGGCACTGTTCTTCAAGCAGGGCGTGCACCTGCATCTCTACGACGGCGCGACTCTCATGGGTAGCGACAATCCCAGCGACTACCCCATCGTGAAAACCCGCATTGAGGGCGAGACCTGCCTCTACTATTCGGCGCTCATCAATGCCGACGGACTGGACGGCTTCACCATCTCGGGCAAAGGAACCATCGACGGCAACGGCTACACGTACTGGAAGCACTTTTGGGAGCGCCGGAGCTGGAACCCGCGATGCACGAATAAGGACGAGCAACGTCCCAGGCTGGTGTATGTGAGCAACTGCAAGAATGTGCAGATAGACGGTGTGAAGTTGCAGAACTCGGCCTTCTGGACTACACATATATATAATAGTGAGAACGTGAAGCTCCTCCGCCTCCACATCTATTCGCCCGCAAAACCTGTGAAAGCCCCCTCGACGGATGCCATCGACCTCGACGTGGTGAAGAACATCCTCGTGAAGGACTGCTACATGAGCGTGAACGACGACGCTGTGGCCATCAAGGGAGGAAAGGGCCCTTATGCCGACTATTGGCGAAACACGTATGAAGGCATCGACATCAACAAGTTCCCTGAGATGGTGGGCGACGGTGGCAACGAGAACATCATCATCGAGGACTGCGAGTATGGCTTCTGTCATGGCTGCCTGACCTTGGGAAGCGAGTCGGTGTATGACCACAACATCATCCTGCGTCGCATCAAGGTGAACGAGGCCAACAACCTCCTTTGGCTGAAGATGCGTCCCGACACCCCTCAGCAATATGAGTACGTGACCGTTGAGGACATCGACGGCAACGGAAAGAACTTCCTTTTGGTGGCTCCATGGACGCAGTTCTATGATCTGAAGGGTCGGGAGAGCGTACCGATGTCCTACAGCGACCATATCACGATGCGCAACATCACCTTCGACTGCGACGTTTTCTTCAACGTGAAACAGCAGGAAGACCAGTACCATCTTAGCAACTTCACGTTCGAAAACCTCAATGTGACGGCGAAGAATGTGGATTTCCATCAAGAATATGTGGAAATTTTCACGGTAAAGAACGTGAAAGCGGAAAAAAAGCCGTAACTTTGCACCCGGTCCATGCGGAGGCAAGCCCATTCGCTTGGCGATTTTCAAGAACTAAAGAACATAACAACTATTTATGGAGTGGCTCATTGAACTCTTTACATCAGGTGGTGGTGTGGCACATACGGTGATTCTGTATGCGGCTGTCATTGCGGCTGGTGTGTTTCTTGGCAATAAAATCAAATTCGGAAGCGTCTCGTTGGGCGTGACATGGATTCTCTTTGTCGGCATCCTCGTGGGCGACTTGCTCATGCGTGGCGGCATCGAGGAGAACACGGCAGTCATCAACTTCATTCAGGACTTCGGACTCATCCTCTTCGTGTTCAGCATTGGTCTGCAGGTCGGTCCTTCGTTCTTCACCTCGCTGAAACAAGGAGGTCTGAAAGCAAACGGTGTGGCAGCCGGCGTGGTGTTGCTGAACATCGTGGTGATGCTGGTCATCTACTACGCGTTCCGTCATGTGATTCCTGCTGCTGACAATCTCCCCATGCTGGTCGGCACCCTGTGTGGAGCCGTGACCAACACGCCTGGTCTTGGTGCCGCTAATGCTGCTTTGGAACAAATCAATCAGATACATCCCTTCAAGGGCGGTGTGCCTGTGATTGCCAATGGTTATGCCTGTGCCTACCCCCTCGCCGTGGTGGGCATCATCGGTAGCATCATCCTCATCCGTGTCATCTTCAAAGTGAACTTCCAGAAGGAATTGGATCACTTCAACAAGAAGAACAACAAGGAGGCCGTGAAACCTCACCTGATGACGGTGAATGTCTTCAACCCCGCCATTGCCGACAAGAGCATCTTGCAAGTGAGGGGCTTCATCGGTCGTGACTTCGTTTGCTCACGTATGCTTCACAACGGCCATGTGGTGGTGCCCAACAAGGACACGCTCCTGAACGTGGATGACAAACTATACATCGTTTGTGCGGAAGAAGACGCCGCTGCCATCGTGGCCTTCATCGGTCCCGAGGTGCAGGTGGAATGGGATGAACAGGATGTGCCGATGGCATCGCGCAAGCACACGGTGACGAAGGAGAGCATCAACGGAAAGACCCTCGGCAGTCTGCACCCAAGTTCCATGTATGGTGTGAATGTGACGCGTTTGTATCGTTCAGGTATCGAGTTGTTTGCCAGTCCGAGCGTGATTCTGCAGATGGGTGACATCCTGACCGTCGTGGGTCCAGAGGATGCCGTTGACCGTTTTGCCAACAAGATTGGTGACAAGAAACAGCAACTCGACAAGCCCAACCTGCTCACCCTCTTCGTCGGCATCTTCGTGGGTATCGTCTTCGGCATGTTGCCCATCAGCATCCCAGGTATGTCGATGCCTGTGAAGTTAGGTCTCGCCGGCGGTCCACTCATCATCGCCATCCTCTTGGGTCGCTTTGGCTACAAACTCAAACTGATTGCCTACACCACCAACTCCGCTTCGTTCATGATTCGAGACATCGGCCTGGTGCTCTTCTTGGCGAGCGTGGGCATCAAGGCAGGTGGCAACTTCGTCGATACAGTGATGAATGGTGGTATCCACTACGTGTGGATGGGCTTCCTCATCACCGTCATCCCACTGATTGTGATGGGAATCTTTGCCCGCGTCAAGTGGAAAATGAACTATTTCCTGCTTATGGGTATCATGAGTGGTGCCACCACCGACCCTCCAGCATTGGCTTTCAGCACCTCTAACGCCAACAACGGCATTCCGACAGTGGGCTACTCGACGGTTTATCCGCTGTCCATGTTCCTGCGCATCATCACAGCGCAAGTTATTATCCTGTTGCTGTGCAGTTGAGCGTGAAGGGCTTTGAGTTGAGCGTATAGGGTTTAGAGTTTAGAGATTAAGATGATGCAAATCAATATTCATGAATTATTTGATACATTCTTGCAGTCAGCGGATTTACCTCTGTTGACTGCATTTGTGCTGGGTCTGCTTGTCGCCCTCAACCCATGTCAATTGGCTATCAGCGTGTCAGCATTGGCTTACGAATATCGTAATGGCAAACAGCTCATCGATGGACTGGTCTATGCTTTGGGACGCACCATCACCTACACCGTCATGGGATGGGTGACCATGTGTCTGATTGGAGGAGGAGCCAATGTGGTGGGTTTGCAACAGGTGCTGTCAAAGGCTGAGGTGATTCTTCCCTATGTGCTCATTGCATTGGGATTGTACATGCTCTACAGAGCCTTCCATCGCCATCACCATCATGGCGACAACTGTCATAACAGCGGACGGATTATCAAGAGGAATGGCCCATTGGGCTCGCTCGTCTTGGGCATGACGTTGGCTTTTGCCTTCTGTCCAGAAAGCGCCATCTTCTACTTCGGCATGATGATTCCGCTGAGTATCTCCAGCAGTGTGGGTGCCATTGTGCCCTTGGTCTTTGGCTTGTCGGCCAGCATTCCAGTGGTGGCGATTGCCTGGATGATGAACAAGGCTGTGAATGGTGCAGAACGGCTCAGCCGAGGATTTGAATATTTCCAACAAGGACTGAATGGTGTCACGGGACTCCTGTTTATTGCCATCGCCATCCTTTTGATGACACAAAATTGAACAATTAAGCAACTTTAAGAGAACAAAATGTCGATAAATGATTTTTTTGTGCTACCTTCGCATCAAAATCATTCAATAGAACAACGATACATCCAGATATGATGGAGGATGAACATCTAAAAGAGCGGGAAGAATACTCAGGAAAAAGTGCCATGCAACTGATGCGCGAACTGTTGCGACTCATCATGGTGCTGATATGGAGATTCCTGGTATGGCTCTTCAAGAGATTCTTGAAGGGACTGCTTTGGTGTATAGAAGCAATCGAGAAAGGCTGGGACAGACTGAACGACTGGTGGCATGACAACAGCACCCAAGAAAAGGTTGCCAAGACGAAAGCATGGATCAAGATGGCTGCCAAGACCTTTGGCAGATGGTGCGTCATTGCAGGCAAGGCCACCATCAAGGGCATCGGCATTGGTGCAAGAGCCACGTGGAAGGGATTGGTCATTGCTGCCAAAGCCACAGGCCGAGGCTTGGTCTATGCGGCAAAAGCCACTATTCAGGGTATTATTCACTTGGGTCCCACTCTCAAGAAGATGGGACGAGGCATCGTTCAAGGTGCCAAAGCCTTTGTGGCATGGATCAGACGATGCAGACGGGGAATGAAACTGTCGCGCATCAGACGCAAACGGGCTTATCAGGAATTCAAACGAAACGGTGGAATGAAGGGTGCCATCAGCCGCAGTTCGCGCAATGTCAGAAACAACATCGAACGCTTCATGGAGGAAGACCAGGAGGAAGCAGCCCCTGATGCTGTGACTGAGGATGACATCATGGAAGAGGCTCTGGAGGAAGGTGCCAACGATGGAAAGAAGTCCATGAAGTTTGGTAAGTCCTTCATCTCACATGCGAAAAACTTTATGGATGTAGAATAAACACGACGATGAAAAAGATTCTATTGACACTATTGCTCCTTGTGAGCGTGCTACAACAGGGCCACGCCGTGTTGAAGGAAAAAGACTTGGGGCAGACTCTGCACGTTCTGCGCCTCGAACTCTACAACAAGTGGATGAAGCAACAGGAACGGCTGAGGCAGATGGAGGAACGTAGCTTCGCACAGCACGAAAGACTCGTCAGCATCTTCAAACGTAGCGATGCCACCAGTCTCATCCTCTATTCTCAGGGGCAAGATTTCACTTTCGATATGGCCTACGCCTGTCAGGAAGCCACCACGCTGTTTCAGGAACTGAAAAGCAGTACGATTCCCTTTGCTCAAATCAAAACCTACATCGAGACAGAGATTGCCAGTTATGACAGCCTTATCTATGCGTTGAAGCAGATTCCACCAGCTCTCATCGATGCACCGCTCGACAGCATTGATGGAGAGCCTGTCATTGTCCTGCTGACTGATAGCATTCGCGAAGACACGCCTTTCCAATTGGACGAACAGGGCATCAAAGACCGCGCCAAATGTATCGAGTATGCAGAGACTTTGCGCGAGATGATGGTGCTGATCAAGAAGCAGGTGGAGGAGGATAACCAGCATTACACCGATCTGTATATCCGTGTGGAACGCTTGAATAACTACGCTCAGAAGAAATACACGGAACTGCAACAGAGCATTTTCATCAATCCTGGTACCAGCTATTTCCAGATTCTGGCACGGATTCCTCGTCAGTGGCAACGTATGAAGGATGATTTCTATACGAAATATCGGCCACTGAGGGAGAAGGGAAAGAATGGCAAACTACGTGAGTACCGTTCTGAATGGCGAGGCCCTATCGTGTTGTTCGCCAGTATCTTCATGTTGGTGTACATTCTGGGAGGTTCGCTGTTGAGTAATGTCATTCTCCGTTGGTTGGTGCCTAAGCGGTTCAGAACAGAGAAGTTCCGTCAGAAGCGTAACACGCTCATCTTGGCTTTGGCAGTCTTCCTTTTCGCTATCGCCGTCATGATTGTCCGCATGTTCATCCACCACAATCTGATGCTCATGGCCACCAGCCTCATGATAGAAATGGCATGGTTGGTTGAGGCTATCTATCTGTCGTTGATTATTCGTCTGAACGGGGAACAGATCAAAGCTGGGGCAAAGGTTTACGCTCCCTTCATCTTGATGTCGTTGATTGTCATTTGTTTCCGAATCATTCTGATTCCCAACACATTGGTCAACATCATCTTCCCTCCCATCTTGCTCATATTCACCATTTGGCAGATTTTCATGTTGCGTAAATGTTGGAAAGTGGTTCCCACCAGCGATGCCTGCTATTGCTCCATTTCGCTGTTTGCCATGCTCGTTTCGTGCATATTGGCTTGGGTCGGCTTTACGTTGATGGCTGTGCAAATCATTGTTTGGTGGACATTCCAACTGGCGGCCATCGCCACCATCATCAGTCTCTACGACTTGATGGAGATGTATGAAGACAACATTCTTTGCAAACGCGTCAAGCGTGTTTATGGCGACGATGTCAAGGACAGCGACATCCGATTCCGTATGAAGCGTGGCGATTTCGTGGATCAGACATGGGTTTATGATTTTGTCAATCGCGCCGTCATCCCAGTCTGTGCTGTTTTTTCCATCATGATGAGCATCTACATGGCAGCCGAGATATTCGACCTGCGCCATCTGTGCATGACTTGGGTCATGAAACAGATCGATATTCCACGACTGCTCTCCGCTTCAGTCTTTGAGATTTGTGTTGTCATCGCCTTGTTCTTCGTTTTCAAATATTTCAACTATCTGGTGCGCTCCATTTGGTTCAAGTATCGTCGTAAGAAAGGGGCTGATTTCAATGCAACACTGTCCAGAAACATCATCGGATTGTTGATATGGGGCATCTACGCCATCGTTGTGTTCCTGATGTTGGATGTGCCAGGCACGGGCATCGCCATTGTGACGGGTGGGCTCTCCACGGGTATGGGTTTCGCCTCTAAGAGTTTGCTGGAGAACTTCTTCTATGGCATATCGCTTATGTCTGGTCGTATGCGTGTGGGTGACTATATCGAGTGTGACGGTATCATCGGAAAGGTGGAGAGCATCACCTATCAGAGCACCCAGATTACCACGCTCGATGGAAGTGTGGTCGCCATTCTTAACTCAGAGCTGTTTGGCAAGCATTTCAAGAACTTGACTCGCAACCACCAATACGAACTGATCACCATCCCCTTCAGCGTGGCATACGGTACTGCTGTTGAGGATGTGCGTCGCATGATTTTGGAAGGTGCTCAAGCGCTCTGCAAGAAGATGCCAGACGGACGTCCTGTTGTCAGTGGTAAGCGTCCAATGCAGGTTCTTTTTGATGACTTTGGAGACAGCAGCGTCAATCTGAAACTCGCAGCATGGGTGCTCGTCGATCAGCGGATTCCTTTCACGGCTCAAGCCAAGGAAAAAATCTATCAAGTGCTCAACGACAACCACATCGAGATTCCATTCCCTCAACAGGATGTTTACATCAAATCAATAGCAAAATCAGAGCAGAACTGACAATGAAAGTTAAAAAATCATGCTGTTTTGATAAAAAAATGGTCATTTGTAGTTGTTGAACGAAAAAAAAGTATTACTTTTGCCTCGAATCAGGGAGAAAGTGTGTCCAAACATCAAGAAAAAGCATGCTGAACCCAATCTCAAAACGTAGAGATAACTAAAAAATAAATATAATCTATGGAAGTAAAGAAATCCAAAAAAGCCGATCTTGAAGGTACCAAAGGTACCGGATTGCTCATTGGCTACATCGTAGCACTATCTACGATGTTTGCCTGCTTCGAGTACACTACTCGAACGTATGAAGAGACTGACGTGGTGTATGCCACTACTTCATACGTATCTGAGGAGGAAGTCATTCCTATCACTCAGCCTATCTTCACCGCTGCGCCACCTCCACCAGCGGAAACTCCTGCTGTAGCAGAAATCCTCGACATCGTGGATAACAACACCGATATCGAGGAGGAAAAGATTGAGACTTCAGAGGACACTCATGAAGCACAGGCAGGTCCTTCTGCTCCTGTTCACTCTGGTCCTGCTATGGTGGCTCCTGGTCCTGTACAGGAAGAAGGTGACGAAGGTGAAATCTTCGAGGTGGTAGAACAGAACCCATCATTCCCTGGTGGCGACAAGGCACTCATGGAGTGGTTGCACAAGAACCTGAAGTACCCACAATCAGCTCAGGAGAACAACATCCAGGGTCGTGTGCTCGTTCAGTTCGTTGTGAACAAGGACGGTTCTATCGTGGAGCCGAAGGTGATTCGTGCAGCAGACCCTGCCCTCGACAAGGAAGCTATCCGTGCCGTGCAGGCTATGCCTAAGTGGATTCCTGGCAAACAGCGTGGTAAGAATGTGCGTGTGCGCTTCACGCTCCCAGTCACATTCCGTCTGCAGTAATCACATGCTGATCTCATTATCGATGTGCCCCATACCGATGAGTCGATGTGGGGCACATCGTTTTTGATACACATTATTATATATATATAGGATATGTACACAATCACACAACTCACCCAGAAGATCAATGGTGCCGTAGAGGAGATTCGCTACAATGCCGAACCCAAGAATCTCTACGATCCTATCCGTTACATCCTGTCGATTGGTGGCAAGCGCATCCGTCCCTTGCTGATGTTGATGGGGTACAACTTGTACAAGGACGATGTCGATGCCATCATGAACAACGCATTGGCATTGGAGACCTATCACAACTTCACCCTTCTGCACGATGACTTGATGGACAAGAGCGA